>CADAPW010000156.1 GCA_902789915.1 uncultured Bacteroidia bacterium | reverse complement strand
ACCAACCAAAACTGCGACATGCCCATCAAGAAGGGCGAGAGGGTGAGGCCCACAGCCACCATCAGCAGACCCAAGAGGTAGGCCTGGTTCAGATAGGGCCGTATGGAAGCCTGCGAGGTCATCACTTGCCACTCAGGATGCTGTGGTATTCGTCCTTGCCGTTGGTGTTGAGCAGAATCTCAAAGGCACGCTTCAGGTCGAGGTCATCGTTCAACGAGGAGATGATGCGACCTTTCTGGAAATAATAGCGACCCACAATCTCGGAACGCAGCAGCTCTTCTATGTCCTTGCGGTTGCTGATGAGGTCGTTCTCCTTCTCGGCGGCGAAGTTCTTTTCCAACAAGTCGATTTGTGGCTGAATCTTGTCAAGATAGCCTTCATCCTTAGCCACCTTCTTCAGCTTCTCGATGGCTTTCTCGCTCTCGGTGGTATAACTGAAATTCTTGTCTTTCACAAACTTCATGAAGTCCTGGTAGGTGGCCTCGTCGATTTGGAAGCGGTCGGCGGAGTCGATGGTCTTGTGCTCACTGTAGAACTTGTTGGCATAGTCGAAGATATAGCTCTTGCCATAGAGATAGGCCGTCACCGTGGCATACGGGTCGCGTTTCACTTTCACGTCGGGAGTGATGCCGTGGCCTTCGTAGACGGTGCGTCCGCCAACGGTGGTGAAGGCCTTACCCAAGGTGTCGGTCTTAGCCTGTGTGGTGTCTTTCTTGTGTGAGTAGTCAATTTCCTGGATGCAACGGCCACTGGGGATGTAATAATGCGCCACCGTCACCTTCATCTGGGTATTGTAGCTCAGCGGCAAGATGTTCTGCACCAAGCCCTTGCCGAAGGTCCTTTCACCGATGATGACACCGCGGTCGTAGTCCTGGATGGCTCCGGCCACAATCTCACTGGCCGAGGCACTGTTGCCGTCGACGAGGACTGCCAACGGAATCTCAAGGTCCACAGGCTCGTTTGTCGTGGGATGGACGCTGTTGGCGTTGGCGGCCTTGCCACGCATGGAGACAACCATCTTGCCTTTGGGGACAAAGAGGTTGACGATGTCGACGGCCTCGTTCATCAAGCCGCCGCCATTGCCTCGCAAGTCGAGAATGAAACCCTTTAGTTCATGGTTTTTCTTCATCTCGAGGAATTTCTCCTTCATCTCCTTGGCCGCATCACGAGTGAAACCGCTCAACGAGAGGTAAGCCACGCCGTTGTTGAACACAGTATAATAAGGTATATTGTCGATTTTCACCTTTTCGCGTTTCAGCACTTTGATTAAAGGCTTCTCTTCGCCGTAACGCTTGACTTTCATCGTCAACTCGGTGCCAGGCTGTCCCTTTAGCATCTCGCTCACCTGTTGGGTGTTTTTCTTCTTGCAGTCAACACTGTTCACTTCAAGGATGACATCGCCGGCAATGAGACCTGCCTTTTGTGCCGGCCAGCCGAAGTAAGGCTCGGATATGCGGGTGTACTCGCCATCATATTGGATGAGTGCACCAATTCCGCCATATTCACCCGTAGTCATGAACTTGGCGTTCTCAATGTCGGACTCGGGGATGAAGACCGTGTATGGGTCAAGGCCGTCGAGCATGGCCTTGATGGCAGTCTCGTTGAGTTCTCCGGGGTTGATTTCGTCGACATAGTTGAGGTTCAGCTCACGAAGGAGGCTGTTGTAGATGTCGAGGCTCTTGGCGATTTCGAAGTTGTTCTGCTTCTCTTGTGCGTAGACGCCGACGGAGAGGAGCAGGGCGGTTACCAGGACGATAGATTTTATTCTTTTCATTTTCAGTTATTTATATTCTTCAAAAGTTTCCCTTCGGGAATGGAGTTCTCCATTTTTTCAGTTCGCGGCGGCTTCAAACAGCATCTAACCAGTTGCATCCTCTTGCCGCCGCAATATAAAACTTTTCCTGTTTCCATTCCCGAAGGGAATCCCTTATGGGACTGGGTCGTAGCCACTGCCGCCCCAAGGGTTGCATGAGAGGATACGCTTAAAGGTAAGCCAGCCGCCTTTAAAGAAGCCGTATTTCTCGATGGCTTCGATGCCGTAGTTGGAGCAGGTAGGGACATAACGGCAACTCTTTCCGAGCCATGGTGACAATGTCACCTGATATAGCCTGATCAGCAGAATCAGGAACTTAGCGGGTAGCTTTGCTATGCTTTTCATACCATTTTCCAATTTCAAGAACGGCTTTCTGTGTCTTATTCAGCAGTTCACCATAAGTGTGGATGACAGTGGCCGTATATACCAACGCAACGTCCACCGAAATATTATCCCTTTGGCAGATTTCGTAAAGCGGAGCCTTGTTGCGTCGCCATGCCTCGCGCATCAGGCGTTTCACTCGGTTGCGACTTATGGCATGATGGAAACGTTTCTTCGACACCGACACCAATAGCCTCACAGTGACAGGACGGCTCGCGTTGCTATGGAACAGGAAAACAGCTCGATAGGGATAGACGGAAACACCCACGCCTTGGTCGAAAAGCGACTTGATGTCATTTTCCTTGCAGATACGTTCATATTTAGGTAAACCTTCGGGAGAGACCATAAGTGGAAGGTTTTGAGCATCAACAGATTATTTCTTCTTGCTCTTTTTGTACTCGGCGGCGACATACTCCTCGATGGCCATGGTCATGGAAGGTGCCGTTTGGGTGGGAGCGCGGAAGCTGAGGTCAAAGCCAGCATCAACGATGGCCTGGCAGGTGGCGTCGCCGAAGCCGCCAATGGCCACTTCATTCTGCACAAACTCAGGGAAGTTCTCCTTCAACGAGTGAATACCAGCAGGGCTGAAGAACACCAGCATGTCGTAGTCGCCGATTTTTATCTTGTCCTTCAGTTCGGCAGGCACGGTGCGGAACATCACGGCCTTGGTGAAGTTGAGCTTGGCGGCGGTCAGCATGTCGGTGGTGGCATCAGAACTGATGTCGGAGCAAACATAGAGGTACTTCTCGTCCTTGTGCTTCTTCATGATGTCGATAAGGTCGTTCAACGTCTGGTTACCATAAAACACCTTGCGCTTGCGGTATTGCACATAGCGTTGCAGGTAGAGTGCAGTCGATTCGTTGATACAGAAATACTTCAAAGTCTCGGGCACATTATAGCGCATTTCCTTGGCCACACGGAAGAAGTGGTCGACAGCATTACGGCTGGTGAGAATGATACCCGTATATTCTGGGAGTTTGATATGTTCTTGGCGCAGTTCGCTCGCGGTGACATCGTCAAGTTTGATGAATTTCTCAAAAGTGAAGTTGACACCATATTTCTTCATCATATCGGCAAAAGGTGTCTTCGAAATGTCTGCAGGTTTGGGCTGCGACACCAGAATGGACTTAATCTTCATCTTTTTTCTCTTGCTTTTAGTGTGTCTCTTTAACTAAATTCTTCCCACATCGGAGTGTATAACTCATTAAAACACAGAACCATGACTAAAATAGCGCAAGCCTGCCGTCACGAGCGTTGCCACCGGTGCGATTTCGAGGGCGCAAAAATACAAAAAAATATAAAACGTAGGTGTTTTTGTTGAAACTCTTGACTCCAAAATTCCCATGACAAGTCTTAAAATCGCCGCTACACTTACCACGGCGAGGCCTATCCAAATAAAATATTTCGTTGGATTGTAGAGGAGTAACAGCGTCACTGGCACCATCACAAAGAGGGAGAAGATGGACACGGAATACTGCACGGTCATCTGGCGGTCGAAGGTGTCGTGCGTGTCGAAAAGCCAATTGACAAAGCGTAGGGTAAAATGCCGGAGCAACACCCATGCAGCCGTGGCAGCCCCAAGAATGCCAAACATCTGCAAGCCATTGTATTTCATGACATCATGCGAGAGCACCACACAACTCTTTTGGACAAACAACGCCATCAGCAGGATGTAGCCCAAAGTGAACGACACACACAAAAAACTGCGCATAGGGTTCCATTCCCTCAGCAGCTGATTGGTATGGGCCACGCCTCCAGGAATCGACAGCACCTGACGAAACTGACGGGGATACAGTTGTTTGTTGAGAACGATGAGAAGCAACAACACTCCCAAAAGAGCCAGATTCCACCCTTCCAAAATCTCATAACTCATGCGGGGCAAAGGACTGATGGAGCCGTTGAAGCCCGACGTGATGAAACTCGGCACCACATTGTCGCAAGCGATGGTATCGGCTGCAAGAATTGTATCTGCAACCTGCATGGTATCAACAGGTTGAACCATCTCAACGAAGGGATTTTGATAGAATATGTCGGTGTACTGCGGCATGGATGGCTTTCAATTGCGCTGCAAAAATAATGGATATTTTGCAAACCGACACAAAGTTTTTATAACTTTGCAACCAAAATGATTACGGCCCTTCGACAAGCTCAGGGACCTTCGCCTTTACCTCATTTATAAAGGGTGCCTGAACTTGTCGAAGGCCCCGTTTCAAAAGCAAAACAAACAGTTTAATAATAAACAATTAAACATCGAGAAATGAACTTAATGCAAGAAATCATTGCCAACGCGCAGGCCAACAAGCAGCGCATTGTGCTCCCCGAGGGCGACGAACCCCGTACCCTGAAAGCCGCCGACCGTCTTCTGGCTGACGGCGTTGCCGACATCATCCTCATCGGTCCCGCCGAAAAGATTATGGAAATGACCGCCGAGTTCGGCCTCCAAAACATCGGCAAGGCCCGTATCATCGACCCGATGAACAACCCCGATCGTCAGAAATACGCCGACCTCCTCTTCGAAATCCGCAAAGCCAAAGGCATGACCCCTGAACAGGCCTACGACCTGGCTGGCAACTTCATGTATCTCGGCATCCTGCTAGTGAAGGCTGGTGAGGCCGACGGTCTCGTCAGTGGTGCCCGCAGCACCACGGGCGACATGCTCCGTCCCGCCCTGCAAATCATCAAGACGGTGCCTGGCGTGAGTTGCGTCAGCGGCGCCTTCACGATGTTCCTGCCCGAAGGTTGTCCTTACGGCACCGATGGCCGCATGGTCTTCGCGGACTGTGCCGTTACGCCTATGCCGACCGCTGAGCAACTGGCCGAAATCGCCATCTGCACCGCCGACACCGCCAAGGCCATCGCCAAGATCGACCCCGTCACCGCCATCCTAAGCTTCTCCACCAAGGGCAGCGCCAAGCATGAAGTCGTCGATAAGGTCATCGAAGCCACGCGTATCGCCAAGGAACGCCGTCCCGACCTCATCCTCGACGGTGAGCTGCAAGCCGATGCCGCCATCGTGCCGTCCGTCGGTTCGAGCAAGGCCCCGGGTAGCCCCGTCGCTGGTAAGGCCAACACCCTCGTGTTCCCCTGCCTCGAAGTGGGTAACAT
>CADAPW010000155.1 GCA_902789915.1 uncultured Bacteroidia bacterium | reverse complement strand
CATCAAGCCCTATATGCGCCCCGAAGGCATCAAAGTCGTAGAAGACAACGATGTTTACGATTACGACGAGACGGGCGAGCTTGTCACGCCCTTGGTGAACGGCGAGGAATGCGCTTTCGTTTACTTCCACGAGAACGGAACCGCCCTCTGTGCTATCGAAAAAGCCTATCTGGAAGGCAAATGCGACTTCTGGAAGCCGATTTCATGCCACCTCTACCCTATCCGCTTGGTGGAAAAAGACGGTTTCACCCACATCCTCTACCACGAATGGAGTGTGTGCGTGCCCGCCAAACGCAAGGGCGAACGTGACGGCATCCCGTTGTGGAAGTTCCTCCGCGAGCCGATGATTCGCAAATTCGGGGAGGAATGGTATGCTCGCTTGGAGAAAATGATACAAAAAGGACAATGAAATAAAAATCTCTTTACTGCGTTTGTTATTTGTTGTATCTTCGCCACCAAAATCACAAGGAGTGAAACAGCTGCTCACCATATTATTATTGTTGTGTTGTGCCACCGCCTTCGCACAAGACAAAGACGAAAAAACGCGTGTGGATTTCTATGGCTATGTGGTCACCGTAGACAGCCTATACCCCATTCGCAACACCCACGTCATCAGCAAGATGGCGCATTGCGGCACCATCACTGACCTGCAAGGCTGGTTCCACATACTGGCCTACCCCACCGACACGCTGTGGGTGAGTTGCGTCGGCTATTCCCGTCGGCTTGTCGCCATCGACACGACGATTACCTCCAGCGACACGCTCGTCATCCGGCTGCGTCCCGAGACCATCACCCTGCGCGAGGTGACCGTGCTGCCTTTCAGCAACTATGAGGGTTTCAAGGAAATGCTCATCAACATGCCGAGCATCAAGACTCCCGACGAGTTGAAACGCCTTGACGAAGACCTTAAGGACCTCTGGCTGAGCCACAAGCCCGTAGGCAATGGCAAGCCCACCATCACTGCCAATCCAATCCAGTATCTTTACGACAAATACAACAGGACAGCGCGTTTCCAATCCACACTCAAACGCAACCGAAAGATGTACAACGAAGTGTTGCGCGAGCAAGGCCGCACCGACGAGCTTCTCCCCGACTCGCTCGACTACGCCATCGAGTACCACTTGTACGACTTTGAAGGGTCACAAGACAACAAGCCCAAGGTGCCACGAAAGAAATACATCAAAATAGGACAATGACACCATGACCTTTCGCGACTGGCTTTACAGCATCCTCAACCTCTTTTATCCACGTGTCTGTGCCGCCTGTGGCGAGCCGCTGCTGAAAGACGAGGACACAGTTTGCCTGAAATGCCGCTACACCCTGCCCCGCACAGGCTACGAACACCATCCCGACAACCCTGTGGCACAATCTTTCTATGGACGTGTCCGTCTCCATGCCGCCACCTCGTGCTTTTTCTTCGCCAAGTCAGGCAAGGTGCAGCACCTCATCCACCAGCTGAAATACAAAGGCAACAAATATGCTGGGATGTTTCTCGGCGAACAAATCGGCGAAAGCATCAAAGACGCGCCGCTCTTCCAGGGCATCGACTACATCATCCCCGTGCCTTTGCATCCCAAGCGCGAGAGGCAACGCGGCTACAACCAAAGCCTGGTGATAGCGTTCGGCATCCATGAGGCGACGGGCATACCCGTTGGCGATAAATATTTAGTCAGAGGTGTTTATACCGAGACGCAGACCCATAAGTCAGCCGAGGAACGTTTCAAAAACGTGAAGGACATCTTCAAGGTGCGGTTTGCCGATGAGCTAAAAGGAAAGCACGTCCTCCTTGTCGACGACGTGCTGACTACGGGTGCAACACTTGAATCGTGCGCCCACCAATTGGAAAATGTTCCTGGGATTGTGATTAGCGTGGCTACGGCGGCTTGTGCGGGGAATTAAATCGCTTTTTTCAAATCCACATCGGCGAGATAATTGATTCGGATTTTTCTTACAGCCTCCTTACCCGCCTTTTTGGGGTCATCGGTGGTGGCGGCATTGGCGATGAGTTTGAAAAGCCCAATATATGGCACTTCCAAAATATACCCATTGGGTAGATTTTCCTTCATGTATTCTCCCAAGGCCTTTAGGCAGGATAGAATCTGATTGACGGGTATGTTCGTTTGGTTTTCAAGGTCTTTCAATAGTTTGTCTGCAAGGATATGGGAGTCGTAATCCACTTGGGTATAATAACGTATCATAAAGTCGCCTTGGGCGGTGCGCACCATGCGCTCTTCAACTTTTAGTTTGGTTTTCATTGTGTCATAAGGTTTGAAGGATGTAGTCTTCCAGTATCTTAGAGTTAAATGCGATGTCGGGGCTTTCCACGGCCGGTTTGATAGATGGTTGCAGTGTGGGTGGCTCTATGCGCACAACCAAATCCCCGTGATTGGCCCTCAATGTCGTATAATACGCGAGCAAGCGCGCAAATGCGACATGGGGACGATGAAGCAAGCCTTCAAAATTACCGTCTTTTTCGTCTTCGGGGTGGAGAAATCCCAATAAGATATCGCCTTGTGTTTGTTGTGGTGTAGATCCACTCTTTGACAGAAAACAGATTCTGGTCTTAGAGGAAACTCCTGCTTTACCAAGACGCCAGCACTGGTACTTCAACCTGGCATCATATTCATAGAGGAGTGGATAATCACCTGCTGCGATACAGGTTTTTCCTCTTATCCACCGCTGTCCAGCCGCAATGTCGCGCCAACGAGGCTCCAAGGTCATGCAAATCAGATGACCTTGGGCCTCGGTGAGCCTCCCGACGGTGCAGTTTTCGTAGAACTGCGTTCGCGTCAGGAACAGGTTAGGTGAATGGCTTTTCATGCTACCTCCCTGATGCTGGTGGCGTAGATGTCGTTGCCATAACACTTGAAGCCCCTCTTCTCAAATTGGAAAACCCTGTTGATGTATTCCACTTCGACGACATGCCCGATGGCTTGCGCATACCAGGTAAGCAAGCCACAGACCGTCACCGCCATGCCTTGTGGCGTGGCGGTGCAGTGCACGATGATCTCATCTATGCGTCTCATTCGGATTTTCGCTATGGATCTGTTTTTTCAATGCGTCAAACTTCGTGTTGACGTAAAGTCCGATGCCGAAGATGCTGCCGGCATAGATGAAGCATTGGGCCAGGACATAGAGAACGCTGTCGGAGATTTCACCCAGGGGTTCGACGATGAAGCCCGTCACGGTGAGGGCCAGTCCGGCCACCAGCATGCCAACGGCTGTGGCATACTGGATGGCCTCTTTGTGCAAAGGAGTCAGTGTTTTCATCCTTGGTTCTCCTTTTCGGTTGCGCTGTGCTGCTGCATGTCGCCCGTTGTGGTGGCGATGTTGTTGGCGGTTTGGTTGCGACGAACTTTCTTGTAATACTTGTACGTCTTGGGCTTGCCGCCGTCAGCGCGGTTGCCCACCACCTCTACACCGGCGATGTCGTAGATGCCGTCGAACTCGAGGGTGACGGCTTCCACTTCCGCCTTGAGTTGGGAGCAGGGCAGGAAGCGCACATTAAGTTTGTTGATTTGTTCCACACCCACCTTGTTGATGTCGGCCTCGGAGATGCCCTTTGAGGTAAGGCTGAAGATACCTAAGTTTGGGAACTCCACCGAGTGCCCGTTGAGCAAGAATGTCTCGATGCACTGCGCGATGGCGACCAATGATGCGCTTAGGTAGGTTTTAGGCACGATGGAATTGGCCGAGCAATAGTTGAGGATGTCGGCGGCTTTCATGGTGGTGTAGCGAACAGGACGTAGGACGTAGGCGGGCTCTGTGATGCCACTGCCATTCAGGTTGTGCACATTCTGTTGTTGTGCTTTTACAACGATACTCACTTTGATTAGGTTTTAGAGAATAAAACCCAGTACGTCAGGGGGTGGATCCGTTCCTTATGACGATGCAAAAATACACATAAAAAAACACCCTGCAAGGGCTTTTGTGCAGCACTTGTCACAAAACCGCAAAAAATAAAATTTGCGCCGCAAAATCGCCAAATCCTATCGGGAACCCCATATCTCCCGATAGGATAAGGTATATCTCCAAGCAGGATGATATGGGTATGCTGACAAGAAAAAACGGGGTGTTTTTGACCTTGGAGAAGTCCATGTCTCAGGGTCGCGAAGGTTGCCCCAGGCGTCATAACTCAGCTCTTTTTATCAATTCCATATAGCATCAATCGAATTATTGAGTATTTTTGCAAATGAAATCGAAGATTCAAGGCAGTTAAAAACCAGATCGCTCATGACAACCCAACTATCAAACGACACCTATCGCAAAGTCCATTTCGCAGTGATGGCCATCGAAGCTAGTGCGAAAAAGGAAAAGATCAGCGGCAAAAGAATGCACGACAGGCTAAAACTACAAGATCTGATCCACAAACGCCTATTCAGATATTATGACCAACTTCACACCCAAAGCCTTGAATGGGTGGTGGACGACACCATTGAGACACTTAACAATTGGGAGCAGGAAGCAAAGGAGGACAACTTATGATCACGTTTTACCACGGTTCGTACATGGAGGTTCAACAGCCCCTAGCAAAAGCCGGTCGACGGAACCTCGACTTCGGCCAGGGCTTTTATCTCACAAACATCAAGGAACAGGCCGAAGCTTGGGCTGCCATCATCGCAAGCCGGAAAGGAAGAAACATCAAACCAGTTGTAAGTGTTTTCCGTTTCGACGAGGAACACGCAAGATTAGACGGCGTCCGGTATAAAATCTTTCCATCATACGATCTTGATTGGCTGAACTATGTAGTGGATTGCCGTCGTGGCAAAGACTATTCATCGGAATACGATGTTATCGAGGGCGGCGTGGCCAACGACAACGTCATCGACACTGTTGAAGACTATGAGAAAGGAATCATAACCGCAGAACAGGCTTTGGGCCAACTACAATACAAAAAAGTGAACCATCAACTTTGTATCCTCAGCCAGTCCGTCATTGACCATTATCTACAGTTTATAGAGAGTTATTCACCTAACTTGGAGGATGAAGAATGAGAGACACCGTACTTTGGCGCAAACAAAGCCACATCATCATAATGCTTGCCGAGACATTGCAAATTGACGCCGAGCGGGCGTTGGATCTGTTTTATTCCACCATCACCTACCAACAGCTTTCCGACCCGAAATACGGCCTTCACTTAATGAGCGACCAATATATCTTGGACAACATCATGATGGAAATCCAACAATGAAAATGATGACATAGTATATATCTTCTCACCAAAGTTCTGCCCCCAATTATCATGGAAAGGATTGCTCGGGGTCATGCCGCCTACCAGCACCCATCCGCTCGGGTCGGTATAT
>CADAPW010000154.1 GCA_902789915.1 uncultured Bacteroidia bacterium | reverse complement strand
CCTTCATAGCGCTTGAGCCAATAGGAGATATGCTCGATGTCGGCAGTCTCGTTTTCCATCGAGATGGCTTTTTCGACGGGAATCACGTGCATGCCGATACCGCTGCCACCCATGGGCACCATTGGGGTAACCTTTTCCAAAGGCAGGAAGGTCATGCGCTCGAAAAACATGGCCAGCTCGGGGTGTTTGTCCATCAGCTCCACGTTCATGTTGGTATATTCTGCTGAACCTGGGACAAACATCGGCACCCAGTAGATGCGGGCGTCGCGTTCAAACGAAGTGCCGGCCACCGGTCCTTCCTTGGTGTATTTGTCGCCGTAGTCGTACTCCAACATGCCGAAATAGGCCAGCTTGTCCAGAAGTTCATCAAAGGATTTGTCGTCGGGGGTGTAGTGATTCTTGGCGTTCAGCTCATGCAATTCGGCATAGCGGTGATGCTCTCTCACTTTGAAGAAGTTACCGGGAAGCATGTCTAAGAGCAAATCCAACGAGGCCTCGCGGGTGGCAGCGTCCATCTCGTCCTCGAAGATGCAGGCGAGCCCCCAATACTCTGGGGCATCGGTGTCCATCTTGATTTTTCCGGGGATACGGTCCGTGACGTGACGGACAAATTTCAACAGTTTCGGGTTCGGGTTTTTGTCGCCTTTATGTTTGGGGACAAACTTGGTTGACATTTCGGGCATAATATAATTAGTTTGGAGTTGTTCAGTTGTCAGTTGTTCAGTTTGGAGTTGTTTAGTTATCAGTTGTTTTTCCAGGCGTTGACTTCGGCGAGGAGCCATTGGACGAAGGCATCCACGCCTTCACCGGTTTTTGCGCAAATGGGGATGACTTGGGCCTTAGGATTACGCTGGTGGATGTATTCCTTGCAACGTTCCAGGTCGAAATCAAAATAAGGCATCACGTCAATCTTATTAACAATCACCAAATCGCATACGGTGAACATCAGCGGATACTTCAGCGGCTTGTCGTCGCCTTCGGGCACAGAGAGGATCATGGCGTTGCGCACAGCACCTGTGTCGAACTCAGCGGGACAGACCAAATTGCCCACGTTTTCAAGAATCACCAAGTCGGCATCTTCCAGTGCCACATTATCCAAACCCTGACGCGTCATCTCAGCATCGAGGTGACACATGCCACCAGTATGCAGTTGAATAGAAGGAATTCCTGTCGCTTCCTTGATCTTGATGGCATCCACGTCGCTATCGATGTCTGCCTCCATCACGGCTACACGAACCTTATCCTTAATCCGATTGATGGTCTGGATGAGGGTAGTGGTCTTCCCACTTCCTGGAGCCGACATCAAATTCAGGAGATATACTCCCCTATTTTTCAATTCTTTGCGTAAATCGCCCGCATCCTTGTCGTTATCAGCAAAGACGCTTTTCTTGATTTCAATGACTTTAACCTTATCCATAGGGCGACAAAAATAGGGATAAAAGTTTGAAAACGCAAAAAAAATGTAATCCTGCCTCAGCTTTTTTGTACTTTTGCAGGCAAACATAAGTCTATGTCCAAAGCCACAAAAATCATATTGTGTCTTGTTTTGTTGGTAGTCTCATTCCCTGCCTTTGCCCAAATTCATCGTTCTGACGAGTTCCATGAGCGTTACACTTTAAAACAAGTCGTGGTGCTGAGCCGGCACAACATCCGTTCTCCTCTTTCGGGAAGGCATTCAACATTGCAACGCATTACGCCACACGAATGGTACCATTGGTCATCAGCACCCGGCGAACTTTCGTTGCGAGGCGGCGCATCGGAGACGATGATGGGCCAGTATTTCCGCAAATGGCTCGTCAGCGAGAGGCTTATGCAAGAAAACGAAATCCCCGACGAAGGCGCCATGCGCTTCTATGCCAATTCCCTGCAACGTACCATCGCCACGGCACAATATTTCTCCTCCGGAATGCTGCCCGTGGCCAATGTCCGCATTGAACACCATTGCGCATTGGGTAAGATGGATTCGGTGTTTGCACCACAGATTACGGATGACGGTGAGGATTTCAAAGCCCTTGCCAAGCAACAGATTACCGCAATGGGCGGAGAAAAAGGCATGCTCGGTATTGGCGAGAAGATGGCATATAATTACAAGGTGTTGGAACATGTGCTCGACATGGAACAAAGTGCTGCCTGCCATGACGGCGACACCTGCCATTTCCACACCGACGATGCACATGTGTACCTTGTTAAGAATCGCGAGCCTGGCATGGGTGGCTCGTTGCGCCTCGCTTGTCAAGCCGCCGATGCGCTCGTCCTGCAATATTACGAGGAACCTGATGCGATGAGAGCCGCCTTCGGCCACACGCTGACTTGGGAGGATTGGGAAAGCATCTCTGCCATCAAGGACTGGTATGGTGATGTGTTGTTCACTGCACCGGCGGTGGCTTGTCAGGTGGCGCATCCCCTCCTGCGGACGATGCTGGAGGAATTGAAACACGACGGGCGCAAGTTCACCTTCCTTTGTGGCCACGACTCCAACATCGGCAGCGTGTTGGCCGCGCTGGAAGCTGAAAACTATAGCCTGCCGAAGACCATCGAGAAAAAGACGCCCATCGGCTGCAAACTGGTCATTGAAAAATGGGAAAATGCCGAAGGGCAGCTGTTCGTTTCGCTCAACCTCGTTTATCAAAGCACCGAGCAATTACGCCAAATGACACTGCTGGATTTAGAGAATCCGCCCATGGTGTTTCCTATCCGGCTCAAAGGACTGAGTGCCGATGCAGACGGGCTTTATCCATACGAGGCATTGGTGGGGCGGTTTGTAGAAAAATTGTAGTTTTGTATCATATTTAAAGAAGAATCAGCATGAAAAAGACAATGATTATCCTGGCAGCCTTCGTCCTGGCAATGGCCACAGGCTGCAACAACCAAAACAACAAAACCGCCCAAGTCGCGGAAGAAACTGAGCCTGTAGTCGAACAGACTAGCGGTATCTATGACATCACAGTCAAAGACATTGACGGCAGTGATGTATCGCTGGCCAGTTACAAGGGCAAAGTGTTGCTCATCGTTAATGTGGCAAGCAAATGCGGACTAACCCCACAGTACGAAGGACTTGAAGCCCTTTATCTGAAGTACAAAGACCAAGGTCTGGAAATCCTGGCCTTCCCCTGCAACCAGTTCTTAGGTCAAGAGCCTGGCACCAACGAAGAGATTCAGAGCTTCTGCTCGTTGAACTACAATGTCACTTTCCCGCTGTTCGACAAGGTTGACGTCAATGGAGAGAATGAAAGCCCGCTTTATACTTACCTCAAGGAACAAGCACCTTTCAAGGGCTATCCTGAGGGCACCGAGGACTTTGCAGCCATGCTTGACGAGATTCACCAAAAGACCGGCACAGGCTTCGACCAAGGCGATGCCATCCGTTGGAACTTCTGCAAGTTCTTGGTCTCCAAAGACGGTAAGAACATTATGCGTTTTGAGCCTATGGTCTCGCCAACGGAATTGGAAGCTGACATTCAGCGTATGCTGGAAGAATAACAAGAATTGTTTTTTCTTTGAATGTGCAGATGACTATACGCTACATGGGCAAAGACTTGGGACACAGTTTTTAATTAGTTTTGCATCAAATACCCTAACATCATGAAAGTAAAAAGTATTATCTTCGCAGCCGTAACCCTGCTTTTTGCGGTGAGCTGCTCCGGACCATCGAACAAAAGTCAAACCGACAACAATCAAACTACTGACAATATGGAAAATACCCAAAACGAGCAAAAAGAATCGGTCGTCTATCTGACCAAGGACATCAGCCCAGAAGGGTTGGTCAACATTTACAAGGCGATGGGCGTTCCCACAAAAGGGCGCGTGGCCATCAAAATGAGCACTGGTGAGGGCAGCAACCCCAACTACCTGAAACCCGAACTCATCAAGGACTTAGTATTTGAGGTGGACGGCACCATCGTTGAGTGCAACACCGCCTACAGTAGCGGTCCCGGTGACGAAAAAGACGACCGCAACAATTCGGCCAACCACTGGAAGGTCATCGAACGCCATGGCTTCACTCCTATGTTCAAGGTGGACATTATGGACGAGGAAGGCGAGATGCGCATCCCCGTGCAAGATTCGACGCACCTCAAGTACGACATCGTGGGCTCACACATGTCCAACTACGACTTCATGATTGCCCTCAACCATTTCAAGGGTCACCCGATGGGCGGCTACGGCGGTGCGTTGAAAAACCTCTCCATCGGCTGCGCCAGTCAGAACGGCAAGGCCTATATCCACTCCTCGGGTAAGATGGAAGTGCTCGACATGGGCAAACTCTGGACGCAAGAATACATCGGTGACCAGGACGGATTCCTTGAGAGCATGGCCGCTGCAGCGCAAGCCGTGGTAAACTACTTCGAGAAGAAAGAAGGCATCATCTACATCAACGTGATGAACAACATGAGCATCGACTGCGACTGCGTCGACCATCCCGCCCCCGTGAAACTTGAAGACTACGGCATCCTCGCCTCCACCGACCCCGTGGCCCTCGACCAGGCTTGCGTCGACATCATTAACAACCAACAAGTGACGGCCACCAACGACCCCACCGACTTGCTCAAACGCATCGACAAGCAGCACGGTGTCCACACCATTGAACACGCCGAAGCCATCGGTCTCGGCAGCCGCAAATACACCATTGTAAACATTGACAAATAACACACTATGAAACGCATCACATTAATCATTGCCGCTTGCTGCCTGATACTGACAGCCTGCGCACAAAATTCTCAACAATTAAACAATTCAACAAATCAACAATCAAACAATATGAAGAAGACATTGATAGTTTATTTCTCGGCCACAGGCAACACCAAGGCCGCTGCACAAAAGCTGGCGAAAGAGTTCAACGCCGACCTTTATGAAATCACCCCAGAGGTGCCCTACACTGCCGCCGACCTCGACTGGCGCGACAAGGCCTCGCGTTCCACGCTGGAAATGAAAGACAAGTCCTCGCGTCCCGCCATCAAAGGCCATTGCGAGAACATCGCTGAATACGATGTTGTTTGGATTGGTTTCCCTGTGTGGTGGTACACCGCCCCGACCATCGTCAACACCTTCATCGAAGCCCACGACCTGAGCGGCAAGACCCTCAACGTGTTCGCCACAAGCGGTGGCAGCGACGTGAAGGATTCCTACAACGACCTCAAAAAGGCTTATCCGCAGTACACTTGGGGCGACAGCCGATTGATGAACTAACATTGCGGGCTTTCGCATGACATTCCGCAATTCGGGCAAATGCTAGGGTTGCGGATTTTTTTGTTTCTTTGCACTCCATAATCCATGAACAAGTCCATGAAAATATTACTCATCGTCCTCGC
>CADAPW010000153.1 GCA_902789915.1 uncultured Bacteroidia bacterium | reverse complement strand
TTGGAAATGCTCGTTTTTGGTGTTGTATGTATAACCTGCTGAAAGCGTGAGATAGGCGGGTGCGAAGAAGGTGGAGATGACTGTGGAGTCGTTTGGGTATTTGTAGCCATTGGCAAACTGTGTGTTGAAAGTGACTACAGCCGTCAGTTTCCACTGCGATTTGCTATTTAAAGACAGGGCATAGGTAAGGTCTATTTTGTCGTCTTGTTTCTCAATGCGCTTGTCAGCGAAACGCGAGATGCCGAAGGCGAAAGCACCAACGAGTTTTTGCTCGAATCTTTTGTTGCGATAGGTGAGCGAGAAATCGGCGAAAGCTTTACCAGCCCATGAGTTTTCACCGCCCGCCGCCCAATTGGAAAGCGCCAACTGGTTGATATTTAAGCCATAGGCACCGTGAAACGAGAGCCTTTCGTGTAAGATGTCGATAATGTTCTCCTTGGGTCTCGGCCCATCAGGTCGTTTGGGTGTGAGCGAATCAAGGTAACGGTTGATGGCCGCCAACTCAGATTCCACGATTTCTTGTTCATTGAGGGTCTGCTCCAGATGTTGGTTCAAGACGCTGATGGTGCGCCTGAGATGTTCGGCATCCTGCCCGATGGCATATTGCTGCGAGGTCAGCGACTGCTTGATGCGGACGTAATCCAATGTGTTGCGGCAGATGGAGTCGATTTTAGGGGTGATAAAAGAATACCGTTCTTGCCCGAATACCGCACAAGAGGTTATTGTTGATATGAAAATCAATAAGATACGAATAATCTGCCTTGTCTGAAATCTCATAGGAGATGGTATCTTGTTTCCAATCGCAAATTTATGCGTTTTTTGGAAACAAAACGCGCACCAAAGGCAATTTATTACTCTTCGTCAAGCGAAATTTTGTGGTTGGTCTGGTAAAGGTGCTTCTTGACATTTTCGTATTGGTAGGAGACCTTGGTCCAGATTTCGACCTTCTTCTTGATGCCGAGGATGCGGCGTTCGGCGATGCGGAGGCTTTCATCGAGGCTGTGGTAGATGGAGCCGGAAATGCCGATGTAGAACGGGCGGGCGCATTCCTTGCAAATGCGCATGGCCTTATAAATGCAAGAACCAAACCAAGAGATATGGTCGAAATTGTTGTCTGATAGGTTCTTGGTGCCCATGATATGACCATGGTCTAAGCCCATGGAGAACTCAAGCCCGGCAATGTTGGAGAACTGGTGCTTGAAAGTTTCGCTTAATGCCTGGGCAATCTTCATGGCGTCTTCCACGGCTCCCTTGAATGACTCTTCCTTACCAGGATATATGACGAGGATGGCGTTAGGGGCGAAACAGTTGACGATAGCACCATTATTTTTGGCGATGGCCGTGACTACGGTATGCAGCATCGTATAGGCTTGTGCCGCCTTCCTTCTACCATTTTCCTTGAGGATGTATTGCAAGTTCTTGATCTCCAAGTAGATTATGGTGCTTTCCATATAGATGCCAGAGCTACCATAATCGATTTCATCGGCTTTGGTGATGTCTTTGGTGTCGATGTAATAGAATTCTTCTTCAGAATACTTGGATAGTTTGTCGCTTAATGCTTTCTCCCATTCAGTCATTTTAAGGTTCTCCTTTGGTTGAAGTAGAAGCAGTGCCCATTAGGCACTGCTTCCAAAAAATTATTCCATGTTCGTGTAGACAGCCTGGATGTCTTCGTCTTCGTCAAGTTTGTCGAGGAACTTCTCGATTTCAACCATCTGTTCGTCGGTAAAGCTGACGGTCTGGTTAGGGAAACGTTGCAGGTTGGCCTTCACAATATTGATCTTACGCTCTTCGAGAGCGTCGTGCATGGTGCCGTAGTCGGTCCAAGCAGTGTAGACAGTCGTGGTGGTGGTGCCTTCCTCCTCGTCAGTCTCGCTGACGATTTCGTCCAAACCGTAGTCGATGAGTTCAAGCTCCAGTTCGTCCTTGTCCATGCCGGCAGGCATCTCGATTTCGAAAACGGCCTTGCGGGTGAACATGAACTCCAGCGAGCCGATAGGCAGGAAGGAGCCGCCGCACTTGTTGAAGTACGACTTTACGTTGGCCACGGTACGCGTGGTGTTGTCGGTGGCGCATTCCACCATGCATTGGATGCCGAAGGGACCTTTGCCTTCGTAGGTGATTTCAACGAGGTTGGCAGCGTCCTTATCGGTGGCGCGCTTGATGGCGGCATCGATGTTGTCCTTGGGCATGTTCTCGGCCTTGGCGTTCTGGATGGCCTGGCGGAGCTTAGGGTTCATGTCGGGGTCTGGACCGCCTTCCTTGGCAGCGATGGTGATCAGTTTTCCGAGTTTCGGGAACACTCTTGACATGTGTCCCCATCTTTTCAGCTTGGCCGCTTTGCGGTATTCAAATGCTCTTCCCATTATGTAGAATTTTAGATTTTTTATTTTTAGGGTGCAAAGATAGTAAATCATCGGAAAATAACGGCTTTTCTTTACAAAAAACTTGCGTTTTGCTATTTTCACCCTATTTTTGCAGCAATTAACAAGGGTATGAAAATTCTGGTGCTTTCTGAAACCGATGCTTGCTGTGGCCCTATGGCGGCTGCGTTTTTGCGCGACTATTCCACTTTGATGGAGGTGGTATCGGCTGGACGCAATCCTTTACAATCCATTGACCCAATGATGATTAGGGTAATGAAAGAATGCTTGGTTGACATGTCGGGTTACGTTCCTCGTGATGCAAAGGGAATCGATTCCTCTGATTTCGATGCGGTGTATGAATGTCCTGAAATTGTCTGTGAAAACACCATCGACGCTTACCGCAAAATGCGTGATTTCATCAAAAACGAAGCCTATTTGTATTTCCGTAGTTTATGAAACAAAAATAGCCGCTCCACAGAGCGGCTATTTTTGTTTCTGAAATATTCCGATTAGGCTTCGGCAGGAGCTTCAGTGGCTTCGGCGACCGGGGCTTCCTCAGCGGGAGCTTCCTCGGCGGCGGCTTCAGCAGCAGCTTCGGCTTCAGCGGCCTTCTTGGCTTCGATTTCAGCGAGTCTCTTCTTGGCAAGCTCGGCAGCGCGGGCCTCGTTCACTTGCTTCTCGGCATCCAGACGGGTCTTCTTCTCGCCACGGGCCTTCTCTTCGTTGGCCTTGACGATGCCAGCCATTCTGGCTTCCTTGTCCTTCATCCAGTTCTGGAACTTGACTTCGGCTTGTTCCTCAGTCATAGCGCCTTTCTGGACACCACGCATCAGATGATACTTCATCATGACACCGGTCTTGCTGAGCAGCGAACGGGCTGTGTCGGTCGGCTGAGCGCCAATGCTGTACCAATACAAAGCTCTGTCAAACTTGATGTTAATCTGAGCGGGATTGGTGAGCGGGTTGTAGGTACCTAATTTCTCAATGAATTTACCATCACGTGGCGAGCGAGAGTCGGCAACTACGATGTGATAGAAGGGTTGACCCTTCTTGCCATGTCTTTGCAATCTAATTTTTGCAGGCATAATTTAATGTTTTAAGTTGATTTTTAATGAATTAACTAAAACCTACCCGAGGTTTCGGCTGCAAAAGTACAACTTTTTATCGGACTGGCAATCAGATGTCAAGAAAATATTCAGCAAATGTTACTTTGAAGACCAGAGATCATCGTCGATTTCGCACGTGACGGTAACTCCCGAGTCTTCGATGACAAGTCCATTTTCGGCAATATTGACGCAGTCATGGTAATACTTGTCAAGGATTTCTTCAGTATTGGCAGGACCAGTAGCGGTGCAATGGCATCTCATTTTTTTGCATGAGGAGAATCCCACCACCAAAATAGCGGCCATTGCAATAAGTAACAACTTCTTTTTCATGGTTATAGAATTTTAATGGTTAATAAACAATGTTTTATTCTGCAAATATATGAAAATAGTTTTGATCGTCAAGCAAAAAAAACGAAAACTATGTCTTTTCTCGAAAGCAGCGAAACAAATTCCTATTTTTGCAGCCGTTTTTAAAGATCCAAGGTCCCTGAGCCTGTCGAAGGGCCGGTTTACAAAGAATACAATGCAAAACAAGAATAAACTTAGTTGGGGTTATATAGCTGGCATTATCTCAGGCATCACCTACGGCATGAACCCGCTCTTTGGTGTGCCGGTCATCAACAAGGGACTGGACGTCAATTCCTTGCTTTTTTATCGCTATGGCGTGGCCACCTTATTAATGTTAGCCTTCATGCTGGTGGCGAAAAAACAGATTCGCATCACATGGAAGCAGTTTGGACTGATGACTGTCCTTGGGGTGTTGTTCACAGGTTGTAGCATCACCTTGTTTGAGGCATACAAATACATCCCTTCGGGCATTGCCACGAGCATTCTTTATGTCTATCCCATCATGGTGGCTTTGATCATGATGTTTCTCGGACAGTTCCCGACTTGGCAGACATGGGTCTCCATCTTTGCGGGTGTTGCTGGGGCTGTTCTGCTTTCTGTCAAGGGTGGGGGAGGCTTCATCGACTGGCGTGGCATTGCCCTAGTGGTGGCATCGGGATTGTGCTATACCTTATTTATTGTCATCGTGAATCAAAGCAAGCAAATCAAGGCGTTGCCTAATCTCACTCTTACCTTTTATTGTTTCTTCATCGGCTCGGTGATGCTGTTCGCCTTGTCGGGCTTCGGTATAAAGCTCAATGCAGTCCCCGATGCGGTCAGCTGGCTTAATGTGTTGGGGTTGGCGGTACTTCCGACGGCCATCGCCACCATCACTCTTGCGGCGGCTACCAAAGCTGTTGGCGCCACCAAGACCTCGGTGCTCGGCATCCTTGAGCCTCTGACGGCCATCTTCATCGGGACGCTGGTCTTCAAGGAGCCTTTCACGCTTAATGTCGCCATAGGCGTGGCGCTCATTTTGTTTGCGATTTTGTTCATGATTCTTACGGAAAAGAAAGCACAATGAATAGGGAAAAAGAAATCTATAAGGTGACCCTTTTAGGTAGCGTGGTCAATGTGGTGCTCGTGGTATTTAAGTTTGTGGCGGGCATCGTCGGCCATAGCTCCGCCATGATTGCCGACGCGGTGCATTCGGTGTCGGACTTCGTCACCGACATCATTGTATTGGCCTTCGTGCGCATCAGCCACAAGCCCAAGGATAAGTCGCACGACTACGGTCACGGCAAGTTCGAGACCTTGGCGACCACCCTCATTGGTATCGCGCTCTTCGCTGTCGCCGTGGGCATCTTCATTGACGGTGCCAAAAAGATTGCTTTTTGGGCTAAAGGCGGCACACTGACCCAACCAGGATGGTTGGCATTGATAGCAGCACTGGTCTCCATCCTGTTAAAAGAAATCACATTCCAATACACCAGACGCAAGGCCGAGCAACTGGACTCGCAGGCTATGAAAGCCAACGCCTGGCACCATCGCAG
>CADAPW010000152.1 GCA_902789915.1 uncultured Bacteroidia bacterium | reverse complement strand
ATAGAGGAGGGACGAGTCACCATTGTGGTTACCGATGGCCCAGCCCAAAGGCTGCTCCACGCTGACATTCAGCTTGGTGTCGAGGCCCTTCAAGCCGATAGAGGCCATACGCGCCACATATTCCTCCACCACAGTGTAGTCGATTTGTCCCGACGAAACAGCCTTCACCAAGTCGACGCTGTTGAGGCTGTCGCATTCTACAATATAGATGGTGTCGCCAATTTGGTCGGAGAGATGCTCCAACAGCTTCACCACATGGCTGCCTTGCGGCAGGTGGATGGTTTTTCCCGCCAAGTCGACCGATGAGCGCAGCAGCTGGTTCTCCACCTCGTTGGCTGTCGACATCTTGTTCCAGTCTTTTGGCAGCCGCTGCACGAGTACGCTGCGCTGCATGAGGATGGGGTTGGTGAGCAGAAAGCGTCGTTTCATGTCTTTGTTGGAGCCTACGCCCACCGCCACCATGTCGACCTTACAGGAGTCGAGGAGGGAAAAACAGGAGTCGAGATTCTCGTTGACAATCATCTCCAACTCCAGACCGTAGTCTTTGCAGAAATCACTCAGCAATTCGTATTCAAAGCCGGAGGGCGTTCGGTTTTCTGTGTTGTAATTGATGGTTTCACAGTTTGTCACCGCTCTCAAAAAGCCCCTTTCCTGAACATGCTCTAGTATGGTGAGGGTGTCGGTAGGAATGCTGCTATCACTAGGGGTTTGGGACTTGTTTTGGCAGGATGTCAATGCCCAAGATAAGAACAATAATGCAAGGATGAAAAGTGTTTTTGTCTTCATTTCGTTCATCATTGAGGCCGTAAAATTAGTAATTTTTATGGTTTGAAAGAAAAATAAGGGTGCGTTTGGGATAAATATGTACTTTTGTACTCTTATTTTAGATTCTAAGATGGCCAAGAAAATTCAAGATCCGGACTATTTATACTCCATTTTGCTGACTTATGTCAATTGGCATACGCGACATTCCTACCGACGTTTTGAGGTACATGGGAAAGAGAACCTCCCGAAAGACGGGGGACTGATTTTTGGTGTTAACCATAGCAATACGTTGATGGATGCCTTGGTGTTGTTGTCATCGAATAACGTCCGAAAAGTTTTCATCGCGCGAGGCGACATTTTCAAGAACCCGACGGTCGCGAAGGTGCTGAACTTTATGCGCATCTTGCCCATCTTTCGCATCCGCAATGGCGTGGCAGCCGTCCGCAACAATGACGACTCACTCAACAAGGCTGTAGATGTCGTTCACGATCAGGTCGACCTCTACCTCTTCCCCGAAGGTACGCATCGCACCAAGCACTCGTTGATGCGCATGGGCAAAGGCTTGTTTCACATCGCCATAGATGCCAGCAAGCAGTTTGGTGACCAACATCCTGTTTACATCATTCCCACTGCCATCGAATATGGCGACTATTTCCGCTATCGCAGCACGGCGATGATTAACTTCGGCAAGCCTATCAACGTGACAGAGTTCCTCAAAAACACCACCGAGGAAAACGAGGCTGTCAACATCAACCTGTTGAAAGACCAGCTCCACATCGAGATTTCGAAATTATTCACCTACATTCCCGACGACGAGGACTACGACGCCATCTGGGAAATCGTGAAGATGAAGAATGAAAAACGTGCCGGAGGCCTTTACAAAAAGATGCTCCGTAACCGCGCCACCGTCGAAAAGGTGCTGCAATACAAGGAAGAACATCCCGAGGAAGCCAAGAATCTCTTTGAACGCGTGATTGCCTTCACCAAAGAACGCGTAAAGCAAAAGATTTCCGTGATGTCGACGGCAAGAAAATATCCTTTGATTAATTTCATTTGGAAGCTGGTCGTCCTGCTTTTGGGTTTGCCTTACTTCTTGGCCTCGGCAGCGGTCAACCTTCCAGTATGGCTTACTACATTGATTATCAAGGGAAAGTTAAAGGACAAAGCTTTCAGCAACACCGTCAGCTTCGGAGTGGAGTTTGTGCTATTCCCCATTGTCTTCGTTGTGGGTACCATACTTTTGTTCTGTAACATACCATGGATGTGGGCCTTGGGTGGCACGGTACTGCTCTTTTTCTCCTACATGCTTTTTGTGGACTATTGCGAGTTGTGCCGCCGTTGGATCTCCGATGTGCGTTGGACTTTCAAGACCAAGCTAAGAAAACAATACGAATCTCTTAATCTCAACAACCTGTTCTGATGTCACGACGCTGGATCATCCCCGATATTCACGGCTGCGCCAAAACCTTGAAGGTGCTGCTCGAAAACATGCTTAAGGTCACGAAGCACGACCAACTCTATTTCTTGGGCGACTACATCGACCGTGGTCCCGACAGCAAGGGCGTCATCGACTACCTGATGCACCTGCAAGAAGAGGAATATGAAGTGCATTTCATTAAGGGCAACCACGAGGACATGTGTGTGAATGCCTTTGAGGCCGACCAGAAGAAGCGTCTTTTCGGCAAGCATCCCGAGCAGAAGGAATGGGAGGCCGTGGGCGCCAAGGCCACCTTGGCGAGCTTCGGTGTGAAGCATCCGCGCGAGATACCCCAGAAGTACATCGACTGGATGAATGCCTGCTTGCCTTACATCGAGTTGGAGGATTACATCCTCGTCCATGCCGGCATGAACTTCAACATCGACAACCCTTTCGAGGACGAGAAAAGCATGATGTGGACGCGACGTTTCAAGGTCGACTACGACAAGTCACACGGCAAGAAGATCATCCACGGCCACATCCCCGTCGACTATAGCTTCATCAATCACGTCATCGATAACAACCAAGACCACGACTTCATCGTCTTGGACAACGGTGTCTACGTGACCGACCAGCCGGGTTTAGGCAACCTCACTGCCTTCGACCCTGACAAGAAAGAAATCGTGGCACAGTCGAATATGGACATGTGATTTAGCGGGTGCCGACCACCGCCGCATTCTTGAATTTCTTTACCTTCCCATCGAAATTGAACACTTCGGTAACAACGACATAAACACCTATTGGGACGCGGCTGCCGTTGTCGTCGAGACCGTTCCAGAGGAGGCTGCCCTCTTGTCCCACCAGCTCGCCTTTGGCTAGATGACGAATCTGCTGTCCCGCCACATTGAAAATGTATACGTTCATCGTGTAGCTCGCCTCGTCGAAGTGGTAGTTGATGCAACAGGCGTCGTCGTAACCGTCGCCCTTCCGAAGGTTCCGGCGTTTGCATCATTGAGTTTTCGTAGCCCGGCGTGCCGAAATGCACATGCTCGGCGGCAGAATGCCAGTTGTTGGCATCCATCGAGGGCTGGTCGAAAGCCACACGCTCCAGCGACACGCCCTTGGTGACCTTCAGCAGGGGATAATGCATCTTTTCGGAGAAATACATCGCATCGACCATGGTGCCGTCCTTACCCATGAGGATGGCGGTGCCGCCTGCGTTGGCATAGCTCGGGAACGAAGCCATCTGCACAAAGTTGTCCGTTGAGCATTCATATTGCTGCCCCACAATCTCGCTGTTGGTGGAGAGCAAAACGTATGTGCCAGGCAGGAACAAGCGGCTGTCGGTGACGATTTCCTTCAAGGTGGTGTCGGCAGGGTTGGGGAAGCTCTCTCTGATGACGCCGAGCATGAGCGTGCTGAGGTCGAAGGTCTTATCGGTGTTGTTGTATAGCTCTACATAATCCACGCCAGGGGCGATGGGGTCAAAGAGGATTTCATTAATAAGGATGTCACCTTCGGCAATCTCGTTGGGGATGCCGAATGACACGCTGGTGTCGGCTTCGATGGCCGTTCCCACGCAGTTGGTGAGGCCATTAATAACCAAGGTGTAAACCACGCCCACCTCGAAGCCATGGTCAAAAACGAGACCCACATAATTTGGATCTATGGGGTTGGTTTCTATCTGGTCGGGATGCTCGTCCAACTCTTCCACGAGGAAATGCTGCAAGTCCATTAAACTAGCAGCATCCATCTGTTGGTCAAACCACAGTTGAATGATAAAGTTGGAGAACATGCTCACGCGTTCCACCTGAGGTGCCACGTTGTTCTCGCCGTTCACCGAGTTGAGCCGCCCGGGCGTGCCACCAGAGGCATCCACTGAAGCCGTCCAATTGGATGCTGCCGCGCAGGGATTCAGTGGGTCGATTTGCTCCACAGACCATCCACCGTTGGCCTTGTCGGGGTCGTGGTACCAGGTGTTGCTGAAGTTTACCATCGAAATCAAAACGCTTTCCTTGTTGTAGAGATACATCGCAGAGGAAGTGTTGCCTACCGAGAAAGTGCCAAAGCCGATGCAGTCGCCGTATTCTCGTAGCTCGGGCACGGCATCCCGGTGGCAGAGGATGACGTAGCCGTGCGGGGCAAGGACATAGTTTTCAAAGGTGTTGTCGGTGCTGCCGATTTCTATGTGCCAGTCTTTCAAGTCGATGCCAAACTCCGTTGTGTTGTAGAGTTCCACATACTCCCATTCGGGCAGGCCCACCACGGGATTGGGGTCGGCCATGATTTCGTTGATGACGATGTCGAACTCTGAGGCTTCGTAAATTGAGAACGCCATGGTTGTCGTTTCCATCATGTTGTTCCACAAGTCCTTGACATGGCTGACGGTGAGGGTATAATTGATGCCGTTGCCGATTTCGCGTTCAAATTCCAGTACCACCGTGGCCGGGTTTTCGCCAAAGGTCACCGAAATGGGGCTACCTAAGCCATTATCCACCGAATAATTGGATGGGTTGAGTGCTGAGGTTTCGTCGAGGGCTTCGTTGAACGCCAGCTTCAAGTGGGTGAGGTCGAGCACCTCGCAGGTAATGAGTATGGGTGGCTCATGGTCGGCGATGTGTGGGCCAACGTAAACATCGTCGAAATAGCATTTTTTGGAATTGCTTGAAGTGAATTTGGACCAAAAACCAAAGAAACCGCCACGACCGTATGTGTCGTCAACGCCTTGTGCTTCAATTATGTAAATGCCTGAGTTGTCGTAGCAGGTTTGGATCATCCAGTTGCCTTCGCGGTCGCAGTTCACCTTGACAGACACCGCAAAAGAAGCAGCGATGGCATCGTCGACACCTCGACAGATGCTTTGTTGGCCGTCGGCATCCTTGCGGAACAGTTCGATGGCATCATGACTGCCGCCTTCGCCGAAACGGAGGAAATAACCCTGCGTCACTTGCGACAAGTCGGCATTGTCAGCACTGAGCCACACATCAGAAAAGTTGTTTCCCGAAGGGGCAAAAGCCTCACGAATCCAGAAATGCCATTCCATCGACTCCGTTTCCATGAAGGGCAAGGAAAGATAGGCCGTGCCTTCTCCTTCCGCGTTGAGCTGAAGCTGTTGGTTGGTGTTCACGATATAGCTTTCCGTTGTTCCCGACCAAGTGGGGTTGTGGGTGAAGTCGCCGTCGGAGAAGTCGTCGGTCACCTGGGCGAACAACGAAAAGGGCAGGAGGAGCAGGAGCAAAAGCGTCTTTTTCATGGCTATTGAGGGTTTATGAGTGTACAAAGGTAGGGATTTTTGTTCTTTTTCACAAAAAAACATCATTTCCAGGACTTAAAGGGATGTGTTTTCAGCATGGAGTTGTAGTAGCGTGGGTCGCCGGAGACCTCTTTGCCAAGCCAATCGGGCTTGTCGAAAGGCTCGTCTTCAGCTGCGAGTTCGATTTCAGCCATGACGAGGTCCTCATTGTCGCCATGGAACTCATCGACTTCCCAAACATGCCTGCCATCGGTGTTCTTGACGAGATAGCGGGTCTTGTCAATACATCCAGGCTCTGCCAACTCCAGCAGGGCCAAGGCTTCATCCACAGGGATTTCCTTCTCCCATTCGAAGCGGGAGACGCCTGTGGCGTTGGCCTGCCCCTTGACGGTGATATAGCCTTTGTCGCCCTTCACCCTGACGCGCACGATGCGCCCAGGAACGCTTGACAGATAGCCTTGAATGATGCGTGTCGATAGGTATGCTTCTGCTTTAAAGTCGCCGCAAACCAAGAATTTCCTTTCGATTTCCTGTGCCATAATCTTGTAGATTGTCCTTGCAAAGGTATAAAAAATGAGTGTTATTCCACTGAAAACCTACATTTTTCGTATTTTTGCACTTTCATTAACTGAACAACTGATAACTGACAACTGACAACTGAAAAAAAGATGGACGGCAAAAGATTAGAAAAAGTCAATAAGCTGTTGCTTAAGGAACTGGGTGACATCTTCCAACAGGAACTGAAACCTAAGGTGCCTTCGTTGATGATCACCGTGACGCGTGTCAATGTGACGTCGGACCTCTCGTATGCCCGTGTGTATTTGAGTGTCTTCGGCGTGGAAGAGAAGAAGAAAGTCGTGGAGGAAGTGGGGCAAAACGCCAAGGCCATCCGTGGTTTGCTGGGCAACCGCATCCGTCACCAGATGCGTGTCGTGCCCGAGTTGCGCTTCATCGAGGACGACTCGCTCGACTATATCGAAAACATCGACAACCTGCTGCATCCCGACAAGTGAGACTGCCGCTGTTCATAGCAAACCGTTATCTCCTCGCCAAGAAGAGCCACAACCTCATTAATATCATCACGTGGATTTCCATCTTGGGTATTAGCGTGGGATCTTTTGCGCTTATCGTGGTGCTTTCGGCTTTCAATGGCTTGGAGAAGGTGATTTCGGAGATGAACAACAGCCTCACACCCGACCTGCAAATCTCCGCCGTGAAAGGCAAGACCATCGACTTGACGACATTTCCTTTGGGACAACTCAAGGACATTCAAGGTGTTGACTACGTGATTCCCACGATTACCGAAGACGCGCTGTTTCGTGCCAACGACAAGCAGCATATTGGTCAGGTGAAAGGGGTGGGCGTTGAATACCAGGAGATTGAGCGTTTGAATGAAATCACGCATGGCGATGACGGCTTGCTGCTTTCCGATGGAGAATACGATTTTGCTGTGCCAGGAATGGGTGTGGCATGGTATCTTGGCATTAATGCCTACAATCCATACGCGATGGTTCGTGTCTATGTACCCAAACGCGGCAATGCCTCACAGATGAGCCTTGAAAACAGCTTCAACTCTGATGTGCTGACGGTGCGCAGCGTGTTTGCCACCGAGCAGGAACAAGACGAGAAATTGGTGCTCGTGCCTTTCAATTGGCTTTCGGAACTGCTTGAATATGAGAATAAAGCGTCAAATGTGGAACTGTTTACTGCTGCAAATGCCGATATTAATAAGATTAAAAAGGAAGTGAAAGCTGTGATAGGGGAGGACTTCGCTGTGAAGAACCAGCAGGAACAGCAGGAAACGCTTTACCGCATTATGCGTTCCGAGAAGTGGGCAGTCTATGTCATCCTCACTTTCATCCTGATTTTGGCCACCTTTAATGTGGTCGGTTCGCTTTCCATGCTGATGATTGACAAACGCAAGGACACCGAAATCTTGAAGTCGATGGGTGCCGATAAACGCCTCATACAGAAGATTTTCATGAATGAAGGCCTGCTGATTTCCGTGGCAGGTGGTATCATCGGATTGCTGTTGGGCATCATTTTGGTGCTCTTGCAGCAGCAGTTCGGGTTTGCTATGTCGTGGATGCCTATCCGGTGCTTTTGAAACTCAAAGACGTGCTGCTGATTTTCGCCACGATTCTGGTGGTGGGTTGCACCTCGGCGTTCCTTACGGTGCGTCATGCCATGCGTAAGGAAAGCGCCTCTCTGAAAGCCAATTAATGCTGGACGGGATTTTCCCCAATCAAATTTGTCAAATCAATAAACTCTTTTACCGACAGCTGCTCAGGGCGTTTGTTGAAGACCTCGTTCTCGATGATGTCGGGGCTGAGCATCGTGCGCAGCGAGTTGCGCATGGTCTTGCGGCGTTGGTTGAAGGCCTGCTTCACGATGCTCACAAACAACTTCTCGTCGCAGCCCAGGTCGGTTACGGCGTTGCGCCGCATCTTGATGACTGCCGACTTCACCTTTGGAGGCGGGTTGAAGACGTTCTCGTGTACCGTGAAGAGGTAATCGATGTCGTACCAAGCCTGCATTAATACGCTCAAAATGCCGTAGGTCTTGCTGCCTTCCTTGGCGGCCATGCGTTCGGCCATCTCCTTCTGCACCATGCCCACCACTTCAATGACTTGTTCCTTGTATTTCAGCACTTGGAAGAAAATCTGGCTACTGATGTTGTAAGGGAAGTTGCCGATGATGGCCATGTTTTGTTGACCGAATTGGCTGAGGTCGGTGCGGAGGAAGTCGCCTTCGATGAGCCGTTCGCCAAGCATCGGGAAATGCTTCTCCAAATAGGCGATAGACTCCTTGTCGATTTCAATAACGTGGAATTTGTCGAGGACATTTTGCACCAAATACTGGGTCAACACGCCCGTGCCAGCACCCACTTCGATGACGCTCTCCACGTCGGGCGATAGCTGCTCCACGATTTGTTTCGCTATGTTTTGGTCGGTCAGGAAATGCTGGCCTAAACTCTTTTTGGGTCTGACTTCTTGCATAATTATCGTTTTTTTTTGGCATCCGCCAGTTTCCCCTCTCACCTCCTACTTCATACCTCCTACCTCATAATTTCCGGTAGTTCTTCTTCGCCTGAGCGGTATAGATGCTTGTCGGGTATTCGTCAATCAGCTGCTCGTAATGTTGCTTGGCCGATTCTTTGTTTTTCAAATGATTATGCTCTATTAATGCAGCGTGCATCAATGCGGCATCGGCCATGTAGCTTTCGGGGTACTGCTCCACGATTTGCAGATACAACTGCTCGGCGGCTCCATATTCCTTGCGTTTCTCTGCAATTTCGCCCTTGCGGAACAAGGCATGTGGTATGCTGATTTCGTTGCCGTTGGAGATGATTTCATCGAGTAGGGCGATGGCTTCGTCTTCGCGTTGTTGATAGATTCTGTAGTCGGCGCGCGCCAAGCGATTGAGTTCCTCGCCTGTATCGTCCATTTCCAGGTTGTCTTTGATGACGAGCGAGAGCGTCATGGCATCGTTGGCGATAAGTTTGGAGGTGGCGGCTTTCAGCACCTTCAGCTGGCTTTGCGCCCATTCGTATTCACCGATGAAATAGCGCAGTTGTGCATTTTTGAAGCGTGCCTCATGCCCCAACGGCTCTTCTTTCAGGCTTTTGTCGACTTGGCTATAGAGTAGCGTGGCTTCCCAAACCTCATCTTGTCGGAGGTAGATGTCGCCCAGTTTCAGCTTTAGCTCGGCTTGGCCTTGCTTGCTGTTCACTTGTTCTATCGTCTTGGTGAGCAAGGCGATGGCCTCGTCTGTTTGCCCGAGTTGATAGGTCATGATGTCGGCTTGGATTAGCGTCAGCTTCGACAGGTTGTCAATGCCGATTTCGATATAGGCTTCGTCGATGCGTTTCGACAGCCTCTCGTAAGCTTTGGTGTCGCTGCGGTTTTCGGTTTTCAGTTTCAGGTAGTCCGCATTAATGGTGCCGATAAGCGCTTGTCCATAGAAAGGATTGCCTTTGCCCTTGTCCAAGATGTAGTTGTACCCTTCTTTCGCAATATCGAATTGCTTGTTGTTCAGGCAGATGCTTGCCAAACTATAGATTTGTGCGTCTTGGTCGTGGGTCTTGCGGTCAATGCTTTGGCATTGGGCTAAGGCGATGTCGTAGTCTTCCTGCTGTAGTGCAAACCACACTAGTAGTTGGGCGTATTCGAGGTTGTCGGGTTTGTCTTGGGCTTGCTTCAACAGGGCGATGCGCAATTCGTCGGCGAAGCTGTTGTTCACGTCATAGAACAGTATCGACTGTAGGGTGTTGCGGATGTTGTTGTATTGTCCGGGATGGACTTCCAATTCAAGGAAATAATAGCGAAACGCCTCCTGATAGTTGGCCGACTGTCGACAAACGTTGGCCTGTTCCATGTAAAAGGTCTCTTTTCCGTCGAGGAGTTTGTTTCCTTTTTCCAACACTGCCAAAGCCATGTCGTTCAAGCCTCTGGAGAGAAAACCGTAACTGAGGTTCCGGATGCTTGAGGCATTGTCCGTGAGGCCGTTCAATATCTCGTTGGACAGTTTCTTTGCCTTGTCCGTCTTGCCTTGCATGGTGTAGACATAGACGAGATCGGTGTTGGCTTTGTAATAGTTGGGTTGTTTCTTGGCGAACGATTTCAGCTCCTTCTCGGCCTTGTCGTAATCCTTGAGCTGGAGAAGGCACTCGATATATTGTTGGAAATGTCCAATTTGTCCCGATTTTTCATAGAGTTTGCCGTAGAGGTCGCGGGCATTCTCGTAGTCTTGGTTGCGGTAATATTGGCTGGCCAGCTGTTCGTCGATTTGGAGTTGCTCCTTTTGTTGGGTATTCGTTTTCTTGCCCTTCGACGGCATGCTGATTTGCCCGCTCATCTGCATGATGAAGGTGGCATTAATCAATAGGATGAAAAACCAGCGTTGCTTCATGGACAATATTATCTTTGCTTTTTCAGCGCATTCAGGTCTTTTTGGCAGCTGCCGAAGCGGTCTTGGAAATACTGCACTTGGTTGCTCAGTCTGTTGACATATTCCGTCTCGGTGTCGATATACACCTCCACCAGCGAGTCGGAGAGATAATGGCTTTCGGCATCGGCTTTGAGGCGGTCGAGTTGGAGCAGGGTGGAGTCTATCTCAGCCTGCATTACGGGTTTGGTGATTTTGAATTGCTCGAGGTAGGCCTGCACCAGTTGCAAGGTCTCGAACGATTTCTCCACTTGTTCTTCTTTTTGGTATTGTAGCATCGAGTCGCAGGCCATGAAGTCCTTTTCGAGCGACACGAAATCTTTGGTTTCGAGGTTGCTCAATGTCTTCGCATCGGTTTGCACCTGCTTTTTTAGGTTGTCGATTTTGTCGATGTTGGTTTTGGGTGCGCTATGGCAGCCGCCCAAGGCCAGCCCCAGGGCGAACAGGCTGCCAAGGAGTATCGTTTTTATTAATCTCTGGTTCATAGGTTCGTTTAATGATGCGCAAAGATACGCATTTTGGCGGAAACTGGATTTTGTGGCATAAAAAATCCCGACTATCGTATGATGGTCGGGATTCGTATGATGTTGCGAATTGCTTATTCGGTGACTTCGGCTTCGACGGGAAGGATGGAGACGAATGACTTGCCTTCTCTCTTCTTCTTGAACTCGACGATACCATCACATAAAGCATATAATGTGTGGTCTTTGCCCATGCCGACATTCTTGCCGGGATAGTGCTTCGTGCCGCGCTGACGAACGATGATGTTGCCAGCAATGGCGGCTTGTCCACCGAAAAGTTTCACTCCGAGTCGCTTACTAGCTGACTCACGACCGTTCTCTGAACTACCTACACCTTTTTTGTGTGCCATATCTCTTTAGATTTTTCGGGTTTTTATTCAGTGATGTTTTCAATTTGGATCTTGCTCAGATACTGACGGTGACCGTTAGAAGTCTGATATCCTTTTCTTCTCTTCTTCTTGAAAACGATAATCTTGTTGCCTTTGAGGTGCTGCATCACCGTGGCTTCGACACTGGCGCCGGCTACCGTCGGGGCTCCGATTTTGGTCGAACCGTCGTTTCCAATTAATAATACCTTGTCGAAAGAAACCTTGCTTCCTTCTTCTTCATGCAGTCTGTTGACGAAGATTTGCTGACCCTTCTCAACTTTGAACTGTTGTCCTGCGATTTCTACTATTGCGTACATTTCTCTATATCTTTAAGTTAGATACTGACTCTCTTTTTTTTTCGGACTGCAAAAATACAACTTTTTTCAATCGGTCAAGTTTTTCTTTGCTTTTTTCTCATTAATTTTCTCAAAAAAGTCACGATGTATTTCGTAATATATTGATAAATAAAAAGATAGAATTTTACATTAATTCTCGTATTTTGTGTAGTGTCAAATCATATCAATAATTTTTTTACTTTTGCGCCCTGTTTTTGTTGCGTTTATTAATTAATTGATGGACGAGAACCAACTTAATATCCTCATAGAGAGAATGAAAGCCGGTGATAGGGAATCTTTCAACCAGGTTTTTCGTCGTTATTATTCTCCCTTGGTTCGTTTTTGTGTCCGTTTTGTCGCCGACACCGACATCGCAGCAGAGATTGTCCAGGATTTGTTTGTCAAGTTGTGGTCGAATCGCGAGAAACTGTCGTTCAACACATCCTTCGAGTCTTATATGCTCACCTCGGTGCGCAATTCCGCCATCACCTATATTAATAAGGAGCGCTCCCACGCTGAGGCCAACCTCAGGGTGTTTTCCGATGAATCCGACAACAACGATCCTTCTGAGACCCTTCAGTCGAACAATCTGGAAGAGTCGTACCGCCAAATCCTCAAGACTATGCCCGAGAAGCGTCGCGAGGTGTTCCTTGCCAGCCGTTTCGATGGCCTGAAATACGCCGAAATAGCTGAAAAACTTGGCATTTCCCAAAAAACAGTGGAGGCCCAGATGAGTGCCGCTATCAAGCAACTTAGGGAAGGACTGAAAGCGTATCTCTAAGGCTTTCGTCGGCCCCAATATTCTTTTTTGCGACGATTTTTCGCTTCCTGAGAAAAAAATCGAAATTTTTTCATTTTTGACTAAGGGTAAAACCATAGTTGTTAGTCATATAGATGAAAAAAGCGAAAAATTCGGTGAAAAAATGAACTTGGTTAACGACAAATATGAGGCTTTAGTCAGGAGCTGTCTCGACGGGAAATGCGCGTCGGAGGAGGCTCTTGAGCTGATTTCGTGGGTCGCCGAGTCGGAAGAAAACCGAATTTATTTCAAGTCACAGAAAGAAGCCGATGAGGTATGGAGCCTCACCGATTTCACTATGCCCGATGACGCAGCCCTCGATGTGGAGGCAGCCCTCGATGCGGTCAACCAAAGAATCGACGCGATGGAAGAAAGCGGTGCCAAGATCGTTGAGATGCCTTGGCTGCGCAGAAACTTTCCACTGTCACGGTGGCCTTGAATGAGCAGAACATCGAGAATCCGTTGATGCTGCCCGACGGCACTTCTGTCACCTACAACGGCGCAGCCGAAATCACCTATCCCAAGCATTTCATTAAATCGACACGTTCCGTCGACTTCGAGGGTGTTGCCACTTTCGATGTCGTTGCCGACGAAAGCAAGCCTTTCGTCATCCATTGCGACAAGATGGATGTGGAAGTGCTGGGCACGTCGTTCCTACTGAACGCTGAAACCTCTTCAGATAAGTATTTCGTTGACCTTTACACCGGTAAGGTGAAGATGACCGCCTTCGACGAAAAGGGCAACGAACTCTCTCAAGTGGTGGTGCTCTCGGGTGAACGTGGCGTGATGGATCTTGCCAATCTCGAGTTGAAGTCGCTGACTTATCCCGAACTTAAGGCTGAGGAGTTGATGACAGAGCACGTGCTCGACTTCAACAATGTCGTACTTTCGACGATTGTG
>CADAPW010000151.1 GCA_902789915.1 uncultured Bacteroidia bacterium | reverse complement strand
AGAGATGATTGACGAGTTGCGTGTGTGGCTGCTCACCCAAAAGCAGACCACGATGTGGGAGAACTCCGCCTCCACCGCCGATGCCATCTATGCCCTGCTGATGCGAGGCAGCGACTGGTTCGAAGAAGGCAAGGAAGTCAGCCTGCGCTTCGGCAACACGCCTGTCGGCACCGAGGGCGGGGTGGCTGGCACGGGCTTCATCCAACGCCGCTGGAACGCCAACGAGGTGACCACGGATATGCGCCAGCTCACCGTCAACAACCCGACCAACCACCTTGTGTGGGGCGGCCTGTTCCGCCAGTATTTCGTCCCCATTGACGAGGTGAAGAGCGATGAATCAGGCTTCACCATCAAGCGCGAGCTGTTTGTGGAAACGGTGACCGACAAGGGGAAGAAACTTGTACCAGTTGGGGCTAAGGTCCCTGAGCCTGTCGAAGGGCCGACCCTAAAAGTAGGTGACAAACTCACCGTGAAGATCACCTTCACCAGCCAGCAGGATATGAGCTTTGTCTTCGTTAAGGACCTCCGTGCTGCCGGTTTCGAGCCGATTGAGCAGATCTCGCGCTACGAGTACAACGACCGCATGAGCTACTACCAGACGAACACCGACACCGACATGGAGTTCTTCATCGAGTTCCTGCCCAAAGGCACGCACCAGCTGGAGTACAGCATGTTCGTGACCAAGGAAGGCTACCTCAACAACGGCTACGCCTTGATCCAATGCCAGTATGCGCCGGAGTTCAGCGCTTATTCGGATGGGATGAAGGTTAAAGTGGGGGAATGAATAGGGGTTCCCTTCGGGAATGGAATGGTTACCTTATGATATTTGCGGCGGCTAGGAGAGCTTACAAAAACGCAAACTCCACAAGCCGCCGCGATTAATAACAACGCCGATTCTCCATTCCCGTAGGGAATCTATTTACTTTACGACTACTTTTAATGTTTGCCGCCAGCCATTACTGTGTATAATATTCAGCAAATAAAACCCTTGCGGCTGGTCTTGCAGCGACAGTTCAAACTGCTGCGGGCCTTCATCGAAGGCCTCTGTCGTGCGTTGCAGCAGCTGCCCTTGCAGGGAATATACGTCAAACTGCACATTGCCCTGTTTGGGGTTATAGAAACTCACCTGAGCGTAATCCTTTACGGGATTGGGTGCCACGAAAGCCATGAAATCCGGCTCAGTCGTTTCGTCCACACCCACTGAGACATCTGCAAAGATCTTCATTGTCACGGGGAGGTGGTCGGAGCAGCCGTATAAGGCATCGGCGACCGCTGTAGGCACGGCTGTGTTGCTGCCTTGGTTGACGCTTTGGTTGTAATGCTTGCCGTCGTTGCCAACGGCTTTGAAGGAGTTGCGCACATAGCGCAGGTGGTCATAGCCGTAGGCGACTTCGTAAGACATCATGATGAAGTCGAAGCGGTCGTCCAAACCGCCAGCCGAAAAGCACTCTTCGGAATACCGTCGTGTCGCTTGGGTGTGGAATGCAGCATATTGGCTGTTATAGGTCCATTCGCCCACGCCGCCCACTTCGTACAAGGGGTCTTTGAAAAGGGCGTCGGGGTCGCTGTAGGTCTGGGTGAGCAGCTTGTAGGTGTCTTCGCTGGCCCCATATAAGTTAAAATCGCCCATAATCAGCACGTTGTCCTTCGAATAATGCTGGCTGACATAGTACATGGTGGTCTGCATCTGGTTGAGCCGTTTTTTCCTGTCGGAAGCTGTATTCCCTGCCTTGAGATGAGCCACGATGCAGATCAGATTAATGGTGTCGCCAGCGGCGAGGCTGGGCGTTTTCAGATAAAGCTCATAGATGTCGGTGTCCCTGGGAGTGGTGCGCAAGGCCACATGTTTTTTCATTCCCAGCTTGCGGGAGTCGAAGAAAATGTGGTTGATGATATTGCTGCCCGCATAGTTGATGATGTTGTCCGTTTGCCAATAGTTGGTGTTGCCATAGTTGAGGTTGTGGCGCAAGAAATCACTATGCAATGTGGCGGGAGCGCCAAACTCACAGACGGTGAAGATGTCGGGCTTTACATAATCCAAGATGGTGCGGATGTATTCGTCCTTTTGCTGGGTGTTGTTGTTGGTCTCGTAGCAGTCGGCATAGCCACTTTGGTAGTTGCCGTAGTACAAAAGGTTGTACTGCATCACCGTGAGGGTGTCCTGGGCTTTCAAAAGGCAGGGCATCCACATCCAGACCAAAAGAAAAATATAGAAGACCTTATGCTTCATCCGCATTCAAATTATGCAGCAAAATTAGAAAATTTGGCGCGATATTTGAAATAATCTTATTTTTGCAGCGTATATTAATTATGAAGAATAGGTTTATAAGCGGATTTTTGGCCTTGGTGACCATGGTTCTGTTGACGATGGCATCGTGCTGTAAACAGGAAGAATATGCCCAATGTCCCCTCGTGGGGCACTGGGGCTGTGAGCAATACGTCAGTTGCCGCACCAACAGCGATGGCTCCGAAAAATGGGACACTTTGCAATATGAGGTGGGTGAGGGTCACGGCTACGAGGTGTTTTTCTACACCGACGGGTCGGGCAAGCTTATCTTGAACGACAGCCCTGCCTTGATTAAGAAATTCAATTGTGATTATGACTACGACTCGGTAAGTCACGTGTTGACCATCTACAACACCTCTTGGATTATCACGATGTTCTCCGATGTGACGAGTGCCGATATGGACATCGAGGAGGTGACAGCCAACACCATCAGGGCCTCGTGGATCAATCATTTTTCCGAGCCGGAGCCTTTCTTTGAACGCTTTTTTCTACAACGAATAGATTAACAACAAAATAACAACAAAATGAAAAAATTGACATTATTGGCAATGGTGGCTTTTGCAGCCCTGATGTTCACCTCTTGCGGCAAGGTCGAGTACTCGCAACTTGTCGGCACATGGGGTACGGAAAAAATCGAGTATTACAATAAAGACTATGCGGGAAACCCCATTCCGGGTTCATTGACTGTTTACTCGTATGATTATGACGATCCCGACAACAGCATCCAGTTGATTTTTAGGGATGACAAGTCGGGTGAAATGCGTGACAGCGCCATCGATACAATCTACTTATATAATGAGGAAACGGGCAGCTATGATATTCCTATCTATTGCCCCGACACCACCATTGTGACGACATTTACCTGTGTATACGACAAGAGCGACCAATCGCTTTATATGAACATGTCCGATAGCCCGCGTCCGTATAGGGTTGTCGTTACCGAACTCACCAAAGAAACCTTTGTCTACGAGAACGAGTATGGCACGGATTACGTGGAGAAGGCCTACATGAGACGCATCAATGGCAAGACTACCAAGTCGGCCAGCCGTGGCAACAAAGTGGTGCGCCACCCGCATAACATGCCTGGCACAATCTTTGGCCGCAGATAATCAAAATAATCATAAATATGCAGAGACGCGCCATGGCGCGTCTCTGCATATTTTATTCCACAAATAGCATTAAACCTTTTAAATAGGCTCCTTCTGGATGGAAGATGTTGATAGGATGGTCGGCGGGCTGTGACAGCTGGTCGACGATCCTCACGTTGCGTTTGGCCTCTATCGACGCAGCGGTGACGATGCCTTGGAAGGTGGCCTTGTCAACGGCTTGTGAGCAGCTGAAGGTGAACAACAGTCCGCCTTTGGCGATGCGTTTGATGGCCTCGGCGTTGAGGAACTTGTAGCCGCCCAAGCCGCGATGCCTGTCCTGATGCCGTTTGGCAAAGGCAGGCGGGTCGAGGATGATGAGGTCGAAGGCACCTTGGCGCATCTCGGTGATGTATTCCTTCATGTCGGCCACATAACAGGGGTTCTCCTCTTTTGAATAGCCGTTCAGTTCGAGGTTGGCCTCGGCCATGGCGATGGCTTTCTTGGAGGCGTCGACAGTGACGGCGCGGTGGGCACCGCCTTTCAACGCCGTGACGGAGAATCCGCCCGTGTAGCCGAAGGCATTCAGCACGGTCTTACCTTGGGCGAAATGGCGCACCAGCTCACGGTTTTCACGTTGGTCGAGGAAGAAGCCCGTCTTTTGGCCTTCTTCCCAATTGGGCAGGAAGCGGCTATCGTTCTCCAGAATCACTTCGTCGAGGCGCTCGCCGAAGAGATAGCCGTCTTCGATGATGGCGTCTTCCTTGCCCATGCGTTGCATGGCGTCGGCGCTTTTGTTGTAGATGGCTTGCAGCCCGAGGTCGGGGAGGAGCTTCAACGCACCGACAATCTCCTTGAGGTGCAGCGCCATGCCTTCGGTCTGGGCTTGCACCACGGCGGTGCGGCCGTAGATGTCGACGATGAGGCCCGCCAAGCCGTCGCCTTCGGAATGTACGAGGCGGAAGCAATTGGTGTGCTCGTTATGGGTCAAGCCCATGGCTTTGCGCACCTCGTAGGCTTGTGTAAGGCGTTCGAGGAAAAACGATTCGTCGATTCTGCGGTTGTCGAAGCTGAGAATCTTGACGGCGATGCTGTCCGACTCGCAGAAGCCTGTGCCGAGGATGTTGCCGTCGTAGTCGGTGACGGTGACGGTGTCGCCGGCCTGCAGGCCTTTGTCGGTGTCGTGGATGGCACCCGAGAACACCCAGGGGTGGAAGCGGCGCAAGGCGTCTTCTTTGCCTCGGTTGAGGCGGATGACGGGATAGAGGGGATTCTGTGACATATTACAATTATTTTCCCTTCATCATGTTTCTAAACAAGCGTTGCGCAAAGAACAGGCTGACGATGTATCCGGCAATTCCTACTCCTCTGAAGACGATGGCACCTGTTGTATTGCCCTCGGCGATGGGTGTCGTTGTGCACAGCAGGGTGGAACCAATGATGAGCGCGACGATGATGAGGCCACGAATTACATATTCCGTGATACGGTTGACCGTTTCGAGGGCCTTCTCTTCAAAAGCGAAGTCGGTGTGTAACGTAATCTGGTTCTTTTGCAACATGTCGAGCGTCTCGGCTTTCTTGACCGAAGAGTCCGTGATGCCATTGAAGAGCTGCAACAGTTTTAAGGCAATCTCAGGGTTCATCTCCTCAGGATGCTCGAGGTTAAGGTTGAAGCTTGACCCCATGTCAACCTTAGAAAGGAAGTAATTCAAGATATTCACCTTTTTGCTGAGCGTACTGACGGTTCCCTCAATAGCGATGACACCGCGTGCAAGGTTGGTGAGGAAAGGATCGACCTTGTAATTGCCGTTTTGGAGCGCATCGAGAACGGTGTTCAAGAGGTCGCCCAGTTCAAAGTCGCCGAAATCCGTCCCAGAAAATTGGTTACACATGTCCTCACAAAGCCCAAGTATCTCGCCGTGATTGACTTCGCCCTCGGGATGTGCGATGGTCATCAGGATGCGTTTCAGGTTGTATGCATCCTTCATCACCACGTTGGTGACGATGTAGATGAGTGTCTGACGCTGCTTCTGCGTAAGCGTGCCCATCATGCCAAAGTCAATCCACTCAATGCTGTGTTCAGGCAGCGGGATTTTCTTCTCCTCGGCAGGCTTCTCTTCACCTTCCACGGCATCGGGTTTGGGTTCGGCCACTACGGGTTCGCTGACCTGCTCGCCAGGAGT
>CADAPW010000150.1 GCA_902789915.1 uncultured Bacteroidia bacterium | reverse complement strand
CGTTGGTGTAGAACGACACCTTGGGCTGCTTGCTGGACAACGCCTTTTCGGTCGTGCCTTGAGGGATGTAATAGAAGGCGTAGATTTTGCCCTGTTGCATTGCCTCGCGTGCCTCTCCGAAGTTGGCGAATTGCTCCACTATGGCGGTTTGCTGGAAAGCGTCGAGGTTGCGCAGCACCTGACGGGTAACGGCGGTGTTGTCCTCGTCGACCACGCCAACGGGGATGTCGGTTGGAAGCCCCTTCCCCATCAAGGTGGTGAAGAAGAGGTAGCCGAACAGCGGCGCGACGACCATGCAGAACAGATAGACCGGCTGCGACAACATTCGCGCCACTTCGCGCTGCATCACGCGACGAACAACCCTTTTCCCTTTCTTTGCGCTGCTCATCGCCTCTGTTTTTTCTCCACCACCACGCTCATGCCCGGACGCAGGTCGCTCGCCACCGAGAGTGGCGTGGCACGCACCTCGAAAGTCTTCAGGTCGTATTGTCCCGTTTCCTTGGTGGCCTTCCAAGCCGCAAAGTCGCCGATGTCCTTCATATAGCTGACTCTCATGCGGATGCTCCTGTCCAATGCCGGGACGTAAGCGTCAAACTCGGTGCCGATGGCGAAGTCCCTCAAGCAGTCTTCGCGCACGTTGAAAGTCACCCATTGGTCGTCCATCTGGGCCACGTTCATAACGGGTGCGCCCGTGCCGACCAATTCGCCCACATGCGGGAAGATTTCGGTCACTTCGCCGTCGGCGTAGGCCGTGAGCACCGTCTCGTTGATGTAGGAGTTGACCTCTGCCACCGCGCCCTGCGCCTGAAGCACCTTGGCGGCGGCCATGTCCTTGTCCTCCTCTTGTGCGCCGTCCAAGGCCAAGCGATATTGCGACAGGGCAGCTTTCTCAGTTGCTATGGCGGCATCGCGTTGCGCCTTCACCTCGTCGTATTTCTGCGCCGTCACCACACCGTCTTGATAGAGGTTGCTGATACGGTTGAACGACTTCTCGGCAATGTCGACGCCAACCTTGGCTTTCTGCCACATCTCGTAGGCACCTTCGATCTGCGGCTTGCGGGCGCCTGCCTGTGCCTTGGCGTTCAAGGCTATCGCCTGCTGTTCCAACGCCTCCGCTTGGGCTTTCTTGGCCTCCACTTCGGGTGCTTCAAGGATGGCCAGGGTGTCGCCCTTGCGCACCCGCTGTCCCTCCTGCACCCTGAATTCGAGGATACGGCCTGGCACCTTGCTCGACACGCGGTACTCCGACACCTCGGCCTGCCCTTGCAGGTACTCTGTTTCCTTGTGGAAGGTGATGATACCAATTACGCAAACCACGGCAATCACGCCCACCAACACGCCCAAGGCGAGGTAGGTGTTCATTCTTTGTTCTTTCAGTTGGGTTGACATATTTTGATTTAAGATTTAAGGATTTCAAGATTTCAAGATTTCAGAATTTCAAGATTTCAAGATTCATCATTCCTCATTCATCATTCCGCATTCCTCATTCTGCATTCCTCATTCCACATTCCACATTCCTCATTCATCATTCCTCCAAAACCCCAGCAGCCTTGCGAAGATTGACTTCGGCCATGATGCAGTCGATCTTGGCATCGATGTAGTCGGAATGGGCTTGAAGCCACGCGGTTTGGGCCAAGTCGAGGACCGACGACTCCACCACGCCCTCGCGGAAACCCGAGGTGGCCTTGCGAAGGTTCTCGTCAGCATCGTTGAGTTTCTCTTGGGTCTGCCGCAACAGTGCCTCGGCTTCGCCGAGTTGGGTCTCGCACTGGCGCACCTGAAGCATGATCATCTCCTTGGTGTCGTCATAGTTGTATTGCTGTATCTTGGCTTCGGCCTTGGCCATGCGGGTCTTGTTGTAGCCTTCTCCCCAATGGAAAATCGGGATTTTGGCCATCACGCCGAAGCTCCACATGCCGCCAAACTCGTTCTGGAAGCCATTGAAGCACGACGGGTTGCTGACTGCATAGTTGCCAAAGGCACCAATGGTAGGCAGATAATCGGCGCGGGTAACCCAAACCTTTTTGGCATAAATGTCGTTGGCGAGGTCGAGGCAGCGCAACTCGGGACGGTGGCTCTCGATGTCCTTCTCCGTGAAGTAAGGCACACGACCTGCCAACCGCAAGTCGTCAAGGCTCTCGTCGGCAAGGACGATGTTGGAGTCCAAGGGCAGGCCGCAAATCTGGCAGAGCAGCATCTTGGAGAGCGCCAATCCGTTTTGTGCCTTCAGCAAGGCCGTCTCCGCCTCATTGAGCTTCACTTTGACCGACAGCTGGTCGGATTGGGTGGCCACACCCGCCGCCACCATCTTCCCCATGTCGTTGTTGAGGTTGCGAAGCGACTCGGCATAACTCTGGGCTAATTTCAGCTTGTTGGCGACGGACACAATCTGCCAATAGGCCTTCTCCACCGTGGCCAACGTTTCCTGCTGTTTCAGGTCCAACTTCGCCTCGGCCACCTCCTTCAAGTCCTTGGCAATCTGGTTGTAAGCCACGATTTTGCCGCCAGCGAAAATAGGCTGCTGCACCGTGACCATGCCCGCACACACGTTCTTCGTGTCGATGGTGAGCGCGTCCGAAACCTGTTCCCCGATTTGGTTCAGGGCATCCTCCACGTTCAAGCCCATCAGGTCGGCGACGATTTTGTTCAATGTCGGGTCGTGTTGCAGCAGTGCCCAGGCAATCACCGCCATCGGATCGTTCTGGTAGACGGCCATCAGCTCTTCCCTGTAGGCATCGATTTCCGCCTGCGCCGTGGTGCCGATGCCGCCAAGGGCAGCCATGTCGTCGTCGCTGAGCAGTTGCAGGCTCTTGTTGTTGTGCATATAGGCCGCCGTCGCCGAGACTTTCGGGAGATAGTTGGCATACGACGAATACATCTCGTAGCGGGCCTTGTTCACCTCCTCCTCAGCCACCCTCACCTTCTTGTTGTTTTCCAATGCAAGGCGGTGGCACTCGTCCAACGAGAGCGACCGTTGCGCCGTGGCAGTCAGCGGCAGGAAGAATAATGCGCCTGCCATCATTTTGATTTTCAGATTGTTTTTCATTTTGCTATATCCTTTCGTATTGATGCGGCAAAGGAACAGCATTTTTTTCGACCAAACGATACACAATCTGTGTTGAAAAATATCTAAAAGTAGAATTATATCTATTTTTCAACCAAAATTCGGATTATTTTATCTATTTTTGTCGAAAATTTCAACAAAATGAAAACAATCAGCACAAACAGTTTCAGTATCAAAAGAGCGAAAGAGCTTTTCCTGCCCGAGGAGGTTATTAATATAGGTGACGATTTCTTCATGGCACAGCGCACCAACCAGGCCAACTACGACCTGCTGCGCTATCCCTGCCGCATAGACGGATATGTGGCGATTTACTGTAGAACCGGCCATTTCAAGGTCAGCATCAACTTGAAAGACTACGAGATATGCGATGGAATGTTACTCGTCAACTTACCACAAAACATCATCCAATTGGAAACCAGCAGCCAAGAAGCCGCGCCAGAAGTCGTAATCTTTGCCGTATCGGAGCAGTTTTTGTCGCAGTTCCGCAACGACCTGACCAAAATGCTCAATGAAACCTTGCTCATCCTTGACAACCCGTGCATCCTGCTGCAACACGATGAAATCGGCATCGTGCAGCAACACGTCCAAATCGTCAACGCGGTCATCAGGTCAGACTTCGCCTATACCGACGAGTGCATCAGCCATCTCATTTCGTCGGTGTTCTTCCTCTTCGGCAGCTTCCTCAACAAAAGGTTGGAACGGCAGCAACAAGAGGATCAACCCGTATCGACCCGCCACAAGATTGTGTTTAAAAACTTTATCGCACTCGTGGCCAAGCACCACAACAAAGAGCGCGGCGTAGGCTTCTATGCCGACAAGCTCTGCATCACGCCGAAATACCTCTCCAAAATCGTGAAGGACACGAGTGGACAGTCGGCACCGCAATGGATTGACCAGTACGTTATCCTTGAGGCCAAGCAGATGCTGAAGCACAGCACCATCTGCATCAAGGAAATCTCCGACAACCTCAACTTTCCCGATCCCTCGTTTTTCTTCAAATACTTCAAGAAACACACGGGAATGACGCCGAGCCAATATCGGAATAGTTGAACACAAAAAAAGCCCCTGCTTTGCGGCAAGAGCTTCCTTTTTGTCGTTGTGTCCAACTTACTTAGTTTCCTTCTTCTCGAAGAACTTCTTGTACTTGTTGTTGAACTTATCAACACGACCGGCGCTGTCGACGAGCTTCATCTTACCCGTGTAAAAGGGGTGAGAGGCGCTGGAGATTTCGAGCTTCACCAGGGGATATTCGTTGCCGTCTTCCCACTTGATGGTTTCCTTAGTGTTGATGGTCGAGCGCGACATGAAGGTCACATCATTCGACATATCTTTGAAAACAACCAGTCTGTAATTCTTAGGGTGAATGTCTTTTTTCATCGCTTTCTTTCCTTTTGATTTTGAGTGTGCAAAAGTACAACATTTTATTGGAATGGCAATCGTTTTAGGGAAAAATTTTTACTCCAAACAATAAATCGCTATTTACCAATACTTTACACTTAGTATTATCATCCTATCGTGTAGAATGCACCGCCCTGACGGGTCGACCGCTGGCCCTGCAGAAGGTATCGTACAGGTCGCAGTCGTCAAAACTGATGATAAACTGGCAGCCTTTGACGCCGTCGGGCATGTAGGAGTGAAGGGTGCTTGACCAATAGGAGCCTGATTCGCCAACATTGCGATGCTCTTCTTCTTCATCAACACGGCTACTTCCGGCGGGCAGAAAGATACTGTGTCCGTTACGGGCCATGAACACGCAGCCTTTCACCCCGTTGATTGTCGTCCATGAGTAACAGCACTTCGTCAGCAGCTCTACCCATTGGTTGTAGGTCGGAGTGCTCCAGCCCTCGCCCCAGTTGACTGTGGCGGCATCATCGCTCGGCAATAGTGTCGTCAAGTTGTCAGTAAAGCCATTGAAGCCGAAATCCGGTTGGGTGCAATACTTGGTGAGCTGGTTATAGTCACCGTTGCTGTATAAATAGGTGCTCCAGTTGTAGGTGGCCTTTGGAGCGGTTTCGCCCCAGGCGAAATAGTCACCGTATTGATCAGGGCTATCGGCGCCCACGTTGCATGACGCCCACATCGTGCCGCTCGGCAAGCCGAGGTCGATGTATTCGTGGCCTTTGTAGGTGCCGTCATGGCCCTCGTATTTCTTACAACCAACGACAGTGCACAGTGCCACCGTCAACATTATGGTGGTTAAAATCTTTGAGATTTTTTGCATAACAATTGGGGTTAAAAGATTTCACGCTGCAAAAATAGCGATTTTCATGAAAAACACGCGTTATTCCATAGAAAAACCTAAATATTTCAAAAAAGGTGTGGCACATGGTTTTATTTCTTATCTTTGCAGCAAAATAAATGAGTTAAACTTAATCAACAAATTATAAATCAAACATTTAAAGCAATAACGAAAGCACCGTCAAGGCGCTCTATGATTTCGACAACACCGGCATCGGTATCGCCGAGATTTCTCACCGCACTCCGGGTTGGGAGCGCATCATGGCTGAGACTCGTCAACTGTGGCGCGACCTCCTCAACATCCCTGAGGAGTACGAAGTTCTCTTCCTCGGTGGTGGTGCCAGCACACAGTTCTTCACTGTGCCCGCCAACCTCATGAAGACCAAGGCCGCCTACCTCCAGACCGGCGTCTGGGCCAAGAAGGCCGCCAAGGAAGCTAAGCTGTTCGGTAAGGTCGACATCGTCGCCTCTTCCGAAGAGAAGACCTACACCTACATCCCGAAGGGCTACAAGATCCCGCTGGATGCCGACTATTTCCACATCACGACCAACAACACCATCTACGGTACTGAGATCAAGTACGACATGGACTGCCCCATCATGCTCGTCGCTGACATGAGCTCCGACATCATGAGCCGTCCCGTCGATGTGAAGAAATACGGCCTCATCTACGGTGGCGCCCAGAAGAACGTCGGCCCTGCTGGCGTGACCTTCGTCATCGTGAAGAAGGACATCCTCGGCAACATCGGCGACCGTGCCTACATGAACCCGCTGCCGACGATGGTCGACTACCGCACCCACGCTGCTGAAGAAGCCAAGAACATCAGCATGTTCAACACCCCGCCCGTACTGCCTATCTTCATGATGCACGAGACCCTCGTGTGGCTGAAGGACACCATCGGTGGCGTCGAGGCTATGAACAAGATCAACACCAAGAAGTCCAATATGCTCTACGAAGAGATCGACCGCAACAGCATGTTCGTCGGCACCGCCGAGAAGGAAGACCGTTCCATCATGAACCACTGCTGGGTCATGGCCCCCGGTTACGAGGACAAGCAAGACGCCTTCATGGCCTTCGCCAAGGAGCGCGGCATGGTCGGCATCAAGGGTCACCGCAGCGTCGGTGGTTTCCGCGCCAGCCTCTACAACGCCTGCCCGATTGAGGCCGTCGAAGCCCTCGTCCAGTGCATGCAAGACTTTGAAAAAGCCAACAAGTAATGTTGAAGTGTTGTTTGTTGAATTGTTGAATTGTTGTTTGCTGATACTCAAATCTAAAGGTTCAACGATTAAACGGTTAAACAATCAACGATTAAACAGGACGAAATATGGGATACTTGTTTGCTTTCGAAAGATTAGAGGTTTGGCAACTGGCGAGAAAGTTCTTTAAGCAAGCCTATGCTATAATTGACACTTTCCCTTCAAGTGAGAGGTACAATTTAGTTGATCAAATTAGGCGTGCGGCGACTTCCATTGCATTGAATCTTGCCGAAATGACTTCAAGGTCTTCATATAAGGAGCAAGCCCATTATTCTGAAATCGCTTACGGTTCTACCATCGAAGTTTATTGTGCATTTCTATTGTCATACGACATGGGGTATATCAATGAACAGCAATTGGATGAACTCAAAGAAAAAATCAGCGAACTCTCCAATAAAATCAACGCATTGAAAAATAGCCAATATCAACGTGCAGAACAGTCCAACAAACAACAATCCTCATCCAACAAAACCAACAATTAAACACTTAAACAATCAACAATTAAACAAATGAAAATACTGGTTGCAACTGAAAAACCTTTCGCAAAGGTTGCTGTTGATGGAATTAGAAAAGTCGTCGAAGAGAACGGTTACGAACTGGCTCTTCTCGAGAAATATACCGATGTCAATGACCTCTACAAGGCCGTTGCCGATGCCGATGCCCTCATCGTCCGTTCCGACAAGGTGACGAAGGAAGTCATCGACCACGCCAATAACCTGAAGATCGTCGTCCGTGCCGGCGCCGGTTACGACAACCTCGACCTCGAGGCTTGCACCGCCAAAGGCATCGTGGCCATGAACACCCCTGGCCAGAACAGCAACGCCGTTGCCGAACTCGTCATGGGTATGCTGGTCTACGCCGTCCGTAACTTCTACAACGGCAAGAGCGGCAGCGAACTGATGGGCAAGAAGCTCGGTCTGCTGGCCTTCGGTAACGTGGGTCGCAACGTGGCCCGCATCGCCAAGGGCTTCGGCATGGATGTCTACGCTTTCGACGAATTCGTCCCCGCCGACAAGATCGAAGAGGCTGGCGTTCACGCTGTTGCCAACCGCGACGCCCTCTTTGAGACCTGCGACGTGGTCAGCCTGCACATCCCGGCCACTGCCGAGACCAAGCAGAGCATCAACTACGCTGTGGTGAACAAGATGCACAAAGGTGGCATC
>CADAPW010000149.1 GCA_902789915.1 uncultured Bacteroidia bacterium | reverse complement strand
TTTGCGTGTGGTCAAAGCTATGCCGAAATGGGAACCAGGCAAGATGGGCGGCAAACCTGTGAAGGTTTATTTTCATCTTCCGGTTGTGTTCAAATTCAATAAATAATTCGGTTTGTAGGGCTGTCGTACCACGGCTGTAGGGCTGTCGTACCACGGCTGTAGGGCTGTCGTACCACGGCTGTAGGGCTGTCGTACCACGGCAGCCGCATAATGGGGAAAACCCTATGCGGCTGCCACGGTGTGACAGCCCTACAAACCTATTAATAATTCAGCCCAAAAGCCCAAAGTGGAACCACATTGCCGTAGCCATATTCGATATCATCCTTCACCACATAGCCTTTTTTGGCCTCAGCAATCTGTCTTTTGCCTTTGCTTTTTCCACCCACCTCGAAGGTCATACCTTTAATGTCAAAATCTGACAGGGAAGAAAAAGTAACTTTTTGGTTGACACGCATTTGTCATTAGGTTGGTGTTGTCGAGATAGATTTTTTCCACTTTGCCAAGTTCGCCCAAGCCACCAGTACCGTCTCTTAGTTGCGCGATAAGTCCAGCCTTTTCCATATAGACCAGATAATCTTCAATGTTGTTGCGACTGGCCTGAATCTGCCCTGCGAGGCTGGCCATATTCGGCTTGTAAGGTACCAAAGCGGCCAAAATCACCATCAGCTTTTTCAGTTTCTTTGCCGTTCCGATGTTCATGTTGGCAAATTGCGGAATGTCCACCTCAATGGTGCGGGTGATGACTTGGTTGAGTTCGGTCTCGAAGTCAAGGTCCTTGCCGAAAGGATAATAGCCTTCTTTCAAGTATTCCTTAAAATACACCAATGGATGCTTCACATTCGGGATCCGAGCTTCGTGGTTCAGGATTTGCTCCAAACTGAAAACGGGACAATTGATTTGGTGGCGCATGGCCAAAAACTCCCTAAATGACAACCCCTGCATCAAATATTTCGGGGCGCGACGGCTCAAATCGGCCTTGCCCTTCTCAATGTCGAGGATGGAAGAACCCGTGAAATAGACATGGAGGTCGGGAAAAGCGTCGTACATTAATTTCAGCTCCTGCGACCAGTTGTCATATTTGTGAACTTCATCGATGAAGAAAAACTTTCCACCGTTTTTGTTGAAGGTTTCCGCCGTTTCAAACAGGCTATGCGATGAAAAATAAAGGTGGTCAGCGGTGACATAGAGCGTGTCGCGCAGCGAATGGTGCTGTTTGATGTGTTGTAGGAAAAGCGTTGTCTTGCCCACGCCTCGCGGCCCGACCAGCCCTAACATCCTATTGTCCCAATGAATGGCTTCGTACTTGTAGCGAACAAATTGACTCGTGGTTAAGTCAAGTTGGTTCTCCATGAATTCATACAATTTTTCCATCGTTTTCAGTGTTTCGACGATGCAAAAATAAAAAAATGCACTATATGAGTGCAAATTTATTCCAAAACCAACTGTTCCCACTTGATTTTCGGCACAAACTGCACCCCGTTTTCATCACGGTAATAGGCCAGTTTCTCGCCTGCATCCACGGGCTGTAATTTGATGGTTTCCTTGCCCTTGCCGATGGCCAAAATCAACAGCGGCTCGTATGGCAAATTGAAAGCCTCGGTAATCTTTGCCTTGTTGAAAGCGCCAATCATGATGCCATTCAAGCCCATTTCAGTGGCTTTCAGCAGCATGCTTTGTGCGGCAATGCCGAGGTTGATGTCAACGAACTTGTTTTCGGGAATGGTGCTGCAAATGATGATAAAGGCCTCAGGCTCGGTGCCAGGGAAGGGGAGGTGAAGTTCAGGTAATAAACCGCCCAATTTCATGTTTTGCACGATGATGTCAGCTCCAGTTTCCTTGGTCACCAACTTGAAGCGAAGCACCTGCTGGTTTTTCGCCGAGGCGATTTTGGTGTTCACCGCCACGATGCGCTCCAGCATGTCACGTTTCACCACGAAGCTTTGGTCGTAACCACGATAACTGCGGTTTTTCTCCATTATCGTTTCCAATGAGGTGTGCTTCACCACGGTCTTCTTGGCGCCTTTGCCAAAGACTTCTTCATAGCGTTTTTCCAAATATCCGTCAGCCATTTGTTGTTGAATTATCGTTCGTCAATGATTTTGGCGTTGGGGAAATCGGCAGGATTGAAAGTGACCTGCTTGTCTGTCACGCCGATCTTGAAGTTTTCCATCGAGATGCCGATGCCATGCGTCTTGGCCTTAAGGTAGACGCAGGAATAATCGGCTTTTGAAACGGCTATATTCATCCGCTTTGGGTCGTCCTTGTCTTTGTTCGACTTGTTTTTCTTGCACAAGATGTACCACACCTTATCGTCGGTTTTTTTCTCGAAAGAGAGGTCATAGCCTTCTGTGGCGCCTTTGACGAGACCCACGTTGCCTGAGTTTTCTTTGTTTTCTTTTGGCTTGGCGTTGGTGATTTTCACCACGTTTGTCTCAGCATCATAGTCCCAATCAGTCACGCCGTCACTCCAACTGATGTTTTTCTTGCCATCGTTGTACAGTTCCATTTTCAGTTTGTCGCCCAGTGTATAATTGGTGGATCGAAACTCGCCTAGGATGGGGATGGACATGACGAAATCGAAGGACATGCCGAGAGAATCGCCTTTGCTAAGCTCGGCGGTCATGCGTTCGACGACTTCTTCAGGCGTTTGCGCCAAGAGGTTTGCCGGGGCTATCATCGCCACGACAAAGCAGATAATCAATGCTATACGTTTCATTTGTTGCTTGGTCGCACGGGTTTGGTTGGCGGTGCGACGCGGCAAAAATAGGAAAAATCGTAGATTTCAGGAGTTGCTTGAATTCATCGAAATGCGAGAGAAAGAAATAGAAGTCGATAGAGAAAAACCTGGTGACATCATATACACCCCAAATATCAATCCTGATGGCATAACCACCATTCACATACCTTTGTCGGAAACGGCAAATTAAAAAGAAAAAAGTGGTCGGAAACGGATAATACACTATCTTTGCAGCCCGAAATTGGGATGGTATATCCATGCAGAAACGGCATATATGGGATAGTATTGTTAGGAAACGTTTAGTGTTTCTTATAGCGGCAGTCGTCGTGGCGCTTGCATCTGCGCTTATGATTCCGCATACCAATATCAACACCGACATGACGCGTTACCTGCCCGACGATTCGCCGATGAAGCAAGGTATAGACCAGATGACGGAAGAGTTTGGCGAAGAAGCAGTAGGGACAGGCATCGTCAGGGTGATGTTTTGGTCGCTTCCCGATAGTTTGAGGACTTCGACCAAAGACGACCTATCCGAGATTGATGGGATTTCTAACATTTTGTATCAAGACGGCAGCGAGGAGTACAACCGCGGCGAAAAAGTTTTGTATGAATTATTGTGTGGCAGCCAGCGTAGTCAGCTGGAGATTGCCGACGAGATTTCAGACAAATACGGCAGTCGGGTTGTCGTGGAGACGAGCGAAAAGGGTAACACAGCCCCGGTAAGCGTAATCCTTACCGCCTTTATTTTACTACTTATCGTGCTGTTCATCATGTGCGAGTCGTGGCTCGAACCGCCCATATTCCTCGCCGCAATCGGTGTTGCCGTGGCTATCAACATGGGCACGAACGCCTTGCTCAACAGCGTGTCGGCTACCACAAACTCGATAGCCGCTATCCTTCAGCTTGTCCTTTCCATCGACTATTCCATCATCCTCATGAACCGCTATAGGCAGGAGAAGTTGTTGTTTATAGGCGACAACATCACCGCCATGGTCAACGCGCTCAAAAAAGCCTCGTCGTCCATTGTCAGCAGCGCCTTTACGACCATCGTTGGACTGATGGCCTTGGTGTTCATGAAGTTCAAAATCGGGGCCGACATGGGCATCGTTTTGGCGAAAGGCGTCCTTTGCAGCTTGGTGTCGATTTTCGCGGTGTTGCCAGCGGTGATATTGGCTTTGGACGGCGCTATCGAGAAGTCAAAGAAAAAGGTCTTGAAACTAAGGACAGACCGCCTGGCTGGTTTCAGCATGAGGTTCCGCATCCCGCTAGCCATATTTTTCGTGGTCGTTTTCGTGAGTTCTTATTACTTCCACAACAAGACGGAAATATCGTTTTTCCCTGAACAAGAATCCGAAATCGCCAAATATTTCCCTCAGAAAAACATCATCATGCTGCTGTACGAAAACTCCGATTCCGAAAAGGTGATAGAGCTGGCGGACAGCCTGTCGACAGACCCGAATGTGAAGTCCTTCGTTTCGTATCCGTCGCTGATGCAAAAACAGCATTCGGCAGCATATTTTAAAGGCATAGTCAGCAATTTCTCGTCCATGGCGGAAGAAGAAGGCTACAATCTTGCTGACATGGACATCAATATGATTGTGGATGCCATCTATTACATAGCCACGAAGAATCCTAGCAATGAAAGGATGAGCCTTCATGACTTTGCCTCGCTTGCGGCGAAACTAAGTGCCGACACCACAATGATGGCGCAGTTGGGAGGCGCTTCGAATGTCGGCGAAGAAGAATTGCAATACCTTGACCTTCTCGTTGCGCTTACCGACACTAGCTTGATCGACAGCAAGATGACAGCACAGGAAATCTCGGACATGATGGGCATCGACAAGGAAATGATTTCTCTGATTTGTCCCCCAGGGCAAAAGACCACCCTTCGCGAAATCATCAAATCATCCAAGGAACTGCTCAACAGCAGTATGATCCCTGCGCATAAACCCCAAAAAACGCCAGAACCCCAGGTGGTTGAACAACGGGAGGAAGTCGTTGTTGAAAACGATACCGTCGGCATTGTAGAAGAGATTGTCCAGGCCGAAGAAACAGACATTGCAGACGAGGAAGACATGATTTACAAGGATTCGACATTGTTCCTGAGCCAATATACTGCTGCTGAAATTGCCCAAATCATAGGAATGGGCGAAAAAAGCGCTTCGGTCATATTCAACCTTTACGGACGAAGCACGGGACAAAAGACAAAAACCATGTCGCTGTACGATTTCATCCATTTCCTTTACGACGACCTCGCCAACAGGAGGCTTTTTGCTTCACGGGTTGACGCAGAAAACCGCAAGTGGCTGAAACACAAGGAGGACCTTATGGATGCGACACTTCAATCGGGTAAAGCTGAAGCTCCAGAAGAACCCGAGTCCGAAGTGGAGGAAGCACCAGCGGAAGTCATCGTTGAGCCTGTCGATTTGCGCGAAGAACCCGTGTCAGCCTTTGTCATGCCAAAAGTCGACAAGGAAACCATAGAAAAACTCAACCAGGCCGAGGCGATAATGAACATAGCCACCGAAGGTAACTGCTTCGACGCTGCCGAGATGTACGCCATGCTCGACTCATTTGGTGCAGAAATGGCATTGCGCGACATCGAGTTGGCTTACCTTTATAATGGTATCACCCGTTTTGATAACGATAGCGTAAAATTGTCGGCAGAAGAGATTCTTGGGACATTGAACGATTCCATCATTGACAATCCACGCTTTGCCTCGTTGGTAAATGATGACATGAGGTCGGGATTGGATGAAATCAACGTCATGGTCGTTGAGAACCTTGGCAGGTTGCATGGCTCCAACTATTCGCAAGCCATCGTTTTGACCGACCTGTCCAAGGAATCCGACGAGACTTGCCGCTTTGTGGAAGCCTTTGCTGCACGGTGCGATACTGAACTTGCCGACAGCCATTACCTGATTGGCGAGTCGGTGATGATGAACGAGATGCACCATCGATTTGGCGACGAAATGTTTCTCGTCACGCTCATCACCGTATTGTCGATTTTCCTTATCGTGGCCCTCACTTTCCGCTCGCTTGTCGTGCCCGCCATTCTTGTCATGACGGTGATGTCGGCCGTATTTATTAATGTGGCGGTGAGCGGGATGAATGGTCCCCTGCTTTACTTGGCTTACCTCATCATGCAAAGCATACTGATGGGTGCGACCATCGACTATGGCATCCTCTTCACGAACAACTACCGTGAAGCCCGAGCGATGGAATGCAAGATAGAGTCCATTCGCAAGGCATACCAGTCGTCGACGCACACCATTCTCACCTCGGGAATGATTATGACGCTTGCGCCGTTTGCCATGTCGCTCATGGTAGACGATAAGATGATAGAGATGATACTGCGCTGTATCGCCGCAGGTGCATTGGCAGCGCTATTGTTGATTATCTTCGTGTTGCCGGGTCTCCTCGCTGCTTGCGACAGGTTTGTCATTAGGCGGCGGCCTAAGTCAAATCAACAGCCTTCCGAAGAGGCCTAATCCAAGATCATTTCATCAAAAACGAATACTTTTTCTTGATGTTGTCGGCGAGGAACTGCGCGACAAGGTCGGTGGGAAATTGTGTCACGTTGAAAACAAAATCGTAGTTGCGGGCGTCGTAACGCGACACGCCAGTGACCGTCTTCGTGTAGTTTTCGCGGATATCATCGACTTTGTCAATACGCATGCTGGCAGCGTCCTCATCCAAGGCGAACTTCTCCATGACACGTTTCACACGGGCTTTCCTGTCGGCGATGAAGAAGATCTTCGTCGCGTAAGGGTTGTTCCTGAAGACATGGAAGCCGGAGCGTCCGATGATGACACATGACTCTTGTTCAGCCAGGTCGCGGAGGATTTGCGCCTCGGCAAGATAGATTTGCTGCGAGGTCACCTCACGGTCTTCCTGCTCTGTATAGCCACCCCGTCCAACGGCACCGAATTGTTGGTAGAATTTGCAGAACTCGTTCCACCAGTTGGGCTTGGAGGCTTTGATGCGCCGCATTTCCTCAATGGAGAGGTTGAATTTCGAGGTCAAGGTATCGAGGATAGCCTTGTCGTAGACATTGAAGCCGAGCAACTCGCCTGGTATTGATGCGACAAAAGTACAAAAAGGAATGGAAAACCAATTGCGTTTTTCTGTATTTTTGTTGCCGTATATGAACAACAAAATAAACATCCGTCCAGCCCAGCCCGAAGAGACTGGGCTGGTGCTCGAGTTTATCAAGAAACTCGCTGTCTATGAAAAATGCGCTGACGAGGTGGTCGCCGATGAAGTTACCTTGCACTATTCCCTGTTTGTGGAGCATTCCGCCGAAGTGGTCTTTGCCGAGGAGGATGGTGTGGTCGTCGGCTTCGCCCTGTTTTTCCATAACTTTTCGACCTTTGTGGGGCGTAAAGGGCTGTATCTCGAAGACCTCTTCGTCCTTCCCGAGAAGCGCGGTTTGGGCTATGGCAAAGCCCTGCTGAAATACCTTGCCCGCCTTGCCGTGGAGCGCCATTGCGGCCGCATGGAATGGATCTGCCTCGACTGGAACAAGCCTGCGCTGAGCGTCTATCGTGGCATCGGTGCCATCCCCATGGACGAATGGACTGTGCAACGCCTCGACGAAGGTGCTTTGAAACGCTTTGCGGAGGAAGCGTAAATCCGTTGCCATCATTACTTGTGAGCAAAGCCTCTGTCTTTCATCACAATTAATGAGATGTGGGTTGTAAAA
>CADAPW010000148.1 GCA_902789915.1 uncultured Bacteroidia bacterium | reverse complement strand
CGTTCAGTTGGTCTGCATAATAAAACGTCATCACGGTCTCATCGCCGACCAGCTCCGAGACATATTTCCCGGGAGGGATAATCCAAGTGAGCACCGCCGAGATAACGATGATAAAGAAAACTATTACAAAAGTATGTGGGACTTTACGCTTTTTCATAAGCAATCGAATTGAAGCCACAAAAGTATCAAAATAATCCGTATTTTTGCCGTCAAATCCAAAATCTGAATTAAAAATGAAGAAAATCCTGACCCTATTATCGCTGGCCGTACTTGCGGCTTTCGCCCTGCCAGCCTCGGCACAAGAAAAGAAAATGTTCACTCCTGCTGACGCTTCCTACAACAACCGCGCAATCTACGCCCAACGTCCCAACCAACTGAAATGGGTGGGCGACTCCGACATCCTGATGAAGGTAAAAGACGCTACAAGAAAGGCGAGGGCGTCAATGACCTGATGCGCATTCCCCAACTGAATTGGATTAATGCCTATCAAGCCTATTTCTATGCTTTAGGCGACAATGGCATCACACTCAACAAGATGGACCTCAAGAAACAAACCATCAACGCCATTACTTCGATTCCGCAAGGTGCTGAGAACCAAAATATTTGCAAGGCCACATTGAATGTCGCCTATACCATTGACAACAATCTTTATGTTGCCAAAGGCGACAAGCAAATCCAAATCACTGACAACCCTGAAGGCGTCATTGCAGGCCATAGCGTTCACCGCAACGAATTCGCTATCAACGGTGGCATCTTCTGGTCGCCCGACGGCAAGCTCCTCGCCTACTACAGCATGGACGAACGCATGGTGACCGACTACCCGCTGGTCGACATCAACGAGCGCATCGCCACCGCCAAGCCCATCAAATACCCCATGGCCGGCATGACGAGCCATCAAGTGACGCTGCATGTCTACAACATCGCCAAAGGCACTGACATCGTGGTCAAGACGGGCGAACCCGCTGAGCAATACCTCACCGCAATCACTTGGAACCCTGACAACAAACGCATCTATATCGGCGTGTTGAACCGAGAGCAGAACCACCTGAAATTCAACGAATACGACGCTATCACAGGCGACTTCATCCAGACCATCTTCGAAGACCGCGACGAGCAATATGTGGAGCCGCAAGGTCCTGCCTACTTCCTGCCCGACAACCGCGACCAGTTCATCTGGAAGGCCCAACGCGATGGTTATTATCACCTTTACCTGTACACCATCAGCAAAGGCACTTGCAAGCAGCTCACCAAAGGCGACTTTGTCATCACCGACTTCGATGGCTTCTCAAACGACGGCAGCAAGATTTTCTACCGCTCCACCGAAGTCAGCCCGCTGGAACGCCACTGTTACATGATGGACATCAAGAGTGGCACCATCACAAAGCTCACCAAGGAACATGGCACCCACAACGTGATGCCTTCTGCCGACTGCAAATATTTCCTCGACTTCTACAATAGCACCGACGTGCCTTACAACGTGGATCTCATGGATGCCAAAGGCAAACTTTTGAGCCGTCTGCATGAGGCCGAAAACCCGCTGAAGGACTACAACATTGGCGAGACCACCATCGGCACGCTGAAAGCCGAAGACGGCCAGACGCTCTACACCCGCCTTATCAAACCATACAACTTCGATGCTTCGAAGAAATATCCCGTCATCGTCTATGTGTACGGTGGTCCTCACGCCCAGCTCATCACCGATGAATGGACGGCTGGTGCAGGCATCTACCTCAACTACCTCGCCCAGGAAGGCTTCCTCGTCTTCACCCTCGACAACCGTGGCTCCGCCGACCGTGGCGAGGCCTTCGAGCAGTGCATCCACCGCCAGTGCGGCCAACTCGAGATGCGCGACCAGATGGTGGGCATCAACTGGCTGAAGACCCTGCCCTACGTCGACGCCAACCGCATCGGCAGCGACGGCTGGAGCTATGGCGGCTTCATGTCGACCTCGCTGAAAATCAACCACCCTGAGGTGTTTAAGGTAAGCGTGGCAGGCGGTCCCGTGCTGGATTGGAAGTACTACGAGATCATGTATGGCGAGCGTTACATGGACACGCCCGAAGAGAACCCCGAAGGCTATGAGCTGTGCAGCCTCGAAAACAAGACCGACAAGCTCGAAGGCAAGCTCCTGATGATCCACTGCACCACCGACCCCGTGGTGATGTGGCAGCACAGCCTCGTCTTCGTCGAGAACTGCATCCACAACGGCAAACAGTTAGACTATTTCGTCTATCCCGGCCACGACCACAACGTCTACGGCATGGACAGGGCGCATCTGATTACCAAGATTACGCAGTATTTCAAGGATAACCTGTAATAAAAAAAGCCTCAGCGATTGCTGAGGCTTTTTTCATACTGTTTCTATCGCACCTCAAATTTCCGCGTCACATCGCCTACGGTAATGAAATACATGCCTTGAGGCAATGACGAAACATTAATTTGTTGGTTTTCAGCCGTGATTTGGCCTGTCATTACAGTTTGACCCATAAGGTTGGTGATACGGTAGGTTTGGTCTGGTTGAGACGTGCCATGGCGCGTCTCTACAAACAAAATGCCATTGGTAGGATTAGGATAAACCGCAAAGGTCCCTGAGCCTGTCGAAAGGCCATTCTCTTCAACATTATGGATTTCGCTGATGATGGCGTCGCAGTCCTCGTCGCCATATTTGAACACCAATTCGCCTTCATTCCAATAGCAACGCATACCTTCCACGCGCACGCCGTCGCGGTTGTCCATCAGTTTTTCGGGGAAGAAACTGGTGAGGTGGCCGATGCCGCACACGATGTTACCACTGAAGAGGTCTTCGGGGTCGCTCACACGCAGCATCCGCCAAACCCTGCCCTCATATTCAATTTCTTCCACCGCATCCACATGCATGTCGATGGTTCTTGTTCCGACAACGATTTCCCAATAGTCGCCCACCTCTGCTTCGTAGTCATACAGCACGGTAAACACTTCCAAAGTCTTGTTCCACCAATACACCTTGCCATCGCGCTCGTAAACATATTCGTGTGTCACCTCGTTACGCAATCCCTTGTCGTAAAGCGTGTTGATTTTCACAAGGATATGTGTGGGCTCATCGTTGATGATGGTGTCGCCTGCCTGATACATGTATTGATATGTGATGCTACCGTCCTCGTTTTGGATTTCGTAGTACCATTCAAATTGGGGTTGTTGAGGCTGGTTGCCAGGCACATAATCGCAATCATAATCGCCTTCGTGATACAGCAATTCACCATCTTCAAGGTAGCATCTCATATATTCGTAGTCTGCACCACAGATGATTCCACAAGAACCCCAATTAAAGAACAAACCTTTTTCATACCCTATTCCGTCGATGATTCTGCCCGCAAAGACAACGTTGTCCAAGTTGTCGGCATAACATCCCGCCACATATTGAGTGCGGTAGGTCCGATTATTCCATGTCACACTGTCAACACTTTGAACCGTAACCAAAAACGAACATCCTGTTATATCGCAATACCAGGATTCCCCTGCTTCGGCATTAAAATCATACAACACCGTAAATGCGTCATTGTCTTGATTGTACCAATATACGATATTGTCCTCCTCATACACATAATCATAGAGATCTATTACGCTGCAAGTGTGTCCTTGCACTTCCTCAACGCCACTCACGGTTTTTCTAATGTAAGAGAAAGGCGGTTCCGTAATCGGCCCTTGAGACCAGACATGGAAATACCATTCCGCGCCCAGCGGGGCAAAATGATGAGGCTCTGGTGGTGTTGGTGGTGTCGGGTAGACCATATAGCACTCATCATATCCTGGAGTGGTATTCTGCCAAATCAAGTCACCGTCCTCGTAATAGCACAGGAGATTGGTCGAGCCTCCCGTCAAGAAAAGCGAACCTGAATCGACTATCCCATAAAGGCTACCTATACCTTCAATCCACACTTCCTGGTCACCCCAAGAATATTCCAACACGATTTGTTTTCTTGGCTCGCCATTAATAAGGATTTCATTGGTTTCAACGACGAACATCCGGTCTGGATAAAACCCACTGCCATTCATGATAATGGTGTCTCCGACTTCCATTGAAAAATCATAGAGAATCTCATCGTAAGAAGAGCCGTCTCTGCGATAGAGAACTTGCCTGTCTTCGGTTTCTCTGATAACGCCACAAACACTCCAACCTGTAAGGTCTTCGTTCCTCGTGGTGTACATCACTTTGTACGACACACCATCCACCAGCGTATCACCCTCGATTTTGTAGATGTCGGTGTACTTGTGCTGTGGCTCTGGCGGATTCCACGGATAGGAAAACAGCACATTCCATTGTTTTCCGTCCTCGACGATAGGATGATAAGGGGTGTAAGGTATGATTCCGTCGGCATTAAGAACACTCTTCCAATACTCTCCTCCGCCATCGAAATACAGATGGTTGTCATACCCTTTGATAAGGAAATAAGCATCGCCGCCTGGAGCAATATCAACAAGGGGAAGATGCTCTCCTATCTCGGTGAAATGCTCGCCATGATCGGTGGAATAGGAAAGAACAGCCTGATTCCCCACGAAGTGAGGCCTGTACACAATACCGCCATCGCTGATGGCCAATGTCGTCCCATCGAACAGATAGAAATCTGGAATATGCTGGAAACCAGCACTACTTCCGTCAGCATTATAGCCACAAGCCACCACATTCCCTTCGGGGTCAAACGCCATGTCCTTAATGCTAATGTCTTCGAAGGCAACAAGTTCCCAATTTTGGATGTCAGATAAGGTGGAATGGAAGATGCCGCCTTCTCCTCCAAGCGTCGTCAAGCCCAGGTACACATCTCCATTCTCATTGACCAAAAGGTCGCTAATGGTTGGGCCATTGTCGGCATTCATAAAATCAGGAATCCAACCCTCCCATGTCTCACCTCCGTCAAGGGAATAAGAGATTTCCCCGTTTTCAGCCCAAACCACCATAATGTCGTTGGTTGGGACGCAAAGACCTGTTTTATCAGGCATTGCACATGGGGAAATTGACGGGGTTTGCTGCCATGTGTCGCCGTTATCGTCGGAATACACTATGGTCTGTTGGTTGTCGTTAAAGACACAGATTCTTCCTTCAGGGCTAACCGCAAAGCAATGCTGGTTGAAGTAACCACTGAAACCAGTTTCATAGCCCAATACAACTTGCCAAGTTTCGCCCTCATCTTGCGAACGCAAGAGGCCGCTGTAGCCACCCATGGCATAAAGGTCACCGTTGGAAGCTGCACCGAGAATCGGGCTGTTGCTGCTGATAGGCTTCCAAACATTTTGCGCCCCAAGGATGCCGAGGCAACCGAGGCAAAGGATGATGATTGATACTAATTTTTTCATAGGTCTAATTATTTGATTGTTAATTATTTGATTTCTTTTTGTCACAAAACTAGCAAAACTCTCAAAACCATATTTTGGTTGGGGGAAAGCGGCCAACCGGCTCGCTTTCCGGCGGCAACGCGGTTGCGAGCCGCCATACGCTTTTCTTTGGACTTATTCATTGTTTTGCAGGTTTTGTATGTTTTGTGATTAAACTGCATTCACGATTTCCTCAAAGGTGCGGTTATCATCCCCAAGGTCCATCTTCATCTGTTTTATGCGGGTTTTGCGTTTGTAGTAAGAGTCGGTCTGCGTGTCCAACAGGATGGAAATCACTTGGTTGGAGAAGCCGTTCTTGGAGAGGCAGCAGATGCGCACGTCCCACTTGCTTAGTTTGGGGTAGAGTTGCAACAGCCGCTGCGAGAAGCCGTCGAAGACCAAGTCGGTGAGACTGATGAAGTCGTTCCAGTCGTTGTCGGTCAGCTCGAAGTTGAGCGAGTCGTTGTTCACTTCTTCCGTGAGGGCTTGCGCGGTGGTCATGATCTTGTTTCGCGTCAAGATTTTCTGGATCGACATCAAATCCTTTGGCGGAAGGGTCTGCTGCTGGCGGCGCAGTTCATCGTTGGTGCGGATAAGGTTCTCCATGTCGCTCACCAACTCGTGGATGCGGTTTTGGTCGCGCTCCACCTGCCGCCCGAAGTGCTCCATCTCCAAC
>CADAPW010000147.1 GCA_902789915.1 uncultured Bacteroidia bacterium | reverse complement strand
TGCGACTTGCGGTACAATTTCTATGGGAAGCATTATTTGACAGCCATGTATAACATCATGGCAAATTGGTCCAATTGGATTGGCAGCAACTTCTCCGAAGTGTTTGCCTATAGTTCACAAGGTGCAGGCTTAAAGTATTCGTACAACACCAAAGTGGGACCTGTTTCACTGACCGGCCATTGGTTGAGATCCTGGAACGGTGATGGATTCCTCAACCATTTTGGAGCTTACTTCTCATTCGGCTACACATTCTAGTCAGAAACCTGTTAAAACCAAAATCATGAAACGAATCATACTATTGTTGCTAGTCAGCATCTGGGTTTTTCCACTTCAAGCCCAACATCTGGTCAAGCACGGCCCTAAACCGCGTCCCAAAGTCGGCGTGGTGTTTGGTGGCGGTGGCGCCAAAGGAGCCGCCCATATCGGTGTATTGAAATACCTTGAAGAAATCGGCATTCCCGTCGATTATGTGGCAGGCACCAGCATAGGCTCCATCATCGGTGGCTTGTATGCCATGGGCTATTCACCCGACGAACTCGCCTCGTTGATAGCCGACATGAACTGGTCGGAATATGTGGGCAACAAAATCGACCGTTCCGCCATGTCGCTTGAGACCCGAGAACGCTCCAGCACATTCGTGGTCAACATTCCATTCAGCCTCGATCGAATCCTTCACGGTAAGTTAAAAGACGAAGCCATCGGTTTCATCCCCAGTGCGTATGTCAACAACACCGCTTTGATCAACCTGTTCAACGACTTGTGTGTAGGCTATCAAAAAGAAATGGATTTCGATGACTTGCCTATTCCCTTTGCTTGCGTTGCCACCGACATCAGGACGGGCAAGGAAATCGTCATCAGGCATGGAAGCGTCCCGACTGCGATGCGGGCCAGCATGGCCATACCAGGCGTGTTCTCTCCCGTCGCCGTGGGCAAGCATCTGCTCGTCGATGGCGGGCTGGTGAACAACTTCCCCGCTGACATAGTCAAGCAGATGGGTGCCGACATCATCATCGGCGTAGAAGTGTCGGACGCCGACACCCTCTACGAAGCCGAGGAGTCCATTACCGTGGCTGACATTCTCAACGGACTGATCAACAACGCCGTCAATACGAAAAGATACGAAAACCAAGCCTTATGCGACGTTCATATCACGCCCGACATCACTGGTTATGGCGCCTTAAGCTTTAACCACGATGCCATCGACACCCTGGTCCGCCGTGGATACCGAGAAGCAACAAAGCACAGTGCCGAGTTGATGCGCCTCAAGCATCAGCTGGATTCCATCAACGGAGCACCTTTGGCCAAGAAATTACGCGCCACAAAAGCAAGGAACCTCGCTGACGCCCCTGTCTTCATCAGTTCTATCGTCATCAAACCAAACGACAAGCTGATAAACAAGTGGCTGCTCAGAAAAGGAAAGCTGAATGAGGGGCAATTCGTTTCAGAAAAAGAAATCAATAACGCCGTCGACATTTATAGAGGTACGGGCGCCTTTGACGACATCACCTACAACCTGACGGAAAACGGCCTTGACACCATCAACGGGGAAGCTCACGAAGCCTATACCTTGACGATGAACTTCAAGCCGACGCATCCTCATGTCTTCAGCCTTGGACTACGTTACGACACCGAAGAGGGTGCAGGCCTATTGCTCAAGCTGGGTCTCAACGAGAAGCGTCTCGCCGGGTTCAAACTCAACCTCTGCGGCAAGCTCAGCTACAACCCGAAATTCAATGTCACGGGCACCTATTCAGGCATCAATATAGCCAATTTCAGCATAGCCTACGATTATCGAGGAGAGCATTACAAGTCCTTGGTTACCGACAACAAATACTCCAACCTCCATTACGAGCAGCACAAGGTCAGCGGTTATGTGTCGCAGTTCCATTTGCTAGACATCAACACCGCCGTTGGTGCATCCTTTACTTCCACCTCGTTTGACCAAACCTCACCCACCGACTTCAGCAACGACACCATTGACCAATCGATCGTTTCCTTGCCATATTATCAGAGCAATCTCCTAATTTCGCCTTTCGTCACATTCCAATACGACAACCTCGACCATCCTTATTTCGCCAAACACGGCATAAGCACAACGCTCAACGGGCAAGCCCATTTCGACCTGAAAGAGAAGAGCACCACTTTCGAAGCCAGTTATTCCATCCAAGGCTATATCACACCCAAGGATGGCAGGTTTACCATCATTCCCCAACTCTACGCACGATGCCTATTTAATGGACCCATCTACGCCAACCTTTGGAATGTCATTGGCGGCGAGATTATCGGTCGTCATTTCGACCACCAGTTGCCCTTTATCGGTGTCAACCATGTGGACTATGTCAATGACCTAACGGTCATCTTGCGTTGTGATTTGCGCTACAATTTCCTTGAAAAGCATTATGTCACCGCCACCTACAATTTCCTATATGGCGCCAATCCGTTCGGAACGGGCATCATTCGTGGCGACAAGTTCTACTCCGGAGCAGGCTTGCGTTATTCCTACAACAGTTTCTTCGGTCCGATTTCGTTCACCCTGCAATGGTCCAACTGCACCAAGCGCGTCAGCACCTACATATCCCTCGGATACACTTTCTGACGAAGTGGAAGAGTTAAACAAAACAATCCCGGCGGGCAAGCCCGTCGGGATTGTTGTTTATTACCACTAAACTTTTAGAGTCAGTCGAAAAGGGTCTTGTTGTTCTCAAGGAGCTGCGCTATAGCATCGATTTCCTTGGTCTTCAACTTGATTTCGGGGAAGAAACGCTTGAAATTATCCAACCCGTGCATATCGGAACCGATATAGTCATAAAAACCTTCGTTCAACAAAAAATGCGACTTCTCGAAAGCAGGTCCGCCATACACACCCGCCAACGACAGCAGGTTCAGCTGAAACTTGTAGCTCTTGTCTCTCCACCGGTAATACACGTCCCGCCCCGCATATTCATACCGCTCAGGATGGGCGATGACGGGTTGAAGTTCCTCGCACATGATGTCGTACAACAAATTGGTGTAATTTTGTTCGTACATCAAATACGAGGTCTCACAAAGCACATGGGTACCTGCCCTGTCCAAAGTCAAGAAACCTTCTTCGTGACGCTCAGGGAACCTCCTATCAAGCATATATTCCCCCGCCAGGCGAAGCTCGATTTGGCAAGCATTGGCCGCCTCTTTCTTGAAAGCCTCAAACTCGGCGGTGATACTTGCCCTGTTGTTATTGGGATAATCATTCATGAAATGGGGCGTAAGAATCATTTTCTTCACGCCATGCTCCTCAAGCTTCTTCAAGGCATAAAGCGACTTCTCCGTTGACGGGAAGCCATCATCGACTCCAGGCAGCAGATGACAATGGATGTCATGTGCCCCTTGAAAGAAGTCCTCCGGCAGATAATGTTTGAAAATACCTAACATAGCTCAACCATTATTCCTTACCGTCGTCAGACATTTTGGAGATCTTATGCGAATGGCTATGATGATGGTGATGGCGGCGGAAGCGCTTGGGCAAGAAGCGGTCATACCATTTCTTCTTCTTTTTCTTCTTCTCATCTTCTTCATTGCCGTAGCCGTAGCCATAACCGTAGCCATAACCGTAACCGTAGCCATAACCATAGCCGTAACCATAGCCGTAACCATAACCATAATAACCGTAGCCACGTTTCTTCTTGCTTACGCTGTTCAGCACCACGCAGAGGTTCGGGAACTTATTGTCGTGGTAAAACTTGTCGACATCGAAGAGCAAACGCTTGTCAGTCGTGCCCGCCCTGATCACCATGATGGTGGTATCGGCCACACGTTTCACGATGTCGGAGTCGGCCACCATACCCACAGGCACGTTATCCAAGAAGATGTATTCATAGCGCTTGCGCAATTCGGCCACCAAGTCATCAAGGCGAGGGCTCATCAACAACTCAGCGGGGTTGGGCGGCACAGGACCTGAGAAAACAACGTCGAGATTCGGAATGCTGGGGCTGGAGTGGACAATGTCGTCCACATTATCCGTCTTGCCCGACAGATAGTTGGAAACGCCCGCACGGGTATTGACGCCAAACACCTTGAACAGGGTACCTTTACGGATGTCCAAGTCGACGATGACCGTCTTTCTGGCTGCCAAGGCAAAACTCGTTGCCAGGTTGGTGGACACGAAGGTCTTACCCGACGACACCATGAACGAAGTAAACATAATGACATGTCCGCCATCCTTCCTGTCCTTCATGTATTCCAGGCTAGATCGAATCAAGCGGAACGACTCGGATAGCGAGTCTCGTCCGTTCTCCTTCACCGCGATTGTATGGTCACTAATACCCGCTTCGTAGGGGATATCGCCCAAGAAGGGCACATTGGAACTCTTCTGCACATCAATTCTATCGTGAATGGTGGTATCCATCATGTTCTTGATGAACATAAAAGCGATGGGGATGGCCAAGCCTATCAATATGCCAATCAAAGTAGCCCTTTTCTCATTAGGCGCCACGGGGCTATAGTTGGCTGCGGCATAGTCGATGATTTTACCTGTAGCCTCCAATTGCGGGCTGGTCATCAGCAGTTCCTCACGCTTGGTAAGCAAATTCAAGTAAAGTTGCTCCTTGATGTTCTGCATACGCGACAGTGACTGGAACTCCACCTGTGCTTCCGGAACAGTTTGGATCTGGGAATTGGCAATCATTCTTTCCCTGTTGGCGGCCTGGATGCGGTTATCCAAGCCAAGCAAATTGGTTTCCAAAATCGAGATGATGCTGGCATGCAGCGACACCTGCTCTTCCATGACACTCTGGGCCACAGGGTTGTTGACCGTACCATCTGCCTTGTACTTTTCAATTTTCACGATATTATCGTTATACTTTCGGATCACGGCCTCTGCCTCCTCCGAAACTGTGACCACACCGACAGGAATGATTTGGTCTTGGTCATTACGGATATAATTCAAGAGATAACGTATCATATCCTCTTGGGCCTCAAGTTTCTGCACTTCCTCCGTCTTGGCCGTACTCTTCGAAACGTATGCCTGGCCATAGGTACCCATGTCGATGATGTTGTGGCTCTTCTTGAAATCCACCGAATAATCCTGGTATTCCTGGATATCGCTCATCAAGAGGTCGATACGATCATTGATGAATCTCTCCGTATAATCTAGAATGCGCTGCTGGTCGTCAATGGACTCTTGATTATACACATCCATCAAGGTGTTGAGCACATCGGCGGCTCTCACTGGAGAATTATCGCGCAAAGACAAGCGCAACAAGGCATTACGCTCACTATCACGTGAAATTTCAATACGGTTGCGGTAAGAGGCTGCCACCGACTTCAAAGGATAATGGCGTACCATGATTTCGGTATTAATAAAGTCATCGTATTTCCATGTGGGGGCTATCACCAGTTTGCCGACAGGTGAAATGATTGTGTCATTCAACTTCGCTTTCATGGAAGGAATACTCCCGCCAAAATCATCCAGCAACACATAGTCCTTGTTCAAGGGTTTCACACTAAAGGATGCACCGCCATTCTCATCCAGCTCCGGGAACGAAACTGCCACAGGCGAATCCTTATACAAGTCGGTATTGCGGCGCGACATCTTAGTCTTATAGGAATACATCGTGCACAAATTCAACTGACGC
>CADAPW010000146.1 GCA_902789915.1 uncultured Bacteroidia bacterium | reverse complement strand
CCTTATCTATTTCCCAAACAACAGGGAACCGAGCCACATACACCGCTGGAGAAGTTATTCTTTAGATAACGCATTAAACGGAAAACGGAGTGAGACTCGCTAAACTCCTTGTCATCCTGGCCTAAAAAATAGAATACACTCATTCCCAATACTTTACAAAGGTTTTTCTTTAGTACTGTTCTTCCTGAAAAAACGCACCAAACCATGTTCAAATTTAGGTTAACTTATGTTTTCATTTAAGTTTATATTTTTACTTATTTGAACACAAAAAAGGCCGTTAGTTAACCTAACAGCCTTTTTAATTTATTGATAATCATTTGATTATCGGATTAATACTCATCCTCGTTGAAGAAAAAGTCATCCTTAGAAGGATAATCGGGCCAAAGGTCTTCAATACGTTCGTATATCTCGCCCTCGTCTTCAATTTCCTGGAGGTTTTCGATGATTTCTTCCTGTGCGCCTGTGCGCAAGGCCCAATCCAACAACTCATCGCGGGTGGCAGGCCATGGAGCGTCTTCCAATTTTGAGGCTAATTCAAGTGTCCAATACATAGTCTTTTTTTGCTTTATTTTTGAGGGCGCAAAAGTACAAGTTATTTTTTAACTGGCAAGGATTTTTTAATAAAAATAACGAATTTTTATTTTGTTGATTCCCAGTTTGTTTCGGTATTATTGTCTAAATAACCGAAAAACCTTGCCAAGACAAAAAAATAATCCGACAGACGATTGAGGTACTTCAAATCAAGTGAATCAATAGGATGTTGCGCTGCCAAACGCCAGCCTTGACGTTCGGCGCGACGGCATACCGTTCGGCACACATGTGCATGGCTTGCCTTCAAGTTGCCACCCGGGATGACAAAGCTCCTCAATTCGGGCAGTTGTTCGTTCATCACGTCGATTTCGTGCTCCAAATAGGTAACGTCATCAGCGGTCAGCACAGGGATCATCTTCTTCACCTCGGAGTTTTCGTCCAAAGCAAAATGTGACTCGATGGTGAACAACTTGTTCTGAATCTTATCCAACACGGTTTTCATCTCGGCGGTAACACCTTCTTGGTCATAAAGCACGCCAATGAAAGCGCTCAGCTCATCGACAGTGCCGTAAGCTTCAACGCGGTCATCATATTTCGCGACGCGCAAGCCGCCAATCAGAGAGGTCTTGCCTTCGTCGCCAGTTTTGGTATAAGTGATATTCTTCATTCAAAATTCAAGATTTAAAATTCCACATTCAGCATTCAGCATTCATCATTCCACATTCAGCATTCAGCATTCATCATTCCACATTCAGCATTCATCATTCAATATTTAAGAACAAAGTCCTGCTTTTCAATGCCTTCGCGGAAGAAGACCATGCCGATGCAATATAAATCGAAAGTGACTGACACATCTTCGTTGCCTTTGATTTCCTCCCAAGCGTCTTCCATATCACGATTGTGGTGGATGCCTTCAAAGATAAAAACCGAATCGGAGGTTTTATAGTTCAGGCAATCGGCAAGATAATCCCAAGTGTCATCCTCAAAGGAGTCGCGGCTAAAGAAGACAAGTCCGGTGTTGAGACGCTTGAAATGCTCCGAATCGAACTCCTCGGGTTGGATGAGGCTCACATTGTCGACTCCCATGGAATTAAGCGTTTCCAAAAAGTCGTCCGACTCCTCGAGGTGTACCTGGGTCTGCAAATGCCCCAAGGCCATGGCTGCCGTGTTCAAGGCCGACACTTTGCCAAACGACACCACTGAGTCAGGCTCAAAATAGCGCACCATTCGGTAGAGCAAACGGCTCTGCTTCCGCAGGTTATAACGTATGTGTTTCCGCTTGTCGAGCAAACGCGCAATACGGTAGATGGTGTCGTAATCATGATTGGAGCCGCTGTCGTTCAACACCTTACACATGAAGTCGTACACAAAAGGGGAGTGGATAGAATACTCGCTCTTGCGCTTCAATAGGTATTTCAAGTAGCTGGTCAACATAATTCAATCATATTGAACCTTTTGTAAATAAAACACCGCGCGCTTGGGCTTGGGTTGGGTGCCGTTTTGGATGATTTGCGAGCCGTAGATGAGGAAACGGTTGCCATACCAAGGAATCATCTGTGCGAAATACTCGTCCTCCACATAGTCGGCTCCATGAATGGGAGCCAATTTCTCGCTTTGCTGGTTCATCAGCAGCTGGCCTTCCTTGTCAAAAGCGGTGTATCTCAAGTAGTTCCTGTAAGGCGAAGCTACGACAAGCTCATCGAAACAAACGCCTTCGGAAGCATGGGGGAAAAGGTCGTAGGTGAGTTCGTTGTCGAATTTCACCGACTGCTGCCATAGCAGGGTGCCATTGGCGTCGAAGGCCAGTAACACTTCACTGAAGAAGTCGTAGCCGTCGAAAACGGTGTAAGAGTAGGGATAGCCGCCATAATAGCCGTAGTTCATTCGTGTCTCGGTGTGGTAATAAGGCATGAAAGCCTCCGCTGCAAAGACAGTCATGTCGCCGAAGTCAGTCACTCGAGGCGTCAGGAACTGGAAGGCGATTTCACCTCTCTGTGGGTTGTCTTTCTTTTGGTTTTTCAGCCGTTCTTCGCGCACGCGCACACGGTCGGAGGCGGTCAGGGCATGCTCAATTTCAGGCATGTCCTTGAACAGGTACAATCGGCTGTCGGCAATGCCCGAAACAAAGCGTAACCACGCCACGCCGAGGCTTTCCTTGTCGAAGTTTTCCGTCACGCCTTGCAGGCTGACCTTTCTGCCCGTTTCACGTTCCAAGGTGCCGATGACCACCAGGTTGTGGCTTTCGTCGAAACGGAAGCCCATCCTGCCCAAGGCGGCGTTGGGGATGTTTTCGTAACGGTAGCTGCCTTGCAGTGCAACGCTAGTGGAATAGACCAGGAAGGATGTCGATACAAAACGCTTGTTTTCATATTCCTTTGCGGCCACTACAAAACAATGCTCTTTCGGGAAGGCTTTGGTTTGGAACAGGACGAAGCTGCTTGAGGGATTGGGCGTCTCTATGCGGCAGGCATTGGAAGTCAAGTCGTAGAAGTGCAAGGTTCCGTTGCCGCTTTTGTCGTTGAGGGCCAGCATCATCGTGCCGTCGGCGACTTCCACCGACAGCGGCACCGACTTGTCGGACCATTTGTTCCAGAAGGTCCGATAGGAATTTTCTGTCCGATTGAAGCTCACCACAAGGAAATCCAACGTGTCGGAGGCTTTTTTGTTGCCCTCGTTGACGAAGAGGAAGGTGGCAAAACGGTCGTCACAATCGGAATCAAAAAATTTGAGCTTGTCGGGCAAGGGGATAAGGTCGCTGCGGGTCTCGTAGAGGTTGGTGTCGACGAGGGCGAAGCTCCAAAGACGATGCTTTTCATTGTCGGTCTTTTCGGTTTCAGAGAGCATGAGGCCGCCTTTTGCGCCAAACGGCTGGAAGTGACAGCCTTGCTCCTTGTGCCAACGGTTCACCTCATAGCGCACTGGCTCCACTTGCCGGGCCGAGGCCCAAGTGGAGAGGAAAAGAAATACTATGAGGATAATCTTTTTCATTGTGTTTTTATGTATCGCTTTATGTCATTGCGAGGAGGAACGACGAAGCAATCCAGGGATTAAGCTGGGTTCTCTGGATTGCTTCGTTCCTCGCAATGACGCGATGCGTGTCAAAGTATTGCTTTGCTCGCAATGACGCTACGCGTCTGTATTAGAACTTCACGAACTTCGAAACGGCCATGCTGCCGTTGGCAAAGCGGAAGTTGACGAAGTAAACGCCGTTGACAAGCTCGTTCACGTTGAGTTGGGCTTCACCGGCAGCAACGTTCGTCGTGTTGACCTTGCGGCCTGTCATGTCGAAGATGCTGACTTCGGCGGCCTCGTCGAGCACGAACGAAATCTGTTCGCTGGCGGGGTTGGGATAAAGGCCGATGGTGTTACTTTGCTCGGCAACCGCCTCAGCACCATAGGAGACGACTTTCACATAATCGATTTCCCAAGATGCAGCGGCTTCGGTATTGCTCTTGTAGACAAAGGCAACATAGAAATTGGGATAGCCGAGTTCATAGCCTTCGAGGATGCTCCAAATGTTCACTGCACCAGATTCAACCCACTCATAGTTACCCGTTGAATACTCGAACTTTTCTGTGATGTCGACCCAATCGAATCCAATGGGGTCGCTTTGGCCGTCATAATCAACGGAGACCTTTACTTGCAGCGGATCGCCTTCGAACTTCATGGCAGTGCGGAAGCTCAGAATCGCATCTTGGTTGCCTTGGCTGGAGATGGCGGGGCTGACAAGCCAGTCCTCGTTTTCGTTAGAAGCGCCTTCAGCATAGCCGTTCATGTTGGCGTATGTCGTACCTTGGTGATCACCATGATGCCATTCTTGTTCACCGACGATGCTGTAGGGAGTGAACACGCCAAGCTCTTCATCAAAGTCTTCGAAGAAGAGGGTGATGATTTGTTCCGTGGAGCCTACCGTCGTTGGATAGCTACCATCGGTTTTGTAGTCGATGTTGGAACCGGCGTTGGTGTAAGGGAAGATGGCAAAATGGTAAGCGGTGCCACTCTGCAAATCAGTGAAGGTCACGGTTTGCTCACCGTATGCCACGTTCTTGGCCAATTCGCCATCGGCGACGGGAGTGCCGTCGACGGGGACGGTGATGTCGCCCGTGGAAGCCAGCACGAGATACCTGTCAGGCAGCTGTGTGCCCGTGGCATCAACCCAGTCAACGGTGATGCTCAGGCCGTCTGCATTGGTCAAGCAATGGAATTCGGTGGGGTAGTTGCTCGGCTCCGGGTCGGGTTGTGCAGGGCTGCCGCCAGCTTTGTAGAAGCTGACGCGTGTGTCGATGTTGGACGTCTCGGCATAGCAGCTGAACAACGGGGCGTTGTTGGTGGTATTGGGGTTGAAACGCATGTTGTTGCGTTCGTTTTCGCCTTGTGCGACCACTTCAGCCGTGCCATCGCCGTTGAAGGTGATGCTCCACTGTCCGTTGGCATCAAGTTCGGTCTGCGTCTTCAGGTTGTTGCTGCTGCTGCTGGCTGCATAAAGATAGCCGCCTTTGGCCTCGTCGAACAAGGTCCAAGCGTTGGCGCTGCCGCCCAAGGTGAATTGGAACACGTCGGTTTCGCTGGTGGGGTCGGTACCGGGCGTAACGGTGATGGATTCGCCGTTTTCGCTCACGACCACAGCATGACGGTTGTTTGTCTTTTGATAACCCATGGCGAGAATGCCAGCTTCATCGTGATGGGCTACGATGAGATAATTGGCACCAGCTTCAAGGCCTGAAGCCGAGGTGACTTTGGTGTAGGTCGTTTGTGCGATGCCGCTCACCGAAAGGAGCAGCATGGCCATCAATGAGAATAGAACTTTTTTCATGTGGTTTGAATTTTATGTTAGACATTTAGTTGTATTTCTGTTTGGATTGTGCCTTCGACAGGCTCATGCACCTTCAGCAGCCGTAAAAGCCAGGTCCCTGAGCTTGCCGGAGGGGGCCGTATTTACAAGTCAAGTGTTTCTATTTGTTCTACCGACTTGATTTCAGGGATGACCTTTTTCATCACGGATTCGATGCCGTTTTTGAGGGTCGACCTGCTGTGGGGGCAGTTGCCGCAGGCTCCCGTCAGTTCCACGATGACTGTATTGTCGTCGGTGAGTTCCACGAAGTTGACATCGCC
>CADAPW010000145.1 GCA_902789915.1 uncultured Bacteroidia bacterium | reverse complement strand
TGCCATCAGCATCCACGGTGGTTCGGGCTTCATCATGGAGTACAAGTGCCAGCGCCTCTACCGCGATGCCCGTATCTTCTCCATCTACGAAGGCACGACACAGTTGCAGGTGGTGGCCGCCATCCGTTACATCACTAATGGCACCTACCTCACCATCATGAAGGAAATGCTCGAGAACGAAGTCTCCGAGGACCTGAAGCCTTTGCAGAACACGGTGCGCACCCTCGTGGAACTTTACGAGCAGAGCATCAACTACGTCAAGGCTGCCAACAACCAGGAGGTTCAGGACTTCTTGGCCCGTCGTCTCTACGACATGACTGGCGACATTATGATGTCGCTGCTCATCCTCGACGACGCCACCCACGCCCCGCATCTCTTCACCCAGTCGGCCAACGTCTACGTCCACGCCGCCGAGGAAGACGTTATCGGCAAGAGCGTCTACGTGAAGAACTTCATCGAGGAAGACTTGGTGAACTTCAGGGCGAAGGCGAAGGAAGTTGCTGAGTAAACCATGTGTTTTATAAAAACGAAAATCGGTGCGCCTCAGCTGAAGCGCACCGATTTTTCATTTTTGTGCCACGATATCACTCCAAATGCGTAAACTTCTTCGACACCCAAACGAAGTTGCCGTGGAAGTTTGCCACGATATCACTCCAAATGCGTAAACTTCTTCGACACCCAAACGAAGTTGCCGTGGAAGTTGATTTGGTAGAAGTCGTCTGTCTCGCCCATATACATAAAGCGTTCGCCCACTTTCGGGTGACGGTTGGTGCCGTCAGGCCATTTGAAGGTGTCGGCACTCGTCGAAGGCTCCAAACGCAGGCGAAGCTCCGAGCCGTCAATGACGACGTATGTGTCAATCGTTTCACCGTCGCCCATCCATCCTTCTCCTTCCAGCTCGAAGTCGCTCATCCAATAAACATCTGATGAATACTCATACTCAGGATAATACGCTTTGAAGATGGTGCTCAGCCCTTGATAAAACAGGTCGATGGTGCCGTCTCCCCAACGCCTAGCCCAGAAATGGAGGAAACGGTAATTGACATTTCCGTAGACGTAGGTGCCATCTTCAAGGTTCAGTCGGCCTAGTGAGAATCCCGATCCACCATTCTCGTAATCGTTGCCTTTGGTTTCAAGCGAGCTTCTAAACACCACTTCGCGCTCCTCTTGCGTGAGTTCATTGTAAAGGGCATCGTGCATCACCATCATGATGTGCATCTGACGATAGAGGTATTCGTCGACGAGCGGCTTGCTTCGTTCGACAAACAGCTCGTCGGAAACCACCGTTTTGGCGAGACCGGCAAGATATTGGATGGCTTTTGGGTTGTAATGACCGTATTCGTCCTCATTGCCGAGGTCCCATTGTCCGTTGTGGTGCGGTCCCGATAGATAAAGCGGGTAGGGGAGCATCTGCTGAAGGTCAGTCAAAGAGATGAGTGAGGCGAGATGGCTTCCCGTGACGCGGATGCCACATTCTGGCCAATAGTCGAACTCATCGGTCAATGTGTGATAGGTCTTGTCGAGGTTCAAAGCGGCATTCCTGAAACGTTCTGTGTTGTCGTCGCCGCCGAAAGAGCAAAGCATAATGATGAAGGCAATGGCTGCCAGAACTGCGACTCTTGTGCGATGGGTGGAATTGTGTTGTTTCATGATGATACATGTTTTGATGACCCAAAAGTACTAAAAAAAGTTGAACTATGCACTATTGTCATTAAATTTCTTGCTGTTTGAAAGGGTGGCAACAACAGTAATTAATTGCCTCATCCAAAAAATCCGTATTATTGCACCTTGAAATCAAACCCTCAACAAAATGAAAAAGATTTTCATAGTATTTCTTGTCGCTTTCTTGTTTTGCGGCAGTCTGCAAACTCAAGCACAAAACGACAGCATAACGCTGTATTTCAGTACGGAAGAGTTGCCCGACCTCATCAAGTGCCTGGCGCCTCCACCGGCTTTCAATAGCCCGGAATTCTCTTACGATGTGGTGCGTTACCAATGGGGAAAGATACAGCGACTCGACTCAGTGCGTGCCGCAATTGCCAGACGCGATGCTGTATGGTCGTATGAGGCATTGCTGGCAGAGTTTAACGTTCCCTTTGGACTGACCATGTCTAAAACTGAGACCCCAGAGATATGGAAGCTTATGGTGAATAGTATGGCCACCACCGACCAAATGCGGGTGGCTCCCAAGGCTTACTATCATAGGCTGCGTCCGTTTGAGATGTATGAAGAACATCTGTTGTCGACGGAAACGGAAGCGGAGTTGAGCGGTGAAGGTAGCTATCCTTCAGGCCATACCATGCGAGGTTGGTTGGCTGCTTTGCTTTTGTCGGAAATCAACCCAGCACGGTCCGACACCCTCTTTGCCCGAGGATGGATGTATAGCGAAAGCCGCGTGATTGAAGGTGCCCACTGGCAGAGCGACATTGACGCCACTCGTGTAGGGGCCAGCATCGGCTATGCAGCCTTGCATACCAGCCCTGAGTTTCTCGCACAGCTCGAGAAAGCAAAAATCGAATTCAAGTGGCTGACGGGACAATTGTCATCCACCGACGATGCCAGCCAATTCGTGAATTTGACTGATGTCGTCCCTGATGCTATCTTGGAGGTCCGCTATTTCGGCACGTACAATTTCGTGGGGACACGAGTGGATGGTTATCTTGAGCCGGTCGTACTTATGACCCGTCAGGCTGCCGATAGTCTTCGTGCAGTGAGCGACGACTTGAAGCAACAAGGGTATCGCATGAAGATTTTTGATGCCTACCGTCCTCAGTGCGCTGTCGACCATTTTGTGCGTTGGGCCGCCGACATCCCCGACACGCTGATGAAAACCTATTTCTATCCCGATTTGGACAAGAGTGTGCTTTTCGAACAAGTGTATATCATGGAAAAGAGTGGTCACACCCGTGGCTCCACCGTTGACCTGACCCTGTTCGACATGGCTACCGAAAAGGAAGTCGATATGGGCGGCACGTTCGATTGGTTCGGTCCCGAGAGCCACCCCGACTTCTGCGGCAATCCTGAGACGGGCGAATACACGGGCGACAACAGCGCCAGTCCAGCCAATCGCAGCATCACCAAAGAGCAGTTCCACAACCGCATGATCCTGCGTGAGGCCATGCTTCGCCACGGCTTCAAGGCTCTGGACAGCGAATGGTGGCACTTCTCGTTGAAGAATGAGCCTTTCCCCGACACGTATTTCACTTTCCCAGTGAAGAAACTATAATCTGGCTTGTTCCGCGGTTTTAGGTTGCAGGGAAAGACTTTGCAAAATGAAAAATCGGTGCGCTTCATTGGGAGCACACCGATTTTTGTATAATGGACTGTTGTTATTACTCAACCAATCGAAGCGTCCAAAAATCGGAGCAGTTGTTGGTCTTTGAGATGTAGTCGTAAGGCATCCAGAAGTAGCCGTTGTCGCCCCATTTCTTGCCCCATGAGTTGCGAATGAGAAACATTCTGGTGTCGTTGTCGTAGCCCGCGGCCATCACGGCATGTCCGCCCAGCATGTCCTCGTCTGCTGTAGGCATGGGCATGATGCCCGTCTGCTTCATTTCGTCCGACATAAAGCTCTCATACACGGAAAAGCCAAACACAAAGGGGAAACCGCTGGCCAGGCATGAACGGAGGTGGAACAAATTGGGTGTGACACTCAGATATTTCAGGACCTGGTTGTCGAGGGCTGTTTCATAGCATTTCTTGGGTGGTTGCATCGTGAACTTTGCTCCCGGTTTGGTGCTTTTGCTATACGTCCAGTCTTTCTCGAAGCAAACGCCTTGCTTGGTTAACGATTTGACCCCGTCTCTAAGGTAGGCACCGCTGTCGGACATCACGGTGTTCATCATCACACGCTCGTTGTAATACACGAAAAGCCGCGACAATCGCTTGGTTTTCTGCTTTTGTATCTTCTTGCAGCAAGGTCTACCTTTGAGGGCAATTCACTGGCACTGCCTAACTTCAGTGGAGGTTGGTACACGTAGTCTCTGGCATCGGGGAGGTCGGGAAGCCATCCGAACTTATACTTCAAATGCTTGGCTTTGTTTGTCGGTAAGTTATAGTTACTCATGATTTTATTGGTTTATTGTGATATAGATCCTGCAGGTGTTCAAAGGTTTGGTGTCTTTTTCCCAAGCCCTTTTTTCCTCAAGGAGGATGATGGATTTTCCTTCAGCAAGGGCTTTGATTTCAACCAGAGTCGGAAAACTCTTGCCAAGTGTGGCTGCTGATTGATCTTGCGCTGGCTTGTGCCGCTTGATTTGGACTTGGGTGACATTCTCGTCGTTGGAAGCGATGCTCCATTGATACCCGCCTCCCTCATGACTTTCCAATTCAAATGTGCGGGTTTCGTTGACTTTTATGGTGATTCTTTTCCTCATCATGATGGGCTTATCAGTGAATTAACGATAGAAAAAAGCGATAGTTTTATAAAAACGACAGCCCAAAGATAGTGTTTTTTGTTGGATAGGGAAGACATTTACGAAAAAAGATGCCCCTGCCAAGTGTTGCGTTCTTCCATTCGCTTCTCGATTTTGGCCAATACTTCGTCGTAGCGCAGTTTCATCCAAGGCTCGCTGACGAGATAGCGCGGCGGCACTTCGCCCGCAAAACGTTCAATGACGATGTCGGGGTTGAGGCGTTCGGCAAAGTCAATGACAAAGTTGATATATTCCTCTAAGTCAAAGAGATGGAAATGTTCGGGATGCTCAAGGTATTCTTCAGCCATCTTGGTACCTTTGAAGATTTGCAGTTGGTGGAACTTGACCGTGGTCAGAGGCAGTTGCGAAATGACGTCAGCGGCATCGAGCATCATGGCTTTGCTTTCGCCAGGCAGCCCGAAGATGAAATGTGCCCCGCAAGGGATGCCATAGTCGGCAGTCATGCGGATGGCCTTTTCCGCCATGGCGAAGTCGTGTCCACGGTTGACGCGTTTCAAAGTCTCGTCATAGACGCTTTCCACACCATATTCCAACATCACATAATGCGTTTGTTGTATCTCGTTGAGGTATTGCAAAAGGGCCTCGTCAACCAGATCAGGCCTTGTGCCGATAACAATGCCAATGATTTGCGGCATTTCCATGGCTTTTGAGGTCATGTCATTCCGTGTGTTGGGATGTGGGGAGATGGAATCTATGGCCTCAAAAGCCTGACTGTAAATCCTTTTCAGTTCCTTCAACGGCTTGTAAGTATTTGAAAACGGCTGAAAATAAGCCAAATACTTATTTGCCCGACGATACCGCCTTTGGTGAAACGCAATGCCTTCCTCAATCTGCTGCTTGATGGATTTTTCAGGCCGACAATACGATGGGTTGAAAGCCTCGTTACTGCAAAAAGTGCACCCTCCCGTGCTGATTTTTCCATCACGATTGGGACAACTGAACCCCGCATCAATGCTGATCTTCTGCACACGTCCACCGAACTGCTTTTTGAAGTAGTTGCTGTAGCTGTTGAAACGCCTGTTGTCACCCCAAGGGAAAAGCATATCGTATTTTTTTTGTCACAAAACTAGCAAAACCAACAAAACTGTTTGGTAAATGTGGTGGAAAGCTGCCAACCGGTGGCTTTCCAGCGGTCACACGGTTGTGTTGGCCGCTTCAACTGTTCTTGGTTGTTTTGCATGTTTTGTGGGTTTTGTGATTATTGATTAGGGTCGGAATGATCAGGATTACTTAGGAAATGTTCATCGGTTAAGGTGCTCAAGAACGCCTTCAACTGGGCCTTCTCCAAGTCGGTGAGATGCACACCACCGTCCATCACATGGTGCATCAGCGGGTTGATGTTTTCGGAGTCTTTCACGCCTTCGCTGTAGAAGTCGATGACCTCATCCAAGGTGATGAAGCGTCCGTCGTGCATGTAGGGGCTCGACACAGCAATGTTTCGAAGGGTAGGGGCTTTGTAGGCGCCTTTATCCCAATGGCTTCCCGTAATGGCAGAGCGGTCCTCGGGGTCGTTGAATTCGTCGTCCAAGCCGTTGTTGTAGAACAAATTGGTGGTCATCAAGGCCAATCCTCCGCCACCATGACAGTGGAAACAGTCGGCACCTTCCTCGGTACAGAATAGTTCATATCCAGCCAGTTCATCTTCGGTAAGTTGCTCCTCACCACGCAAGTAGCGGTCAAATTTACTGTCGGCAGAGACCAAACTCCTCACAAACTGCGCGATGGCACGTTCCACATTGACAAAGGTGATGTCTCGGCTCCCAAAGGCTTTCTCAAACAGCGCGGGATAATCGTCGGTCTTTTGCAAATACTTGACCACTTGATTGGTGTCAGCATTGATTTCCACGGGACTCGTGACCGCCGCCAAAACCATATTCTCCAAGGTGGCCACGCCACCATTCCAGCCTAAGCCCGTTCTGTTCCAAGCCAAATTGATCAATGGCAACATGGCATGATGTGTGCCCGTTGGTGCGCCATATTCAAAGCTCTTCTCCTGATGATGACAAGAGGAGCAGCTACGGATGCCGTCTGTGCCGTCGCGACCCGAAAGACGCGGGTCGTAAAAGAGCTTTCGTCCCAACGTTACACCCTCTTCGGTCATGGGATTGTCGTCTGGAATGTTGTTTTTCGTAGGGAAATACGATGGTTGTAGCAATTCGTATGGTGTCTGTTGGTAGTGCGTTTTCTCTGGTTTGCAAGCGCTTGCTATAATTGCCAGAAACCCAATCAACACCGCACAAATACCCTTCAGTGTACTCATCATCTATTCAATTAAACAATTAAACAAATCGAAGATTCAACGTAGTTAATCAACGATTCAACAATTTTAAATCTTTGAATCTTGAATCTTTGGATTCCCAATTCTGTCCTTCACGCTTTCCCAACTCCAGAAATGTGGTTTCGGAGCGGCTTTTTGCATCACGTTTTTGAACTTTTCTGCCAGTTTATTATCTTTTTCCATGATGGTATTGTTTTCATTGTCAGTAGGTTCCCCTATTTTGAACACGTCTTTTCCATTGCCGCTGATCAATCGTTGAGCGGTTTGGTTCTGCATGATGTGGCTTCCAAATTCGTCGAAATCAATCGTATGGGGATTGCGGAACCAGTTGTCGATGACCATAGTCAAGTCGATGCTGTTTTCGGCATTAGCCTTGACGTCGAAGTCGATGGGGAACTCTACTATAAAATAGTTTTGGTAGAACTCAGTGCAGTCTTCGTTTTGTCCGATGCCGAGATGAATGGCTAAAGGATTGAGACGACCTTCCGAGTCGACAAACTTTCCGTTGAGTTTCATATAGTGGTAACCTCCGCCTAACACATAAGGCCAAAACATCTCCGACTCGGGTGAATCGTTAAAGATACCGGTTTGGTTGTCGTTTTCGTCGAGGCCAAAGGTGAAGCGTAGTAGGGAGTAATGTCCAATAGGAATCTTTTGCCCGTGCAACGTATGGCTTTCTGGAATGTCGGTGTCGATGTAGAAAATGTGTTCGGTCTCTACGGCGTTGGGATTCTCCACATCAAGGTGTTTCAAAGTGTGCCATTGTCCGTCTTGGCCAAGCAGTTGGATGTTCGACAAAAACCATTGTATCTCGGTGATGAGAAATCGGTTACCTGCCTCGTTCTCATAGCATAACGTGTCGGTAACCAACGGCTTGCCATTGACGGAATAGTGAATGCCTACCGAGATGTTGCCGAAGTCGACAGGTTTGGTGCACGAAACGAATGCTGCGACCAAAAGTATGAGGATGAGTAGTGTTTTCTTCATTGCATTTCAAAATCGAGTGCGAAAATACAAAAATCCTACCAAATTGTGTATTTTTGCCGTTCAAAATCGAGAAACAATGGCAGAATTCAAGATTGGCGACAAAGTGAACTTCCTCAGCACCATCGGTGGGGGCAAGGTCACGAAAATCATAGACTCTCGTATGGTGATGGTCGAAGTGGAAGATGGCTTCGAAATCCCGACTTTGATAACGGATTTGGTACTTGACTATCGTTCAATGCCCGCTCCGAGCAAACAACAACAAACGGTGGAAAAGGTGCAGAAAGAGGTTCAGGGACAGGAGCTTCTGAAGCAACAGCAGGCCGAGGAAGCCCGAAAAGGTGGTCTGCGCCGCTTCGCAAAAGAGGCGGAGAAAGAAGGCATCTACATGGCCTTTGTTCCCCACGAGCAGCAGTGGCTCCTCACTGGTCCATTGGATGTGGTGCTGGTCAACCACACGCCTTACGAGATGCTCTACACTTTCACCATCAAGGAGGAAGACAAGTTTGCCAATGTGGATTTTGGTCAGGTCGACAAATACGAGAAAATCGTCATCGAGACCATCTCGCGCGATGACCTCGAATATTGGCTCAACGGCGTGGTGCAAGCCATTTTGACTGCGGAAACCTCTGATTCCGTGCTGCTTCCGCTGAATGCACCCTTCTCGCTGCGTCCAGGGCGTTTCTACAAAGATGGCAGCTATTTGCCTTCGGGCATCTTGGGCGAGAAGTCGGTGATGGTTTGCCTCTCCGAGCTTATCGCCTTGAAGCAGGGTGGTAGCGATTTTACCAAAATCATGAAGGAAGGCATTGGCTCACAGGCTCCTACCAAGGATTTGGTAAAGAAAGAAGCGCCCATCGACAAGCATCGTGTGGCTCCAGGTGAGGCCATCGTTGATTTGCACATCGGCGAGTTGGTCGACAACATTTTGGGTCTTTCGAGTCACGACATGTTCAAGATCCAGACGGACTATTTCAAGAAGATGCTCGATAGTGCCATCGCCGCCGAATACAACAAGGTGACTTTCATCCATGGTGTGGGTAATGGCGTGCTGAAAAACGCCATCATCGAGGAACTGAAGAACTACAAGAACACCGAAAATCGCATGGCCAGCATCGCCAAGTTTGGTGTAGGTGCAATCGATGTCATCATTACGGAGAAGAAATAAATCGCTGATTATTAACACGAATTACCAGTTATTATTCACGAAATCGTAGATTTAACTGAGTAGATTACCCAAGAATTCAATTTTTGGAAATTCGTGATACATTCGTGGCAATTCGTGTAAAAAAGTGAAAAACCAATTGGTCGGTAATCGATCAATTGGTTTTTGTGAGCCCGCTGGGAATCGAACCCAGAGCGAAGGAACCGGAATCCTTTATTTTATCCATTAAACTACGGGCCCTATTTTGGCCTGCAAAGGTAGAAAGATTTTGGAAATTTCGTACCTTTGCCGCTTCAAAAAGCATAATTTTTAATTTAATTAACTGAATCATAATTGTTTGAGTTATGAAAAACGAGAAATTGAAGCAACAAATTGTGGCCTATGCCTTGTTGGTGTTAGGTTCGGCTCTTTTCGCCATCGGCGATGTGATGTTTGTGAATCCTTATCACTTGGCGCCTGGCGGTGTGTATGGTCTCGCCAACGTGTTCAATGCCTTGTGGGGATGGAAAATCTCTGTGTCAGGCATCGCTATGGACATTCCCTTGCTTATCATCGGCACCATCATTCTTGGACCCAAGTTCGGCATCAAGACTATCATTTCGGTCATCCTGATCCCTGTGTTCACCTATATCCTTGAAACATGGTGGGGCTATGCGCCGCTCATCCACGACGGTGCCTTCTTCGACACGGAACTGCAGTCGTCGTTGTTCTTCTTGGAAGGTGACGTTCAACG
>CADAPW010000144.1 GCA_902789915.1 uncultured Bacteroidia bacterium | reverse complement strand
AGCCCGCGAGAAATTCAAGATCTTGCACATCGTCATTTCCTATTTGGTGTTCTTTGCTGTCGTATGGTTCCACTTGCGGCATGGTTTTGCTGCCGTGTTTCAGACTTTCGGGCTGTATAACTACAAATATGGCAAAGCCATAGAGGTGCTTGGCCAAATCTATACCTGGGTAGTGTGCCTGATGTTCGCTGTGGTGGTCATCGGGGTGTATTTCGGACTATAATAATAATGCTGAATTATGAATGCTGAATTATGAATGAACAAGGTTTGAGAATTCCGCATTCTGCATTCCGCATTCCTAATTAAAAGACGTACAATGATATGAAACTAGACTCTAAAATACCTGCTGGTCCGCTTGCTGAAAAGTGGACAAATTATAAAGCCTCGCAGAAGTTGGTCAACCCGGCCAACAAGCGCAAACTCGACATCATCGTGGTCGGCACCGGATTGGCTGGTGCCTCGGCAGCTGCCTCGCTTGGTGCCATGGGCTTCAATGTCGACATCTTCTGCATCCAAGACTCACCACGCCGTGCCCACAGCATCGCTGCCCAAGGCGGCATCAATGCGGCCAAGAACTACCAGAACGACGGCGATAGCGTGGAACGCCTCTTCCGCGACACCATCAAGGGTGGCGACTACCGCGCCCGTGAGGCAAACGTGTATCGCTTGGCTGAGGTCAGCGGTGCCATCATCGACCAATGCGTGGCACAAGGCGTGCCTTTCGCCCGTGACTACGGCGGTCTGCTCGACAACCGCTCCTTCGGCGGTGCACAAGTGAGCCGTACCTTCTACGCCAAAGGCCAGACCGGACAGCAACTGCTGCTCGGCGCATACGGTGCCTTGAGTCGTGAGATCGCCCGTGGCACGGTGAAACTGCACACGCGCTGCGAAATGATGGACCTCGTCGTGGTGGAAGGTCGCGCCCGAGGCATCATCGTCCGCAACCTCGTCAACGGCGACTTGGAGCGCTATGCCGCTCATGCCGTGGTGCTCGCCACCGGTGGCTACGGCAACCTTTACTACCTCTCCACCAACGCCATGAACAGCAACGGCAGCGCAGCTTGGGTGTGCCATCGCAAGGGAGCAGCCTTTGCCAACCCCTGCTATGTGCAGATCCACCCGACCTGTATCCCTGTGCATGGTGACTATCAATCAAAGCTCACGCTGATGAGCGAGAGCCTTCGCAACGATGGCCGCATCTGGGTGCCCAAGAAAAAGGAAGATGCCGAAGCTATACGTGCCGGGAAGTTGAAACCTACAGAGATACCTGAAGAAAATCGCGACTATTATCTGGAGCGTCGTTATCCCGCCTTCGGCAACCTCGTTCCCCGTGACGTGGCCAGCCGTGCCGCCAAGGAGCGCTGCGACGCCGGCTATGGCGTAGGCACAGGCTATGCTGTCTACCTCGACTTTGCCGACGCCATCCAACGCCTGGGCAAGGATTTCGTGGAGCAGAAATACGGCAACCTCTTCCAGATGTATCAAAAGATCACGGACGAGAACCCTTACGAGACTCCGATGATGATCTACCCCGCCATCCACTACACCATGGGTGGCCTTTGGGTCGATTACGAGCTGCAGACCACCATCCCAGGGCTCTTTGCCGCTGGCGAAGCCAACTTCAGCGACCACGGCGCCAACCGCCTCGGTGCCTCCGCACTGATGCAGGGACTGGCCGATGGCTATTTCGTCTTGCCCTACACCATGCAGAACTACCTCGCCGACCAGATCTATGTGGGGAAGATTTCGGCCACAACGCCAGAATTTGACAAAGCAGAAGTGGCTGTACGCGAACGTCTCAATAAATTGACAACCATTGGAGGCGACAAGACCGTGGATCATTTCCACAAGGCTTTAGGCAAAATCATGTGGGAATACTGCGGCATGGCTCGCAACACCGAGAGTCTCAACAAAGCGAAGAAACTCGTTTCACAATTGGAAAATGAGTTCTGGAAAAAGGTCTTCATCCCTGGCACTGCCAATGAGTTCAATCCAGAGTTGGAGAAAGCCTATCGACTTGAGGATTATTTTGAGCTGGCACAACTCGTCATCGACGACGCCATGCACCGCGAGGAATCGTGCGGCGGACACTTCCGCACTGAGCACCAGACCGAAGACGGCGAGACCCTCCGTGACGATGAGCACTTTATGTATGTCGCCGCATGGGAATACCAAGGTCACGGTAATCCCGAGACCATGGAGAAAGAGCCGCTAGTCTATGAACACATCCAAATTGCAAACCGTAATTACAAGTAAGCCATGAAGTTCACTTTACATATTTGGCGTCAGGAGAACGCCCGCGCCAAGGGCCATTTTGAGACCTATCCTTTGGAAGGCATCTCGCCCGACTGCTCCTTCCTTGAGATGCTTGACATCCTGAACGAGCAGCTCATCAACGACCACATCGCCCATCCCGTGTGCTTCGACAACGACTGTCGCGAGGGCATCTGCGGCATGTGTGGACTCTATATCAACGGTCGCCCGCATGGCAACGACGACGGCATCACCACTTGTCAGCTCCACATGCGCAAGTTCCATGATGGAGACGACATCTGGATCGAGCCTTGGCGCGCCAAGCCGTTCCCTGTCATCCGCGACCTCGTGGTAGACCGTTCCGCCTTCGACAAGATCATCCAAGCGGGAGGCTACATCAGCACCACCACGGGCGGTGTTCCTGATGCCAACACGATTCCGATTCCGAAGCATAAAGCCGACATGGCCATGGATGCCGCATCTTGCATCGGTTGCGGTGCCTGTGTGGCGGCTTGTAAGAATGCCAGCGCGATGCTGTTTGTGGGTGCCAAGGTCAGCCATTTGGCCTTGTTGCCGCAAGGACAAATCGAGGTTGCCGACCGCGTACATAAAATGGTCTGCAAGATGGACGAGTTGGGCTTTGGCAGCTGCACCAACACCTACGCCTGCGAGGCCGAGTGTCCGAAACTCATCAGGCGGCAGAACATCTCACGGCTCAATCGACAATGGATTGGAGCGTTGTTGGGAAGAGACAGGAAATAAGAGAATAGCGCTTAGCGCGATTCACATTCGTCAACAATAAAACAAAGAGGGCACACCCATTGGATGTGCCCTCAAACAACGTCTTTAAAACTATTTCCAATTATAAAGTTTCCATCAGCTTGACGGTATTGAAGATGGTCTTCTCTTTGGCCTCGTTGCCGTATTTATCCACATCAACGACATTGCGCGGGCTGTGGGTGATACACACTGGACCGTTCAAGCAGCCGCCGTCGCAGGCCATGCCTTCGAAGAAGTTTTCGGTGGCTTTGTTGAATTTCAACTTGGTCAAGGCAGCCTTGCATTCGGCGATGCCGTTCATGGCAATAGGCTTCACGCCTTCCACGCCCATTTCCTTGGCCACATCGGCGATGCCATGGGCGATACCGCCCGACTTGGCGAAGATACGACCGTAGTAGGAGGCGTTGTTCAGCTCTGAGTCCTCCATCTGCGTAGTGTCGATGCCGCGAGCGTCAACGAAGGCTTGCAACTCCTCAAACGACATGACACTGTCGATGGCACCACCAGTCTTTTCAAGCCTATATTCCAGCTTCTTCGACGTGCAAGGACCAATGAAGACGACCTTGGCCGTCGGATCGGATTTCTTGATGAGACGAGCGGTTTCCACCATCGGCGATACCGAGGAAGAGATGTATTGCTTCAGTTCGGGGAAGTTTTTCTCCACAAAACTTACAAACGAAGGACAGCACGAAGTGGTCATCAGTTTCTTCTCGTTCCATTCCTGGGCCTCACGATAGAGGGTGATGTCGGCACCAAGTGCGGCTTCCACAACATGATGGAACCCCAATTTCTTGATGGCTGTCACCACTTGCGTAACGCGTCCGAAACGGCATTGGCTGACGATGGCAGGCGCAATGACGGCGTACACCTTATATTTGGTGTTGTTCTCCGATTTCTTCAAGATATCGATGATGTCAAGGATGAGCGACTTGTCGGAAATGGCTCCGAAGGGGCATTTATAGACGCAGGCACCGCAAGAGATGCACTTTTCGTTGTCGATTTTGGCCTTCTTATTCTCGTCGATGGAGATGGCCTTCACCTTGCAACTCACCATGCAGGGACGGTGTTGAAGAATGATTGCGGAGTAGGGGCAGGCTTGTGTACATTTACCGCACTCGATACACTTGTCCTTATCGACGGTGGCGCGATGGTTCACGATGGTAATAGCATCTTTAGGACACACTTCCTTACAACTGTGTACCATGCAGCCACGGCAAGCGGGTGTGACATAGATGCCGTCAATGGGACATTCGTCGCAGGCGCTGTCGATGACCTCGATGACGTTGGGGTTGCTCTTGTCGCCACCCATGGCCATCTGGATGCGGTCTTGCAGGATAGCGCGTTCCTTATAAATGCAGCAGCGCGTTTCGGCTTTCGGGCCGGGGCTGAGCAGCTTGGGCACTTCCATGTAGGCGTTCTCCAATCCGCCCTCGTAGGCGCGCTTGATCACTTCTTTCAGCACTTTGTATTTGACGAGTTGTACGTCGGTGTCAAAAATCCTTTGTGAGTTCATCTTGTTTTAGGTATTGTGGGATGGGGTTCAATAATAATTCAATTCGACGATTTTGCCTATCTTGCGTAGGTCGTTGGCAATTTTCTCCACGATTTTCATCTTCATCGTCGTGTCGATGGGTAGCCCTTGGTGAGCCACATTGACGCTTTGCCCGACAAAGAAGGTGATGTGTGTGGCGCGCTCGAAGAGGTAATCCGCGAGAAGCGAGGCACCGTCTTTCTTGGTGAAGGTCTTGGGGGTTAGGTCGGAGATGGAGATGTATTTCTCCAACATTTGCATCAGTCGGCGCAAGGTGAGCACGCCTTCGGTGGTCAGGTCGATGCCTTTGATGTAGCCGATGGGAGGTACTTCCTTGTCGGGGAAATCGAAGCTGGTCTTCAATTCGGTTTTCAGATGGCGTGCCACAATGGTAGAACTGGTGCCGCCGCATACGATTTTCTTCGAGGGACCGGCCAAGAACTGCTCAATGTAGAAGTCGTCCTTTTCCTTGTCGACGGGCGGACCTACCATGATATTAACATCCAAACGCTTGCGAATCTTGACAGCAGCCACTGTGGTATCGTCGCCAGGCTTGTCGGCATAGAGGTCGTTGCAGGCCGATGCCAAGAGGCAGGCCACGGCACGGGCCGACATAGAGCGCGTGATGTTGGCGTTGAGGTGCTCCATGATTTGGTCGCGTTCCCAACCGAAGTTGAGGATTTGTCCGATGCCAGCATGAATGGTGCCGTCGGACATAACGATGATGATGTCGTCTTCCTCAAGGTTTAGTTCGGTGCGATATACCTTCTTGCCACACACATCGAGTTCGATACGCTCGAAGTTCTGGCATTGGCCACGATGGTAGTAGATGGCCTCGGGGTTGTCGAACTCGAACATGATGCCTTTGCCTTCGGTGTTCACATGGATGATGGAGAAGGTGGAGTAGGCCACACCACGCTCCGAACACACTGGAAGGGTTTGGATGATGGTCTCCACGCATTCGTAGATGTCGATGTCGTTGGCGGCCATCGTGCATAGGATCTTGGAGGTGAGCGTGGAAAGGATGTTAGCCTTCACGCCGCTGCCCAAACCGTCAGCCAAGACGAGGGTGGTGAAGCCGTCCTTAACGGTGCAGGCCACATTGTCGCCGCATAATTCCTCGCCGACATGGTTCAGCGAGGTGCAT
>CADAPW010000143.1 GCA_902789915.1 uncultured Bacteroidia bacterium | reverse complement strand
CGGCCATTGCGCGGGGGCGCACCTCTTCCCATTCCGAACAGAGAAGTTAAGCCCCGCCGCGACGATGATACTGCGGGAGACCGTGGGAAAGTAGTTCGCTGCCCACCCATAACGGAGACCCCGTCAGCGACAGCTGGCGGGGCTTTCTGTTTTTATTCCCTCCCTATCCTTTCGTTTGCAACTTTTTACTATTTTTACAGCCAAATTCAGGAATATGGCCAAGAAATTGGTATTTGCTATCATTATACTGATTTCCAGTTTGTTAGGATTTTCACAAAATCCTACCCAAGATAGCATTGTCCCAAAAAAGAAACCCATCTCCCCCACCCGACCCATCGATTCCACCTTCGTCACCTACAATGCCTACCAATTCGACAGCATTTTCCTGAACAGCTCCAAGGTCATCGACACCCTGACGTTCCATGTGGCCTCGTTCGACGTCTTGGAAAGCAGAAAGACCATCTACAGCTCCCTAAGCAACTTCGGATTGGCACATAAATCGATGAGATTCAACAATCTGCGCCCAACTGGATTTGACATGACGCTGCCCGCTTTCTCTGCCACCATAAAGAACGAGAGCAATCTCATTGCTTACCAATCCGTGCTCCCCTACTCCGAGTTGCGTTACCTGATGAGCGTCATGGACAAAGAGCTGCATCTCAACGCCAAATTCGGCAGGCAGTTCACCCCTCGCCTATTCGTCTCTTTCGAATTCAACACCGACCTTTCGCCAGGTACATTCAAGAACACCAGAATCTTGAACAACTACTTCTGGATCAACGCGCATTATTTCACCAAAAACAAACGATACGGCATCAGTGCCTATTGGTATCGCAACAAACTCGAAATGCAGGAAAACGGTGGCATCGTCAACGACGAAGACTATACCTCCAATGCCGACGACAATTCTGTCATCAATGTCAACCTCACCACTGCAAGCAACTTTATCGTATCCAGTGGCATTGGATTCCAGCAGTACTTCAACCTTTTACCACAAAAGAAGATAATCAAGGCAGAGAGTACCCCTGTCGAAAACGATACCATTGCCCCGCTTGCTGACAGCCTAGTGGTTGACACCTTGTCGATGGACAGCCTCCCGCATCCCGAGACCCAAGAAGTCATCGTGCAGCAAAAAGTCAGGAAATTCACCTTAGGAAGAATTTGCCACAGTTTCAGCTACCTGAACAACAAACTTTATTATAATGAGTCGTCACCCGGCGTCGCCTTCTACCAACCATACGATTCCTTGCTCAACTCAGGCAAAACCACCGACACCACGCTGGTGAGAGCGATCAAGAACACGTTGAAATGGAGTAGCTTGGGCTACCAAAAGTATAACGATGACGTGCCTTTATATGTCTATGCGGGCGTAACACACGGCTTCTACAACGTGAGATATTTCAACTATACAGAAGGCGAGATAAGGCCAGCGCGCAACTACAACCAGCTGAGCGTGAACGGCGGCGTCATCGTCAACTTGTTCAAGTCGGCACGCATCACGGGACAGGCCGAACTCGTCACCCTTGGCTACCAAATCGGCGATTTCGACATCAAGGGACAATGGAAGCAGTATATCGGCACCACTAGAAAGAACTACGGCATGGCCGTCTTCGATGTGGAATTCAAGCGGCAGTCGGCCAACTGGTTTGAGACGTCTTATTACTCCAACCATTTCCGTTGGGAAAACGACTTCAAGGCGGCCACATACCTTGTTTTCAACCTGAAATACCAATTTAGGGACTATTGCATCGGCGTGAGACAGACCAGCATCAACAACTTCATTTACTTTGGCACCGATGCCCGTCCTGCCCAAAACGAAGGCATGTTCAGCATCCGCGAGGCCTATCTCAGCTTCTACCAAAAACTGTGGCGCTTTGAATTTGAGGGTTTTGCGAGCCTGCAAAAGTCGAGTAACGAAAATGTCATGCATCTGCCTTTGGTTCAAGCCAGCCTGAAAATCGGCTATGCGCAGCCCTTATTCCGCAAGAAAGCCACCCTCTATCCTAGCATCACGGTGCGTTATTTCACCAAATACTACGCCGATGCCTACATGCCCGCCACACGCACCTTCTATCTGCAAAACGAGGTAGAAATCGGCAACTACCCCTTCATCGACGTGGCCTTGGCCATCAAAGTGCAAAGGGCACATATCTATGCGGCTTATTCCAACATGTTCTTGCTCACAGGCATCCGTAACTCATTCGTAGCCCCCCACTACCCAACACGCGACAGCCGTGTATACATCGGTGTCAGCTGGAGATTGTTCAACTAAAAGCCCGCCGCCATGATTCAAACCGACCTCATCCCCACCACCAACACCCTTTCGGGCATCCACGACACCCTTGTCCATGCCTCCGACACCATCGCGAATCCCAACCTGGTCAACACGGTAGCCGAACAAATCTCCAACTGCAGCTCGTCGCGCCAAATCGGCCTTACCATTGCCATCATAGGTTTGCTCATCTTCACGGCCCACCTCTTTAGCGAGATATTCAGCCGCAAGCGCATCCCCGATGTGTTGTTCCTCATCATCATCGGCTTGCTCATTGGTCCCGTGTTCCATTGGCTTTCTCCCGACAGCCTCGGCAATGCCGGCAGCTTGTTTTCAGGCATCACCTTGGTAACCATTCTGTTTGAAAGCGGCACACAGCTGAGATTCAGCGCATTGAAAGACTCTTTCAAAGGCGCATTGAAACTCACCGCTTTGAATTTCATCCTTTCCGCTGTCGCCATCTGGCTGGTAGGATGGCTGGCCTTGGACTTGGACCCCATCGTCAGCATGATCTTGGGCTGTATGTTAGGGGGTACGGCCTCGGCGGTCGTCATCCCCATCGTCAGGCAGATGCACATGTCGGAGAAGCCCGCCATCATGCTCATCTTGGAAGCCGCCATCGGCAATGTGTTCAGCATCGTGCTTGCCTTGGCCTTGATGCAAGCCATCAAATCGCGGCACGTGGAGTTTGGTGCCATCCTCGGCGACATCTTCTCCTCGTTCATTCTCGCCACAGTGATGGGTCTGCTGGGTGCCATCTTTTGGGCCTTAATATTAGATAAGGTGCGTAACATCAAATACTCCATCCTGACCACGCCCGCCTTCGTCTTCATCATCTACGGCCTCAACGAATGGATGGGCTTTAGCGGTGCCATCGCAGCCTTGGCTTTTGGCATCGGCATGGCTAACATTGATGCGATCTATAACGCCTGGCTCAAAAAAATCATCAAAAAAGTTCCTGTCAACCTCAACGAAACCGAGCGCTCGCTGTTTTCGGAGCTGGTACTGCTTCTAAAGACCTTCTTCTTCATCTATGTAGGCATCTCCATCCAACTCACGCAATGGCATCCTATTATCATCGGTCTGGGTATCAGTATAATGCTATTCATCCTCAGAATTCCTGCCGTGCGTTTCGCCATCTCAAAGAGAGAAGGCATCCCCGACAAGGAACTGGCCTTCATGTCGGCCCTCAACCCCAAGGGACTGACTGCGGCGGTGTTGGCCACGCAAGCCCTCATCTACATCCCCGAAGGAGAAGTCGCCTTGTTTGTGAGAAACATTGTGTTTTCGGTCATCCTCTTCAGCATTGTCATCAATTCCATCCTTATTCCGCTGATTGACAGGGAGGAGCTGCTGTATCGTATCTACATCAGCTTGTTGAGTTTCAACCAAAAGATGAAAGATGTGGTCGCCAAGACCAAGGTCGAAGGCGAAGAATGGCACAGGAAGCACTCCATGGCACGTGAATTTGTCGATGGGGTGTTCCAATCGGAAGTCATCACCGACATCATCAACGAGCAGGACAAACCTGGTGCCGTGAACAACAAAGCCGAGTCCAACAATATGGACGTGGCGGATTAGCTTATTTGTATTGTGTAAAAATTACACTTCTTATTGTATTGGGTTCCAATATGATAAGGAAATTATTTTTTCAAAAGTGTAATTTTTACACATTTTTCCATTGCGGGTTACAGAAATAGTTGTACTTTTGCGTAAAATTTACACGATATGGAAACGCAACAATACACTTACAAGTATCCCCGACCAGCTGTAACGACAGACTGTGTTGTCTTCGGTTTTGACGGGCATGACCTTAAGATTTTGCTTATCGAGCGCGGAATTGAGCCATTCAAAGGCACTTGGGCCTTCCCTGGCGGCTTCCTCAACATGGACGAGACGGCAGAGCAAGGTGCGCTGAGAGAGCTGAAAGAAGAAACGGGACTTGACTTGCGCTACATCAAGCAGGTAGGGGCTTTCTCCGACGTCGACCGCGACCCTCGCTCCCGCGTCATCACCATCGCTTTCTATGCCTTGGCGAAGAAATCGGAGGTGCAAGGGGGCGACGATGCCGCCAAAGCGCAATGGTTCGCCTTGAATGAAGTGCCGCGATTGGCTTTCGACCACGACTATATCCTAAGAAAGACGATGGAAAAGCTGCGCAAGGACATTCACTTTGAACCGATTGGCTTTGGACTTTTGGATGAACAGTTTACTATCCCTGAGCTGCAAAGACTGTATGAAGCCATCCTTGGAGTGCAGTTCGACCGCCGCAATTTCTACAAGAAAATCTTGCAGACTGGCATCCTCGATGAGGTGGAAGACGACGATGACAGGCAGTATTATGGAGAGCATCGCGAGATGCGCAGCATGGACATCGGGGCCTTGTTTGGGAGCATCGCTTCTGAACCACGTCCCTCCTACTCCGCTGCCCGTTCGGACGACGACAGCCGCCGCCGCAAAGGCACTCGCTTCTCGTTCAACAAGAAACGCTATGACCAACTTAAAGAAGATAATAATTTCAAACTAGAATTCTAAACCAATTAAAAACAACAGATTATGGAAACAAGCAACACGCAAAAAACGCAGGTCTATAACCTGATTATCCTCGACAAGAGCGGCTCGATGAGCAGCATCGCCAATGCAGCCATCGCCGGATTCAACGAAACCGTGGGCGGCATCCGTTCGGCCCAGGAACGCTTCAAGGACACGCAAGAGCATTTCGTCTCGCTGATGATCTTCTGCAACTGCGAGAAAACCATGGTCTACGACATGGTGCCCGTCGACAAGGTCAAAGAGCTGACCTCCAAGGAATACCGTCCCTGCTGCTGCACACCGCTCTACGACGCTATGGGCATCAGCATCAACGCCTTATACAGGGCCATCAAGGACAAGGAAGACGCCACCGCCGTGGTGACCGTCATCACAGACGGCTTGGAGAATGCCTCGAAGGAATACTCTGGCAGCGCCATCAAGGCCCTCGTCGAGCGCATGAAAAACGAAGAAGGCTGGAACTTCGCCTATATTGGCACCAACCAAGACGTGAGAGCCACTTCCGCCTCCCTTAACATCGACAACCACATGGAATTCCGCGACGACGAAGCTGGCATGACTGAAGCCTGGGAAAAAGAACGCAAGGCCAAGATGTCGATGTTCTCACGTTTCTCCATGGACTTCGGCGCCACCTCGGCCATGACAAGCGCAGAACGCAAGGCCTACCGCAGCATGGGAAACCGCTCCTCCAAGAACTACCATGAGATGAGCGAGTTCAGCGGCCGCATCACGCCTGAGTATATCAAAAGCCTGAAGGACAACGAGATATTCGTCTTCGGCAGCAACCTGGCCGGTGCCCATGCCGGTGGTGCAGCTTATCTGGCCTATCAGAGGTTCGGTGCCGTCATGGGGCAAGGTGTCGGACTGCAAGGGCAAAGCTATGCTATCCCCACCATGCAAGGTGGCACAGAGACCATCCTGCCCTACGTGGAGGAGTTCATCCGTTTCGCCGACATGCATCCTGAACTGACCTTCCTCGTCACCAAGATAGGCTG
>CADAPW010000142.1 GCA_902789915.1 uncultured Bacteroidia bacterium | reverse complement strand
CATGGCGAGAAGTCTGGGCGTGGCCGCACAAATCAACCCTATCAACGGTAATGTGCAGTTTTTTGTCAAGGACTGGACCACAGTGGACTTCGAAGCCGCCGTGCCCAACAACGCTTCCGTTGGCTATTTGGACATCCAGTATTATCCCATTCCTTCTGTGGCCGATCCGAAATACTACACGCATTTTAGCATCAAGAAGTTCGACGGCAACAGCTTCCGCCTCTTGGCTTACGATGCCAAAGACCCGGGCATTGACGATGGAATGACGTTGTCCGCATTTGACCATCCTACGCCTTTGGACGAAGGCTATTACATCCTCACCACAGGCACACGCTTGGAAGATGGCACCGCCTTGACCCACAGTGAGTTCTTCGAGATTAGGGCGGGAGAGACCACCAAAATTAACCTCGTCTTACGCCAGCCCGACGATGAAGTCCATGTCATCGGCAGCTTCTATGCCGACAGCAAATTCATTGACATAGAAAACGAAGAAGAATGCAACCCGAAACAGTTCATCCGTGACAGCTATTTCATCCTCGGCCTTTTGGATCAGGGCAGCGAGCCGACCACGCATGCCATGCAGGACATCGCCGCTTTCCGCAAGGACTTTGAAGACAGCAATCTGCCGATGATTTTCGTCTTCAGCAGCAAAGAAGATTACGACAAGTTCAAGCTGAAGAGCTTCAGCGAGCTACCTGAAGGCATCATTTACGGCATCGATGAGGGCACTATCCGTGACGAAATCATGGAGGGCTTGCATCTCAACACCGACAGCCGCCCCATCTTCATTATCGCCAACGCCAACAGCGAGGTAGTGTTTATGAAACAAGGCTACACGATTGGCTTGGGAGAGCAGTTGCTGAAGGTGATGGCAAAATTGTAAAAAAAGACCGGCATTTGCCGGTCTTTTTTTTACAACTTCCTTGCAACTTCCTTCTCGGTATAACCCTCGATGATGTCGCCGACCTTGATGTCGTTGAAGTTTTCGATGTTCAAGCCGCAGTCCATGCCAGCGCTGACTTCCTTGACGTCGTCCTTGTAACGCTTCAAGGAGCCGAGTGTGCCCGTGTAAATCACGATACCGTCGCGAATGACACGGACCTTGGTGTTGCGGGTAATCTTGCCGTCCAAGACCATGCAGCCGGCGATGGTGCCGACCTTGCTGATTTTGAAGGTCTCGCGAATCTCGAGGTTGCAGGTGACCACTTCCTCGATTTCGGGAGCCAACATACCTTCGATAGCGGCTTTGATTTCCTCGATGGCTGTGTAGATGATGGAGTAGAGGCGGATGTCTATCTTCTCGTTCTCAGCCATCTTACGCGCTTGTGCGGTAGGACGCACATTGAAGCCCACGATGACAGCATTGGATGCCGATGCCAGCATGACGTCTGACTCGCTGATGGCACCCACCGACTTGTGGATGACGTTGACCTGCACCTCTTCGGTGGAAAGCTTCAGCAAGCTGTCAGCCAGAGCTTCCACGGAGCCGTCCACGTCAGCCTTGACGATGATGTTGAGTTCCTTGAAATCGCCGATGGCGATGCGGCGGCCAATCTCGTCCAAGGTGATATGCGGGCTGGTGCGGCGTGTCTGTTCGCGCTGCAGCTGCTCACGACGGTTGGCAATGGCTTTCACCTCGCGTTCGTCGGTCATCACGTTGAAGGCGTCACCAGGCATGGGAGCGCCGTTCAAGCCGAGCAACAGCACCGGCGTGGAAGGACCAGCCTCCTTGACGGGACGGTTGTGGTCGTCGAACATGGCTTTCACCTTGCCGAAGGTGGTGCCAGCCAGCACCATGTCGCCAATCTTCAAGGTGCCGTTTTGCACCAAAATCTTGGCTACATAACCACGGCCCTTATCCAATGCGGACTCGATGACCGTACCCTTGGCGAGACGGTTGGGGTTGGCTTTCAGGTCGAGAAGTTCGGCTTCAAGCAACACCTTTTCAAGCAGTGCATCGACATTCAAACCGATCTTAGCAGCGATTTCCTGGTCTTGATACTTACCGCCCCAACTCTCGACGAGGATGTTCATATTAGCGAGTTGCTCACGAATCTTGTCAGGGTTGGCAGTGGGCTTATCAATCTTGTTCAGTGCGAAGACGATAGGCACGCCAGCAGCTTGCGCATGGTTGATGGCCTCAACGGTCTGCGGCATCACGCTGTCATCAGTGGCGATGACGATGATGGCAACGTCGGTGATCTTGGCACCACGGGCACGCATAGCCGTGAAGGCTTCGTGACCAGGTGTATCCAAGAAGGTGATCTTCTTGCCGCTTTCGGTGGTCACCTCGTAGGCACCGATGTGTTGGGTGATACCGCCAGCCTCACCGGCCACCACGTTGGTGTTACGGATGTAGTCCAAAAGCTTGGTCTTACCATGGTCGACGTGACCCATGACAGTGACGACGGGAGCGCGAGGCACGAGATCCTCTTCCTTATCGACCTCTTCGGTCTCGGCGATGGCCTCTTGCACATCGGCGCTGACGAAGTCGACTTGGAAGCCGAACTCCTCAGCCACCACGGTCAGTGCTTCAGCGTCGAGGCGTTGGTTGATGGAAACAGGCATACCGAGGCTCATACAGGTACCGATGACCTTCACGACGGGCACGTTCATCATCGTTGCCAGCTCGTTGGCGGTCACAAACTCGGTCACCTTCAGCACTTTCTTGTCCTCTTCCTGACGCATCATCTCTTCCATCATGCTGCCAGCCACCTGTTGACGTTTCTCACGGCGGTGTTTCGAAGTCTTCGACTTGCCCATAGGGGCGAGGCGTGCCAAGGTGTCCTTGATCTGCTTCGAGATTTCCTCTTCGCTGAGTTCGGGCTTCTCTTCGCGTTTGGCCTTCTTGTCTTTCTTGTTGGATTTCTGGTTGTTGGAGCTGTTCTTGCCGCCTTGTTCGCCAGGTTTCTGTCCCTTGCCGTTCTTGCCGCCGTCTTGTTTCTTGCCGCCGGCGTTCACATTAGGTCCTGTCGGGTTCTCCGACGAGCCTTCGGGTTTGCCGCCTTGGATGCGCTTGCGTTTCTTTTTCTTCGAATCGCCATGACCACCGCCTTTTTTCTCTACGGGCAGTTCCATGGTGCCTAGGACGGTAGGCCCCGTCAGTTTGGGAGCTTCCAATTTGACGACTCTCGGTTCAATAGTCTTTTCTTCTTCCTTGGCAGGCACTTTCTCAACAGGCTTCTCTTCTTTTTTCTTTTCTGCCTTCTGCTGAGGCTTCTCCTGCTTTTTCTCGACGGGTTGCTCAACCTTTTCGGCCTTCTTCTCTTTCTTTTCGTGCTTTTCGTGAGGCTTGGGTTCAAGGTCGATCTTGCCCAGGATCTTCAACGAGGTGCCGGCATCGGTTTTCGCTTCTTTTTTGGGTTCCTCGACCTTGGGAGCGACCTTTTCGGGTTGAGGCTCAGCGGGGATCTCCACATACTTTTCTTCCTTTTTTGGCTCCTCTTTCTTCACTTCCTCCTCCTTAGGTGTCTCGGGAGCGGGTTTTGCCGTCTTCTTCGTGGGAGACGAAATGGTGTTGGTGCGGATGATGACCTCGTCGTGGTCTTCTTCTTCCACAGCCTTAGGCGATTGCAATGCCGAATCAACGGAAACACTACCACCCTTGTAAGAGAGGTTGCCCAATTTCTTGGCCTCGTTCTTCACATCCTTTTCGCCCTGATATTCCTTCACAAGCAGCGCATACATGTCTGCTGTGAGCTTCGTGTTGGGAGAGGGGTCCACCGTAAATCCCTTTTTTGTCAGGAACTCGACGATGGTGTCCTTTCCCACATTGAATTCTTTTGCCGCTTTCGACAATCGAATTGAAAAGTTAGTTTCTTCGGACATAGTTTCTTTCTCTTTGTTTCTCGTTTGTTGGTTATTGCAATGCCTTATTCGGCGTCTTGTTCAAATTCGGCCTTCAGGATGCGGAACACATCCTTGACGGTCTCGATTTCGAGGTCGGCGCGGTTGGCCACCTCTTCGGGAGTGTACGACAGCACATTCTTGGCGGTGTCGCAACCCATTTTGATGAGCGAGTCAATGACCCACTGGTCGATTTCATCGGAGAACTCTTGCAGGTCGACATCCTCTTCGGCGCTGTTGGCTTCACTGTTGCGGTAGACGTCAATCTCATAGCCTGTCAGCTTGCCGGCGAGTTTGATGTTGTAGCCACCCTTACCGATGGCGAGGCTGATTTGGTCGTTCTCCATATACACATTCGCCATCGTGTTGTCGCTGCTGAGGACAATGTTTGTGATCTTGGCCGGGCTGAGGGCGCGGCTGATGAGCAGCACGGGGTTGGTGGTCCAGTTGATGACGTCGATGTTCTCGTTGCGCAACTCGCGGACGATGCCGTGGATACGCGTGCCCTTCATGCCGACGCAGGCGCCGACGGGGTCGATGCGGTCGTCGTATGACTCAACGGCGATCTTGGCGCGCTGGCCAGGCTCGCGGACGATCTTCTTGATGGTGATGAGGCCGTCGTAAATCTCAGGCACCTCGGCTTCGAGCAGACGCTGCAGGAAGATTTCGGAGGTACGTGACAGAGTGACCACGGGCGAGCCGTTGACGTTCTCCACGCTCTTCACGATGGCACGAAGGGTGTCACCTTTCTTATAAATGTCGTTCGGAATCTGTTCGGCCTTGGGCAGAATCAGCTCGATGTTCTCGTCGTCAGTGACCACGATTTCGCGCTTCCACACATGAACCACCTCGGCGGTGATGATCTCACCGACTTTCTCCTTGTACTTTTGGAAGATGTTTTCCTTCTCATACTCAGAGACCTTGGTCTGCAGGTTCTGGCGTAAGGCAAGGATGTCGCGGCGACCGAAGTTCTCGATACGCAGCTCCTCGTTCACCTCTTCACCTACCTCGAAGTCAGGCTCGATCTTGATGGCGTCCGACAGCTTGATTTGGCGCAGCGGGTCGGTCATCTCATCGTCCTCAACCACAGTGCGGTTGTGATAGATCTCAAAGTCGCCCTTGTCGACGTTCACGATGATGTCGATGAAGTCGTCGGTCTCGGTTTCGAACTTCTTGTTCAACATGCCTCTGAACACATCCTCGATGATGCGCATCATGGCTTCGCGGTCGATGTTCTTGAATTCCTTGAATTCAGTGAAAGTCTCTACTAATTTGTAGTTGTCCATTGTATGTTGTTGATTGTTGATTGTTTAATCGTTGATTGTTGGTTTGGGGCCTTCGACAGGCTCAGGCGCCCTTGTTTTAGGCGAAAGTTAAGGTCCCTGAGCCTGTCGAAGGGCCGTTCTAAAAGATTATTGCTGGTTTGATTTCCACTTTATTGCGTTCAAAGAACAGGTTTACAGGTTCTTCAGCAGGTTTTTTCTTCGAGGCTTTCTTGGGTGTGGGGACAAACTCGACTTTTTCGGCATCGAAGCTGACGAGTTTGCCTTGCATCTTGCCCGTTTCTTTCGTCTTCACTTCCACGTCCTTACCCACATATTTCTGCAACTGACGGTCCATCTTCAAGGCACCCGAAAGGCCCCACGACAGTACACTCAGCTCGTAGTCTTCCACGTCGCGGTCAAGTTTCTCGTTGATGTAGCGGCTCAATTCGGCGCAATGGTCGATGTTGACGGCCGTGTCGGAGTCCACATAGACCTCAATCACGTTGTTGGGCTTCACCTTTACTTCCACGAGGAAGCGGTCGGTATTGGCGAGGGCTTCTTCGCAGAGAGTTGATACTTGTTCTTTGCTAATCATTTAAAATTCAAAGATTTAAGATTCAAAATTCAAAATTCCAACTTCAAATAAAAAAACCTGTTACTCAAAGTAGCAGGTCTTTTCTTCCACCTTAAGTTGTCGAGCAAGGATTCGAACCTTGACAGGCAGAACCAAAATCTGCAGTGCTGCCATT
>CADAPW010000141.1 GCA_902789915.1 uncultured Bacteroidia bacterium | reverse complement strand
AAGTACCAATGGTTCAGGAAGATAAAAATCAACTGTTTGATGTCAACAGTCTGTTCCTCATTGTTTTGCTGAGGCTTATATTTTGTTTCGTTCTGCATAATTCTTGATTGACTTAAATAAGGTTTGTATGATTCTTACCTCCCACTTGATTTTTTTAGACTAAAATACATCATAATCGCAGTAAAGGCCAAGGAAATCACAGAAAATACCGTTGAATACGGGAAGGTGGTGAAGCCCCATTGCTTGATCTTGAGCGGTTCCACATAGATGATGTCGTTAGGTTTCAAGTAATAATAAGGCGAAGAAAGGATGTCGGCCGAACCCATGTCAACCGTGACGATTTCGGAGCCATTGTCGGTCTGGCGGATGATTTTCACCGCATCCCTCTTGGCGAAGTTGGTCATGTTGCCCGCCAAGGAAATGGCCTCAAACAAATTGATTTGCGACTGGTACACCTTGAACATACCTGGACGGGTTACCTCGCCCAAAATCGTCAAATTGAAGTTCGACATCTTCACGATGATGGTGGTTTGGTTGACATACTTGTCGAGTTCAGTCTGTAAAACCGCTTTCGCTTCATCGACTGTCATGTTCTTGAGTTCAATTTTACCGACCAAAGGCAACTCGATGAAGCCTTCTTCATCCAAAGTATAAGATTGAAGATAGATGGCAGCATCAGAAGAAACCGTTCGCGAAGGCATCAGAAGAAACCGTTCGCGAAGTATAATCACCTGTCAACGAGGCGGCACTTCGTTCGTCAACGATGTTGACAAAGCGGATGTAAAGGTTGTCGCCCGGCTGCAACTTATAATCGACTGAACGGTCGTTGACATAGTTGATGGATTTGTTCTCGGCCAACATCTGGGCTTCCTTCAGGTAAAGCATTTTCTTCTGGGGCACGCATGAGGCAAAGAGCATCGCCATAAGCAAAGCAGCCAGTCCCAGTTTCGTGATTTTGCTCATATTTTTCATGATGATATTGTTTTTCTCATTCGTTCAACAAAGTCAATTCCTTCACCCCCACCAAGGGCGTGATGGGCATGCGGTTTTCAATTTGGAAGATGTAGGTGCCTACCTCCGAGATGCGCAAACTCTTATTGATGGGCAAGACAAAAGTATGGCAACCATCAACTTTCTCCACATTCCAATTTCCCTCATCGTCTTTCAGATTGAACTTGTAAGTCTTGGAGCGATAAGGCTCGCCATCGCTGGAAAACACCGTAAAGACCATAGAAAAGTCCTTGTAGGAATAGTCGTCGGTGAAAGCAATCTTGAGACTCAAGTCGTATGTGGTTTCCGCCTTCACCTCGATGCTATCCTGCACATAGTCAAAGCGTTCCCATAATGTCTCGTAAAACTCGCGATGCAGCACGACTTTGTTTTCCTCCTTCTGCACACAGCCAAAAAGACATAGGAGACAACCTACTATTAAAACAATCTTTTTCATTGGTTAACCTTAAAAAAATCGTGCAAATATACGAAAAAACGGATAGTTGGCACATTATTCCACCGTTTTTCAAGGATAAAGAAAAAAGCCGCAAAATTTTTTCATTGTTTCATACCTTCGAAATCAAGAAAAACTTATACTTTTGCTATTCACGATTTCACTATGAGAAATAAAAACAACAACCTGTCTTCCAGAAAGTTACTGATTATGGGCATCTTCATTGCCGTGGGGGTGGTCTATATCATGAAGTTGTTTTTTCTCCAAGTCGTCGACGACAAGTACAAAACCATGGCCGACAACAACGCCCTTCGCTTCGTCACGCAATATCCCGCCCGAGGCAAGGTGTTCGACCGCAACGGCCAGCTTCTGGTGTTCAACGAAGCCGTCTACGACCTCATGGTGATCCCTCGCCAAGCCATGAAGCGCGACTCCCTCGACCCCTTCGACACCGCCACCTTCTGCCGCCTTTTGGACATCGACAAGGCCTCTTTCATTGAGCGGATGAACAAAGCCAAGAAGGAGTCCTACCTGAAGCCTTCGCCCTTCATGACGCAGGTCTCGAAGGAGAACTACGCCCACATCGCCGAAGTGCTTTGGCGCTATCCCGGTTTTTATTTCCAGACCCGTACGGTGCGCCATTACCCCCAATCCATCGCCGCTCACACCCTGGGCGACATCGGCGAAATCAGCCAAGGCGAATTGGACAAAGACGAGGAGAACTACTACAGGCAAGGCGACTACATCGGCAAGTCGGGCATTGAGAAGTCGTATGAGAAGGAGCTGCGCGGCGTGAAAGGCCTGAAGGTGATGATGGTGGATGTGCACAACCGCGTCATGGGCAGCTACGGCGAAGGCGAACTCGACAAGGAACCCGTCGCCGGAAAGGACATCTACCTCGGCCTCGATGCCGACCTGCAAGCCTACGGCGAACAACTGATGGTGGGCAAGATAGGCTCTATCGTGGCCGTTGAGCCGTCCACGGGACAGATTCTGGCCTTCGTCACCAGCCCCACCTACGACCCCAACCTCCTCGTGGGTCGCGAGCGCGGCAAGCACTACCAAGAGCTACAGGACGACCCGATGAAGCCCCTCATCAACAGGGCCATCAGCGGCACCTACCCACCCGGCTCCACCTTCAAGACCGTGGTGGGCATGATTGCCATGCAAAGCGGCAGCATCACCCCCGCCACTTGCTTCCACTGCTCCGGACAAGGTTCACTGCCCATCAAGTGCACCCACAGCCACGGCAGCAGCCCCGACTTCGCCAACGCCATCATGAACTCGTGCAACCCTTATTTCTACGAGTCGTTCAAGGCCACCATCAACAACCCGAAGTTCGGCAACATCAAGAACGGCTACCAGTATTGGAAGGACATGACATACAAAATGGGTCTCGGACATAAGTTCAACACCGACATCCCCTACGAACGCTCGGGCAACATCCCCTCACGCGAATACTACGACCGCATGTACAACGGACAATGGAACTCCGTGACCATTCGTTCCTTGGGCATCGGACAAGGTGAGGTGCTGGTGACGCCTTTGCAGCTCTGCAACATCGCCGCCATGATTGCCAACGAAGGCTATTACTACCCACCACACCTCATCAAGTGCTTCGGCGACTCCACCGCCATCCCCGAGGTGATGACGACCAAAGTCGACCCAGGCATCAACCCCAAGTATGTCAGGGTGATGAAAGCGGGACTGCGCACCGTGTTCAGCGGTCCGGCAGGCACGGCCCGACGCTACGAGATGAGCGACATCGCCCAATGCGGCAAGACCGGCACGGCACAGAACCCACACGGCAACTACCACTCCAACTTTATCGCCTTCGCCCCCGCCGAAAACCCGAAAATCGCCCTCGCCGTCATCATCGAAAACGGTGGCTATGGCGCCACATGGGCCGCCCCCATCGCCAGCCTGATGATAGAGAAATACATCCGTGGCTACTCGAAACGCGAGGATCTGGAGAAACGCATAATGGAAGGCAGAATCACGTATAAGAACGAACGATGAACGAAAGGAACAACATCATAGGAAGAATCGACTGGGTGACGGTGCTCATCTATCTGGCTTTGGTCCTGATAGGATGGTTCAGCATCTTCTCGGCCCGCTACAACGAAGCGCATCCCAGCATCTTCGACTTGTCGCAAGTGTATGGCAAACAACTGCTTTGGATCGGCGGTGCCTTGCTGATTGGTTTTATCGTGCTCCTCATCGACGCGAAGTTTTTCAACGCCTTTTCGCTGTGGATCTATATCGCCGTGCTCGCTACATTGTTTATGGTGCTGGTGTACGGCAAGGCCACCAAAGGCGCCACGTCGTGGATCGACTTGGGCGCAGGCATCAAGTTCCAGCCTTCGGAGTTTGCCAAGATGGCGACAGCCCTTGCTGTGGCGGGTTACCTCGACCGCCTGGATGTTGACTTGCAAAAACGCAAGGACCAGATTGTCACGGCAGCACTCATCCTGATTCCCATGGCCTTGGTGCTGATGCAAAACGACACCGGCTCCGCCATCGTCTTCGTCTCTTTCATCCTGATGCTCTACCGCGAAGGCTTCCCCGGCACGGGATGGGCGATGGTGGCTGGCGTGGTCGCCGTCCTCCTGTTCATCTTCACCTTGGTGTGGTCTCAAAAAGTGATGTACATCATCCTCGGCAGCCTGCTCGTTCTCACACTGACGTTTTACCTGATTACCAAGAAGAGAGGCATCATCAAGATGTTGGGCGTGTTCGCCATCGCTTTCATGTTCGTGTTCTCCGTTGACTACGCCTTCAACCACGTGCTGCAGACCCACCAACGCAACCGTATCCTCGTCATGCTCGGCAAGCTCAACGACACCAAGGATGTGGGCTACAACGTCCACCAGTCCAAGATTGCCATCGGCTCGGGTGGCTTTGCGGGCAAAGGCTTCCTCGAAGGCACACAGACCAAATACGACTTCGTCCCCGAGCAGCATACCGACTTCATCTTCTGCACCATAGGCGAAGAAGGCGGTTTCCTGGGCACCAGTGTGGTGGTGCTGCTTTATGTGGCTTTACTTGTGCGCGTCATCATCATGGCTGAACGACAACGATCTACCTTCAGCCGCGTGTACGGCTATTGTATCGCGGGCATCTTCTTCGTGCATTTCGCCATCAACATCGGCATGACGATAGGCTTGGTGCCCGTCATCGGCATCCCCCTACCCTTTTTGAGTTACGGCGGGTCGAGCATGCTGGCGTTCACGATGATGCTGGCCATCTTTGTGAAACAGGATGCCAACAGGCTGAATGTGTTATGAATGATTGTTTTTGCCGTTGGCAAAAACAATCATTCATACACAGAAGTAATCTCAAACTTCTTGACGTCAAACAGTCCCTTGTCGCTGATTTTCAGCTCGGGGATGACCAGCAACGCCATAAACGCCAAGGTCATAAACGGCGCATACAGCGTCGACCCGAGGCGTTTGGCCAGTGCGTCAGCATTCTGGTAGGCTTGCGCCACCTCATAGCCGTCTTCGTTGCTCATCAGCCCCGCCACGGGCAGCGGCACCGCCACCATCTCCGTGCCGCAATAGGCCGTCACGCCACCTGTATGCTCAATAAGCAGGTTGACGGCATGGAGGATGTCCTTGTCGGTGACGCCCACCGACACGATGTTGTGGCTGTCGTGTGCCACGCTCGAGGCCAAGGCACCACGCTTCAGCCCAAAGCCCCTGATGAAGGCCACGGCCGGCTTGGCGGGTTGGTAGCGGTTGACGACCACGATTTTCAGAATGTCGCGCTCCACATCACTCACGATGCCACCGTTTTCCACTTTGGGTTCGGCAACGAAGCTCTTGGTGATCAGCTGTCCATCTTGACATTCAATCACCTTGATTTTCTTGCCCAAGTCGGGCAGGAAGATGTCATTGGCATAGATGAAGTCGGCTTTGAAGATGTTCGGTGTCAAAGATTCCTTGTAATGGATGTTTGACACGCCGTTTTCGGCCACCAGCACGCCTCTGATATAGGTCTGCTTGGCGACAGGATGGCGCAGGTCGTCGACCACGATGAAATCGGCATCGTTGCCCAGCTGCAACAAGCCCACGTTGAGTTTGTAATGCTTGACAGCGTTGAGCGAGGCCGCCCTTAGCACATCCATCACGTCGTAACCCAAAGCGATGGCTTTGCGCACCAGCACGTCGATATGGACATCGTCCAACTCGTCGGGGTGTTTGTCGTCGGAGCAGAACATCAGCTTGTCGGGATGGGTGGCCATCAGCGGTATCAAGGCGTCGAAGTTACGCGCTGCGCTGCCTTCGCGGATGAGGATCTTCATGCCGAGGCTGATCTTTTCCAAGGCACCTGCCAAGCGGAAGCATTCGTGGTCGGTGGTGATGCCAGCACCCACATACTTTTGCAAGTCGTCGCCCGTCACCGCCGGCGCATGGCCGTCGATGGGCTTCATGTAACGCTTGGCGGCGGCGATTTTACGCATCAGCTCAGGGTCCTCGTTGACGACGCCAGGATAGTTCATCACCTCCGAGAGGTAATAGATGTCGTCTTGGGCCATCAGCTCCTCGATATCGTCGGCATTGAGGCTGGCCCCTGTCGTCTCGAAGGCGGTGGAAGGCACACAACTCGGCGCGCCGAAGAAGAACTTGAACGGCACCTTCTTGCCGTTCTCGATCATATATTTGATGCCGTTCTTGCCGAGCACGTTGGCGATTTCGTGTGGGTCGCTGACGGTGGCCACCGTGCCGTGACACGTCGCCAAACGGGCAAACTCCGACGGCACCAGCATCGAGCTTTCAATGTGGACATGCGCGTCGACGAAACCCGGCATGATGTACTGCGTGTTGCCGACAGGCTGTTCTTCTATCTTGGTGATTTTGCCGTCTTCGACGACGACCACGCCCGAGAAGATTCTGGAGTTGACAAGGTCGACGATCTGACCACCGATGGTGAAGCTGTTGTTCATTGATTTTGATTAGAGAATAAAAATGTCAGTTCAAGCAGGCTTCAGAAAGCGCTTCAACAGATATGTCATCCCTGCGGAGGCTGGTGGGCAAAGGCATGGGATCTATAGCTGTTGAAGCCGTCTTGTGGGAGTTTTGTCTTCTTTGTCCCGCCGCCCACAGATGCCCGCTAACGCACAAGCCCGCGTTGGCATGACATGGGCGGCTAGGCCTTTATCTCCCGAAGATCTTTCCCAGACCTCCCAGGATGCTCCCAAGGCCTCCGGCTTGAGTACTGCCACTTTGGCCACCGCCAAGGAGGGCACCCAACAGGCCACCCAAGCCTACTGCACCCGAGTTGCCGTTTTGTTTGCCGAGAATGGCAAGCAAACTGGGGGCAATGGCAGCGAGGATGTTGCCCACCGAATTGGTCGACACACCCGTCTTCTTCGAGATGCCACCCAACACGTTGCCAAGGTTACCGCCGAAGATGTGGCCCAGAATCTTGCTACCATCAGTCAGGTCGGTGATTTTCAGGTTGTTGATGATGTTGCCTGCGCTACCGGCATGGTCACCGAGGGCCTTGGCCAAGGCTTCGGCGCCGCCGGGTGTGGAGGCGTTTTTCTGCATGGCACCCAAGAGGGTGGGCAGCGCGCTGGTGATAACGGAAGAGACTTGTTTGGAGTCGATTTTGAGGTTGTCTGCGATGGCGCCGACGGCATCATTGCCGGTCAGTGCGCCGAGGATGTTGGTGATGTCCATGTTTTTATGTTGTTGAATTGTTGAATTGTTGAATTGTTGATTGAGTGCAAAAATATAAAAGTATTTGATACTTTGATATGAAAAAACAAAAAAAACAACCATTGAGGCCGACATAAAAGGTTTTTTCCTTTTGTCCCGTTGCCCATAGATTCCCATCTCCCGCACGTGCCTCTGCAGGAATGACATGGGCTGCTAGGCTTCGACCTAAAAGGCTGGCTTTTATATATGGTTAAAGCAGGCTTCAGAAAGCATGTCATCCCTACGCTGGACGGTGCGGTGGCTTGGGATCTATGCTTTCTGGAGCCGGATAATAAAGCTATTCAAACAAATCCTTTCTTTCAGGATTGATAGTATCTATTAGTCTTTCTTTTTCTGCTCTAGATAAACTCTTTATCAACTTTTCTCTAACGATGGCCTGGTCTATCAACCCAAAATCTTCATAATATACCAATTTATGGCACTTATACTTCGCCGTAAAAGCAGACCCGCTTCCTTCCTTGTGCTCTCTAACACGCCTGCTAAGATCATTAGTGACGCCTGTATATAAAGCTCTGCCATTGGCACTTTGCATCATATATACCCAATAGGTTTTCATTTGTTGTATCTTTCAATTGATGTTTCTTTGTACCGCCTCCCATAGATTCCTCTCCATCGCACATACCCATGTAGGAATGACATGGGAGACTGGTTCTGACTTCTTGTTT
>CADAPW010000140.1 GCA_902789915.1 uncultured Bacteroidia bacterium | reverse complement strand
CGAACAGCAGCATGAGACAGTTGGCGGCAAAGAGAATTATCAGTTGTTGGTTCATCATCGGGTCGAAAGGCAATGGGGTGATGAGGGCGCTGACACCCAATACCATGAAGATGTTCATGATGTTGGAACCCAACACGTTGCCAATGGCAATGCCGGAGTTTTTCTTCATCGCTGCCACTATGGAGGTGATAAGCTCGGGTAGGGAAGTGGCCGTGGCCACCACGGTGAGGCCTATGGTGCTCTCGCTCATGCCCCAGTTGCGGGCAAGGATTTGGGCGTTGTTGGAGACAAGCTCTCCGCCCGCATAAAGGCCGACGATGCCCAGCACAAGGTCAAGGATGGTCCTGCTCCAAGGCATGGGCGTCTGAATCTATTACAGGGACATCGCTTTTGTTTCGGAAAGTGAGCAACAAACAGCAAAAACCCATGAGAAGCAAAATGATGCCTTCAATCCAATTCACGTCGACGACATCGTCTTTGCTCATGAAGAAATCGTTGGCCATCAAGAAGATGGCAAGCGTTGCCAAAAAGCCGACGGGGATGTCGCGGCGGATGGAGATGCGGCTCACGTCGATGGGCCAAATCATGGCACTCACGCCGAGGATGAGCAGGATGTTCATCGTGTTGCTCCCGATGATGTTGCCGATGGCCAACCCTGGACTGCCCTTGGCGCACGAGAATATGTTGACGATCATCTCAGGCAGCGACGTGCCAAATGCCACGATGGTCAGGCCGATGATGAGGGGCGACAGTTTGGCGCGGATGCCCAGACTGACGGCCCCGTTGACGAGCCAGTTTGCGCCCAAAACCAGCGCGACAAAACCGAGGATGAGGAGTAATATTGGTATTAAGGATTCCATGTTCTTTTAATTCTGCATTCCGCATTCATAATTCCGCATTCATTTATTATAGTTTCTTGCTCCAAAAATCTTACTTCCGACCCGCACAAAGGTTGCACCTTCCTCAACGGCAATCGGATAATCGTCCGACATGCCCATCGAAATCTCCTTGAACTGCGGCTGGTCGGCGAAATAGTCCTTTTTCAACGTGTCGAAAATAGCCTTCAGGTGCTTGAATTCCTTGCGGACTTCAATTTCATCGTCAGTGAAAGTGGCCATGCCCATCACGCCACAGATGCGTATGTTCTCCATCGCCTTGAAAGTCTCTGAATCAAGCAGTTGCCTGGCTTCTTCAAGGTCAAGGCCGAATTTGGTCTGCTCTTGTGCAATGTGGAATTGCAACAGACAATCGACAACGCGGTCGTGCTTCTTGGCTTCCTTGTTGACGGCTTCCAGCAGGTTGGCCGTGTCGATGCTGTGGATGAGTGTGACGAAAGGGATGATGTATTTTATCTTATTGGTCTGCAGGTGGCCGATGAAGTGCCATTGGATGTCTTGCGGCAGCACTTCGTGCTTGTCGCGCATCTCAAGGGCGTGGTTTTCGCCGAAAATGCGTTGGCCTGCATCGTAGGCTTCCTGCAAGTCGCTGACAGGCTTGGTCTTGCTGACGGCCACCAGAGTCACCGACTTGGGTAGCGTCGCCCTGATTTTTTCCAGGTTTTCCTTGATCATGGTTACAAGAATTAAAAAACGTGCAAAATTACTGAAAATCTTTTTGTCATTATCCATTCCAACAATTAAACAGTTCAACATTTCAACAATTCAACAATAATTCCTATCTTTGCACCCAAAATTTGAGAATTATGTTTGAAGGTTTAAGCGAAAAACTGGAACGCTCGTTCAAGGTCCTTAGAGGACAGGCATATATCACTGAGGTGAACATTGCCGACACGATGAAAGAGATTCGTCGCGCCTTATTGGATGCCGACGTCAGCTATAAGATTGCCAAGGATGTTACCAACAATATCAAGGAGAAGGCTCTGGGCCAGGAAATTCTCACTTCGGTGAAGCCGGGTGAAATGATGGTCAAGATCGTCCACGACGAGTTGGCCGAATTGATGGGCGGTGAGGCTGTCGACATCAACTTGAAAGGTCAGCCGAGCATCATCCTCATAGCAGGTCTGCAAGGTTCTGGTAAGACCACTTTCTCTGCCAAGTTAGCCTCCTATCTGAAACGCAAACGCAGCAAGCAAGTGCTGTTGGTGGCTGGTGACGTGTATCGTCCTGCCGCCATTGAGCAGTTGAAGGTGCTGGGCCAACAGGTTGAGGTTGAAGTCTATAGCGAAGAAGGCAACAAGAACCCTGTCCAGATTGCACAGAATGCCATCGAACACGCCAAGAGCCAAGGCAAGAACGTGGTCATCATCGATACCGCTGGCCGTTTGGCCGTCGACGAGGAGATGATGAACGAAATCGCCAACATCAAGGAGGCCGTGCATCCGCATGAGACCTTGTTTGTGGTCGACTCGATGACAGGTCAGGATGCCGTGAACACGGCCAAAGCCTTCAACGACCGCCTCGACTTCGACGGCGTGGTGCTGACCAAACTCGACGGCGACACCCGTGGCGGTGCTGCCCTCACCATCCGCACGGTGGTGGAGAAGCCTATCAAGTTCGTGGGTATCGGCGAGAAGATGGATGCTCTCGACGTGTTCCATCCCAAGCGCATGGCCGACCGTATCCTCGGCATGGGCGACATCGTCTCCCTCGTGGAACGCGCCCAGGAACAATTTGATGAGGAGGAAGCCCGCAAGTTGCAGAAGAAACTCGCCAAGAACGAGTTCAACTACAACGACTTCCTGAAGCAAATCCAACAAATCAAGAAGATGGGTAACCTGAAGGACCTTGCCAGCATGATTCCTGGCATGGACAAGGCCTTGAAGGGCGAGGAAATCGACGACGACGCCTTCAAGAGCATCGAGGCCATCATCTATTCGATGACGCCCGCCGAGCGCGAGAACCCGAAGCTGCTGAACGGCACGCGCCGCAAACGCATTGCCGACGGCAGCGGCACCAGCATCGTTGAAGTCAACCGCCTCGTCAAACAGTTTGAGGAAACCTCGAAGATGATGCGCATGATGACCACCGGAGGAGGAAAGAAGCTCATGAGAATGGCTGGAAATATGAAACGACGTTGATTGGATTTCAAATTTGAAATCTGAAATCTGAAATCTTGAAATCTGAAATCTTGAAATTTTAAACTTATGGATAATAAGATTATTGACGGAAAACTGATTTCCGAACAAATCAAGAAAGAAATCGCAGCTGAGGTGGCCGATATGATTGACCACGGCAAACCCGCCCCACATCTCGCCGCAGTCATCGTGGGCGAAGACGGCGCCAGCAAGACCTACGTGGCTTCGAAAGAGAAAGCTTGCCATTCGGTGGGCATGACCTCCTCGGTGTATCGCCTGCCCGAAAGTACGTCGGAGAAGGAGATGCTCGACATGGTCGAATTCCTCAACAACGACCCCGAAATCGACGGCTATATCATCCAGCTGCCCTTGCCCAAGCATATCGACGAGAACAAAGTCATCAACGCCATCAATCCAGCAAAGGACGTGGACGGCTTCACCAGCATCAACGCGGGCCGTATGCAGTTGGGACATCCCTGCTACATCCCCGCCACGCCAAACGGCATCATGGAACTCATCAAGCGCTCTGGCATCGAGACCGTGGGCAAAAATGTGGTTGTGCTGGGCCGTTCCAATATCGTGGGTACGCCTATGGCCATCCTCATGTCTCGCAAAGGCATCGACTCGACCGTGACGCTGTGCCACAGCCGCACCAAAAACCTGCCCGAAATTTGCCGCAACGCCGATATCCTTGTCGCCGCCATCGGCAAGCAAGGCTTCGTAACTGCTGATATGGTTAAGCCAGGAGCAGTCGTTATCGATGTGGGCATTCACCGCATCGAAGACGCCTCCAGTCCGAAGGGCTACAAGATTATGGGTGACGTGGACTACGACGAGGTCTACAAAGTGGCCTCGAAGATCACGCCCGTCCCGGGTGGCGTGGGCCCCATGACCATCGTCTCGCTGCTGCAAAATACGCTGAAGGCAGCGAAGGGCGAGGTCTACCCAAAGTGATATGAAGAAAACCATATTAATAGTAATAGGTGTGCTTCTTGCCTTGTTGGCGCCGGCACAGGATATCGACAGCCTGTTCCGCGTTTTCGAAAACAGCAGGGGAGAGGCTGCTTATCAAGCTGCTCTTGCCATTGACGAGGTCATCGGCCGTGATCCTAACTTCGAAGCCGACACCGACAAGGACGAGGTCAAGCTGAAGGTGCTACGCACCATGATACTTTATTACTTCGACAACGACGACTTCCAGCATGTGGTAAAGTATTCCGAGGTCGGCATTGATCATTACCGTAAGATTGACGACTTGTTTAACCTGGCGGGATGCTATATGACCCTCGCCAACGCCTACCAGCGACTGGGACAGCTCGACAAAGCCATCGATTGTTACAACCAATGCTCTGAGATCATGGACGAGATGGGCGGAGAGATGGCCGAGGTCAACAAGCGCTATGTGATGAACAACATCGCGGAGATTTATCTCGCCATGAACGAATACGACAGCGCTGAGGAACTCTACCGCAAGTGCCTTGCCATGCTTGGCGACGTCGCCCCCGACGATACTGCCTCCAACCTTGACTTAGCCACCTACTACCAAAATATCGCCGAGGTGCATATCGCCCAAAACAAAGGCGACGCCGTGGACTATGCCGAGCAGTCGCTGGAACTCTCGCAACGGTATCAGGATACACCGAACAAAATTATTAACCGCCTCATGTCGCTGTCGAAAGCCTATGTCGGCATAGGGAAGGTGGACGAAGGCAAGAGGCTCCTTGACCAAGCCTTGCAGCTGGCGAAAGACAATAACGAAGTGTTTCTTCAGGCCGTCATCCTTTTGCAGAAAGGAGAATATGCCCAAGCCATCGCCATGGCGGAGGAGAACCACTACGACGAACTCCTTCAGAAAGCCCTTGAAGACGCCTATAGGGCTGAACGTGACGTCAACCCAAGGCTGGCGCTCGAGTATTACGAGCGGAGCGTGATGATGAAAGACTCCGTCTTCAACGAGACACAGCAACAACTCATTCGCGACTATCAGGTGCGCTATGCCATGCAGGAGAAGGAACACGAGCTGCAGATGGAACAGGAAAAGGCCAAACGCAATAGGATGTATGTGATGGTGTTGACTGTCATCGCGGCACTTCTGCTCCTCATTGCTGTCATTTGGTATCGTTTGGCGCAGGTTCGAAAGAAACGCGCCGAGGAGTTGGCCCATCTTAACGAGACGAAGAGCCATCTGTTGTCGATAGTGTCCCACGATGTGAAGACCCCCGTAAGCGCCATCTGTCAGGTACTGCGTGGCATAACCGACGGATACGATACTATAACGGACACTGACAAAAAAGCCCACCTCATGATGCTGCGCTCTACATCGGAGGCCTTGAAAGAACGTATGGAAAACATCATCCATTGGGTGAAACAAGAGCTGGAGAGCAGCGTGGTGACGCGTGAAGAATTCAATCTCCATCCCATGATTGAGGAATGCATCAAGATGCTGGAGACTGCGATAAGGGTGAAGTCGCTGAAGGTGGTCAACAACGTTCCGAAAGACTTGAAGGCTTGCGACGATACCGCTGTGGTGAGTTTGGTATTACAAAACCTATTGGGCAACGCCGTGAAGTTCTCCTATCCTGATGGCGAGATTACCATCGAGGCGGAGAAAAAGAACGGTAGCATCTGGGTGGCGGTGGCCGACAACGGCATGGGTATCAGCGAGAAGAAGCTGGAGAAGATATTCAATTACATGACCACCTCGTCGAAAGGCGTCAGCGGTGAGACGGGGACGGGTATCGGCCTCTTTGTCAGCAAACAGTTTATTGACAAAATCGGCGGCGAAATCACCATTGAAAGCTCGAAAGGACAGGGAACCACAGTGAGGTTTAGTATTCATTGTTAACCCCAAAAGAATGTGTTATGGAGAATAAAATCAAAATCATCATCGTCGAAGACCAACCCGTATGTCGGCTGGGTATAAGAATGACTTTGGATAGTTCGGGCCTCAATCACCAGATATTGGACGAGTTCGGGACCGTATCGCAAGCCATTGAATACCTCGAAAATTTCGGGCAGGAAATCGATTTGATCCTGCTTGATTATGTCCTTCCCGATGGTACTGGGATGGATGTGATACAAACCGCAAAGCGCTTGGGATTGTTGGCAAAGATAGTGGTTTTCTCTGGCGAGGCCGGCGGCGCCATCCTCAAGCAGCTGATGGAGGCAGGTGTCAACGGATTCATGAGCAAGAGCATCTCTTCGGAAGAGATTGCCGTGGTGATCAATTCCGTCATGCAAGGCTGTGACTATACCGACGAGGGCCTG
>CADAPW010000139.1 GCA_902789915.1 uncultured Bacteroidia bacterium | reverse complement strand
CTATGTCGTTTCGGCTGTTCCTCTTTGGCTTTCGATTCTTCGGTAGCTTCCGTCGACAATTCCGTTAGCGTTTCGTTTGACCCGACTTCAGCCTTGGGCATCTCGGCCTCGATGCGACGGAAGATGTCGTCCTTGTCGGTAGGCCGAGCCTCGTCGTGCCACTTGAAGCCCGACAGGTAACGGTCACTTTCTTTCAGGTCGTCTTCGGGATACATCGTCTCATGGATGTCCTTGAACGATTTGATGATGGAAACGCGTTGGTTCTCCATCTCGATGGTCATGGTCTCCGAGTCCGACACATCGATGCCGATAAGCGACCCGTCATTATCACGGATCCAATATATTGTCTCTGCCTTGGTGCCATCCACGTTGACATAATGAATGTTGCCATTACTGAACCATGAAGTGATGTCGGTGCCCTTGATTTGGTTAAAGCCTTCGATAGTATCCTTCGAAACCACGAAGGCATTGCCTTTTTGCAACACCCACTCTACTGTCTGTTCCTTGAGCTTGATGTCGATGTCGGTGCCCGACAACTGGCTGTCCTCAGCCCACAAGATGGGAGCCACGCGCATCTTTATGGTGGAGTCGGACATAAGATAGGTCAAGGTGTCGCATTTGCCTTGCAGGTCACTCTTGAAGAAACGGACATTGCGGCGAGCAATAAGCTTCTCGACTTCTTCCTTTTCCTTGTCAACATGCACGAAAAGCGTGTCGCCATGGATATATAACGAGTCGGTGCCTTCGTAGCTGATGGCGTATGCGCTGTCGGTGGCAAAGCTGAAACCGCTGTCTTCCCACATCTCAAAGTAATTGCCTCTCATGACGATTTTATACGAGGTGTCAATCATGTCCACATGGTCGAAGGCCTTCGCCAGACCGACATCGCGGTTGTAATACATCGAGTCCGACCGCATCCGTTGTTTTTCATTGTACATCAAAGGCCGTTTGTCCAAAAACGCGACATCCTTATCCACAAGATAATAGCCATGTTTTCCCTCCAATGTGTTTTCCTTGTCGATGATGGTCGTCGGCCCCTCAAACCACATCTTTTCGATAGCCGTATTATAAAACAAGGTATCCGTAAACATCTGATATTTCGGGCTGAGGACTTCCACATTCTCGAAGAACGAAAACTCTTTGATGTCGTCGCGGTAATAGCCGATGCAGCTGATGAGGGTCTTGTCGCCACGGTAGGTCGTCGCGCTGTCGGGATAACAAGCCAGATGCAGGTTACGGTCGTAGGTCATGTATTCCGTGAGTAGCGTCGTGGAGTCGTCCATGAGTTTCACGTTGTCGAAAAACTCGGCGAAGCGGGTGTTGCCGTCATAGTCCAGCAGGTCGCTGAAGACCTCCACGCTGTCGTTGACGATGATGTGGACATTCTGGAAAGCCTTGAAGCTGTTGGTTTTCTCGTAGAAATAGGCCGAGTCGCAGAAGAAATAGGCCGAGTCGTGATGCATCTTCACATGGCCAATGAGCCGCTGCATGTCGCCCATGCTCTTGGAGAAAGTGGCCACATCATAATGGTCAATGTGGATGCGGGTTTTCTTGCGCTGCACAGTGTCCTGCTCCTGAGCCACAAGCGTTTGCGACAACAGGAGAAACAGGGATACTATGAACAGCAGTTTGGCTTTCATCGTGATGAAATAACGTGCAAAGATAAGATTATTGTCCGAACTGGGCAAAAAGATGTGGAGACGGTGTGCACTCCGCCTCCACAAAACAATGAATTCAAGATGATTACAAATTACATTGTCACAATGAATTCAAGATGATTACAAATTACATTGTCGTTTCTCTTGTAGAGACGCGCCATGGCACGTCTCTACAAAAATTAATTACATGGTTTTCGCCCATGTGTCCTTCAACGCCACGGTGCGGTTGAAGACCAGATGACCTGGCGTGGTGTCCTTGTCGACGGTGAAATAGCCGATGCGCTGGAACTGGAAGTGGTCGAGCGGCTTGGCGTCGGCAAGGTATTCTTCCACGTAGCACACGGGGCGCACCTCCAACGAGTCGGGATTCATCATTTCCTTCATGGCTTCCAGTGCGGTCTTGCCTTCGCCTTGCAAGCGGGCCAGCTCGTCGCGCGGGTTCTCCACCTTCCAGAGGCGGTCGTACATGCGCACCTCGGCTTCGAGGCAACGCTCACAGCTCACCCAGTGGATGGTGCCCTTCACCTTGCGGTTGGCACCAGGCATGCCGCTCTTGGTGTCGGGGTCGTATTCAGCATAAACCTCCACAACCTCGCCGTTTTCGTCCTTCTTGCAGCCCGTGCATTTCACGATGTAGGCGTTCTTCAGACGCACCTCGTTGCCAGGCGTCATACGGAAATATTTCTTCGGAGCGTCTTCCATGAAGTCCTCCTTCTCAATCCACAGCTCGCGGCTGAAGGCAATCTTGTGGCTGCCAGCCGTTTCGTCCTCGGGGTTGTTGATGGCATCCATCTCCTCAATCTGTCCTTCGGGATAGTTGGTGATGACGAGCTTCACCGGGTTGACCACGGCGGCCACGCGGGTGGCGGTGGCGTTGAGGTCCTCGCGGATGGCACTCTCCATCAGGGCGAAGTCGTTCAGGGCATCGTAGGTGGTGTAGCCAATCTTGTCGATGAACTTGTGGATGCCGCTGGGCGTGTAGCCACGGCGACGGAAGCCGCAAATCGTGGGCATACGCGGGTCGTCCCAGCCGCTCACCAAGCCCTCGTTGACGAGGACGAGCAGGTTGCGCTTGCTCAGCAGGATATAGTTGAGGTTCAACTTGTTGAACTCGGTCTGACGCGGACGGTTGTCGTCCATGTTGTCGCCCTCGCCACGGATTTCCTTGAGCCAATCGACGAAGAGGTCGTAGAGCGGGCGGTGCACCACAAACTCGAGCGTGCAGAGCGAGTGGGTGACACCCTCAAAGTAGTCGCTCTGACCATGGGCAAAGTCATACATCGGGTAGGCGTGCCACTTGGTGCCCGTGCGGTGGTGTGGCGTGTCGACCACGCGATAGATGATCGGGTCGCGGAAGTGCATGTTCGGGTTAGCCATGTCGATTTTGGCACGCAGCACCATCTTGCCCTCGCCAATCTCGCCGTTGTTCATCTTGTTGAACAGGTCAAGCGACTCCTCTACGGGACGGTTGCGGTAGGGACTTTCGATGCCGGGTTGCGTAGGCGTACCCTTCTGTGCGGCAATCTCCTCGGAGCTTTGCTCGTCGATGTAGGCCTTACCTCTCTTAATCAGTTCTATGGCAAAATCCCAAAGTTGCTGGAAGTAATCGGAGGCGTAGTATTCGTTGCCCCACTGGTAGCCAAGCCATTGGATATCCTCTTTGATGGCGTCGACATACTCCATATTCTCCTTGGTGGGGTTGGTGTCGTCGAAGCGCAGGTTGCACACGCCGCCATGTTGCGCGGCGATGCCGAAGTCGAGGCAGATGGCCTTGGCGTGGCCGATGTGGAGGTAACCGTTCGGCTCTGGGGGGAAGCGCGTCTGCACACGTCCGCCGTTCTTGCCGTTGGCGAGGTCTTCTTCCACTTTCGCTTCAATGAAATTAAGCGACTTCTTTTCCTTCTCCCCTTCAAAGGGGGCAAGGGGGATAGCTTTTTCTTCTTCAGGGTTTGTCATAGTTCTATTTTAGGATTAAAAACAAGTTGCAAAAATAGTAAAATGTTTAATAAAGCAAGCCAAAAAGCCACAATGGGATCTTGTTTCCGTGGCCAATCTCCATATTGTCGCTTACGACAAAGCTTTCTTCGATATTTTTGATTTGGCTGAAATCCTTTCCCTTGCCACCCACTTCAAAAAGCCATTTGCCGTCAACAACCAAATCGCCCTTATTGGGCATACAAAGCTTGTGATTGACACCAAGTTGTGAAGCCAGATACGTCTCACGCATGGTTCCTGCATCGACTTGTGGTGTCAAGCAATACATCAAATTGGTGTTATAAAAGAGGATTTTTTCAGGCTTAGTCAGCATATTCATTCCACCATCAGTGGCATAGAGTCGGCGCACCAAGGCCGCCTTGTCCATAAGGTCGAGAAGCTTCAACACATTATTACGCGACGATTGTAATGTAGAACAAAGCGAAGAGATATTCAACGTGTATGGCTTCATCTCCGCCAATACTGCCAACAGCTGCTTTACCTTATAAACCGAATCGTATTCTATACGACTCACTGCAGGAATCTCAGTAGTGACAACAGCGTTAATCACTTGTTGCAGGCGATCGAAAAAGCCGTCACCTTCTTCGCGATAGAAAGGATAATAGCCTGATTCCAAGTACTTTTCAAAATGATGCAGCACTTTCACTTTTGAAGTAATCTTCGAAGCCTCCATGAAATGGTTTTTAAGTATGGTCTCCAAGGACAACACAGACAGGTCGGCCACTTGCTCCACTTGTAGGTATTCCCTAAAAGAAAGGCCTTCCATCGCATAGGAGCGATGACGACGCGACAGGTCGGCAGCCATCGACTCTTCCAACTTCAGCATTGAAGAGCCTGTCACCACGACATGCAAACGAGGATAGGAGTCGTAGATGTTTTTGATTTCCTGTTCCCAACCTTTATATTTATGGACTTCATCCAAAAAAAGATGGGTGCCGCCATGCGTATAATGGTATTCCGCCAATTCGATCAGCGTATGGTTGGCAAACCAGATATGGTCCAAAGACACATACAAAGCCTTTTGCGGATCCGTAAAGGTGCGTTTGATATGTTGTAACAGCATGGTCGTCTTACCCACACCCTTCGCCCCTTTAATGACAATTAACCGATTGTTCCAGTTGATTTTATCATAAAGATACCGGGTAAAGCTCAAATCTGTATCAGCCAACAGACGACCGTATGTTTTAAACAAAGTATCCATCCTTTTGCATTTTATTACGCCGCAAAGATACGATTTTTTACTTTAGAAAAACAAATTTTTGCACATTTTTTTACTTTTGAGAAATAATTTTATAATGCATTTTTTACTTTTTAAAGACAAATTTTGCATTTATTTTTACTTTACAAAGTAAAATTTGAGATTTGCAAACCAAAAACCACAAAAACGAAACAAAGTCGTATATTTGCCCCGTGATTCGGAAACTGAAATACCCGCTTTTTGGCTTCGCGCTGCTGCTGATGGCATTCCTAGGTCAGCGATGTGCCAATGCCGTAGCACCCACTGGCGGCCCTAAGGACACCACACCGCCTGTGGTCGTTGGCAGTGTGCCCGAAAACCATAGCACCAACTTCATCGGCAAGAAAATCGAAATCACCTTCGATGAATACATCACCCTCGACAATGCCAAACAAAACGTGATGATTTCGCCGCCGATGAAAGAAAAACCCGACATCAAGCTGAAAAACAAGACCGTCGTCGTGAAATTCAAGGAGCCGCTGGCGGACAACACCACCTACACCATCAACTTCGGCGAATCCATCAAGGACCTGCACGAAGGCAACCTCTTTAAGGATTATGTGTATAGTTTCTCCACCGGCGACCATATCGACACCTTATACATTGCTGGTAAACTATTGTATGCCAGCAATAAGAAACTCGTTGAAGATGCCTATGTTTCACTTTATTCCGCTGACCGCGACAACCTCGACTCGCTGCCGATGAGTACCATCCCCAACTACATCACCAAGACTGACAAGGAGGGCCACTTTCACCTCAACGGACTGGCAGACAAACAATATCTCATCTTCGCCTTGAAAGACGCCAACGCTAATCTCTATTTCGACCTGCCTAACGAGGAAGTGGCGTTTTTGGACAAATTGGTCTCACCGACAGACTCCACCACGAAGGACCTTACCTTGTTCATGTTCTCTGAGGTGGATTCCACACAGGTGCTGCTGGAAAAGAAACTTGTCGAGGAAGGGCTGCTGCGCTTCGTGTTCCGCCATCCCGCCAAAGACGCTGTCATCATGACCCCCGAGACACTGCCCGACACCTTCAACCTCGTCACGATGCATTCGAAAGAATACGACACCGTTTGGTGGTATTTCACGCCCAATGTCAAAGACAGCCTTTGGGTGCAGGTGAAATACGACACCACCATCAACGACTCGTCACGCTACAGCTTGAAATTCAAGGACAAAAACACGCGCATCAAAAAGAAAGAGAAGCTGAAGGTCACAAGCAACACCATCATCAAAGGTGGTTTGAAGCCCGGTGATGACTTCATCCTGAGTTTTTCGGAGCCTGTCGTCCGCTACCAACCTAACGACTCCAGCCTCTTCAAACGCGACACCTTGGTCACCTACGGCGGCCTCACCTTCGAGCCTGCCGACGAATATGGCACGAAATACCGCCTCGTCTATCCCGTCAAGGCCGACACCAACTACCACATCGAAATCCCCGACTCGGTCTTCTTCGGCATCCGAGGGCGCACCCACGACGCCATCAAAGCCGACTTCCATGTGCTGTCCGACGACGAATTCGGCAACATCTACATCACCGTGGCACCACCCGAAGGCATCATGCAAGTCGTCGTGCAGCTCACCGACGACAAAGGCAAGGTGCTGAAAGAGGAAATCATCAAACGGGAACAAGAGGTGATGTTCGAATACCTTGCCCCTGCCAAATACAAGCTCAACGCCATCCTCGATGCCGACGGCAACGGCAAGTGGAGCACAGGCAAATACCACCGCCGCACCCTTTCAGAGACCATCGTCGAATACAAAGACGAGCTAGACTTAAAAGCCGGCTGGGATATCGATTTGGATGAAATCTGGGACTTGAGCAAATAGCTTATTCAATAATATCCGGGAGAATCACTACGCGCATTCCAACGAAAGCATATTTTTCTTTCAACTGAATCAGGTCGTCATCACGCAGGCGGATGCAACCTTCGCTGCCACGCCCCGGGACCGAGCTTTCGTTGTTGGTGCTGCCATGGATGCCGATGCCCGAATGGCCAGGCGTCTTGAGGCGCATGAACCAATGGCCGTAAGAAAGTATGCTTCCACGGCCGTCGCCGAAGTCATGATGCCAGTTGGAGGCATCCACGATCTCTGTGATGGTAAAAGGATTTTCAGCCGTGCATTCCGGGGTTTTCATATCGCCTTTCTTCTGTTTTTGGCCTTTAGCCTTGCCCACACAGACGGGGAAATGGACGCGTTTCATCGTGTCGCCGTCCACCACCTCGCAGACATATAAGCGATATTCTGGTTTCGAAATGAGGATGAAACAATTCTTGGGGTTGACGACTTCGGAATAGAAAGTGGCTGTGTCGGTCCGAACGACCGCCGCCGCTGTATCTTGTTGCATCACTATCGTGTCATTGGTTTGTTCTTTCGCTTCGGTCGCAATGCCCGAACCGCATGAGGACAAGGCGAAGCACATCGCCAAAATACTGAGTAAGCTCATTTTAACCTTCATTTGGGTCATTATTTCCTGCAAAAGTAGACATTTTCCCCATTATTTGACGTCTTTTGCCGCTTTCAACATCAAAAAAACGTATTTTTGCGCTCAAATTCACCGCGAATATTGGTGGAAAGCCATGGTGCAGATGCACGAGAACATCGTCGGCATCGACGCCGCCATCTTCATGCACCCCACCACCTGGAAGGCCTCGGGGCACGTCGACGCCTTCAACGACCCGCTCATCGACAACCGCGACAGCAAGAAGCGCTACCGCGCCGATGTGCTCGTCGAAGACTATATGGCCAAGATTGAGGAGAAGATTAATAAAGAGGTGGAGAAAGCCCGCAAGCGCTTCGGCGACGCGCCAAGATTGAGGAAATCAGCCACCGCCTCTATGGCGCCATGGAGAAGAACGACCTCGATGCCATCAAACAGCTCATCCTCGACCTGGAGATCGTTTGCCCCATCAGCGGCACCCGCAACTGGACCGACGTGCGTCAGTTCAACCTGATGTTCGCCACCAAGATGGGTAGCGTGGCCGACGGCTCCGACACCATTTACCTGCGTCCCGAGACGGCACAAGGCATCTTCGTCAACTACCTCAACGTGCAGAAGACCGGCCGCATGAAGATCCCGTTTGGCATCGCCCAGACCGGTAAGGCCTTCCGCAACGAGATTGTGGCCCGTCAGTTCATCTTCCGTATGCGCGAGTTCGAGCAGATGGAGATGCAGTTCTTCGTCCGTCCCGGCACGGAGCTTGAATGGTTCCAGCACTGGAAGCAGGAACGCCTCGCTTGGCACCTCTCGCTGGGTCTGCCCGCCGAGAAATACCGCTTCCACGACCACGAGAAGCTGGCCCACTACGCCAACGCCGCCACCGACATCGAGTTCGACTTCCCCTTCGGCTTCAAGGAGCTGGAAGGCATCCACAGCCGCACCGACTTCGACCTC
>CADAPW010000138.1 GCA_902789915.1 uncultured Bacteroidia bacterium | reverse complement strand
GTCCAATGCGATGGTTTCGATTTCAATGTCCTCGCTGCGGAAGACCTTCCTGAGATTTTCTACTTTAATCATTGCTTTTAGTCTTTAATGGTTAAACTTATATTTTGTTGATTTGTTGTTTGTCGTTTTGAGATTCCCTTCGGGAATGGAGTTTCATTTGTCCGTTTTACAGCGGCGGCAAGAACAAGTTGCCTATTTGTAGCGCCAAAGGCCGCCGCGGTTAGCAACAACTCCCGACCTCCATTCCCCGCAGGGGAATCTCCCATATTAAAACACCAGCACCTCCGATTCTCCAAAGTTGTCGTAAGAAGAAGTGATCACCTTCTCGCCAGCTTCAAGCCCTTCGACGACCTCGTAATACTGCGGGTTCTGCCGCCCGATTTTGATGTCGCGCTTGGTGGCCTTGCTACCGTCGGAAGAGAGCACATAGATCCACTTGCCGCCCGTCTTTTGGTAGAAGGCGCCACGCGGGATGAGCACCGCCTCCACGGGCTGGCCGAGTTGCAGGTTGAGGTAATAGGTCTGGCCACTGCGGATGTTCTCAGGCTGCTGCTCCATAAACTTGAAGTCGGCCTTGAACTTGCCGTCGCGCACTTCGGGATACACCTTTCGGATCTGCGCCTGATACCGCTCGCTCTGTCGCTCAAAGGTGGCCTCCAAGCCAGGCGTGATGCGGTCGATGTAATGCTCATCGATTTGGGCCTCAATCTTGTAGCTGTCGAGGTTGTTGATTTGCCCAATCTTGGAGCCTGCGCCCACCGACTGGCCCAACACCACATCCAACAGGCCCAACTCGCCGTCGATGGGTGCCTTGATGGTCAGGTTTTCCTTGCGCTTACGGATCATCATCATGTTGACGCGCATGTTCTCGAGGCTCTCGCGCATCCGGTCGATTTCCACTGAGCGGTGGAGGCTGTCCTGCTTGGCGCGGTTCTCCACCAACTTAAGGCGGCTGTTCGAGAGTGTGAAGTCCTCCTCAGCCTTCAAGTAGTCCTCGCGGGCGATGAGACCGTCGTCGTAGAGCGACTTCTGCGCCTCGTAGGTGCGGCGGTTGCGCTGCACCTCCATCTGCAGTTGCAGTTTCTCTTGCTCCACGCTCAACTTCTGTTGTTCCATCTGAATCATGGTGTTGCGCAGGATGTTCTCTTTCTCGGCGAGGTCGGCCTCGGAGGAGAGGATCTGCATGTCAAGGTTCTCGTTGCTCAAAATAAGAATGACATCACCGGCCTTGACGCGGCTGCCTTCCTCGGTGACGATTTGCTGCACCACACCGCCTTCCAACGGGCTGATTTGGATGGTCGTCATCGGCGCGACCTGTCCGCTGATGCGAATGTAATCGTTGAACTCGCCCGAGGTGACGGTGCTCACGGTGATGTTGTCCGCATCGATGCGGAGTTTCTTCGAGTCGTCCCTGAAGATGAGCCAGAGGATGAAGACGAGGAGCAACGCCCCGCCCCAAAACGGCAGCGCCTTCTTGGTGAACGCGCGGCGAATGCCTTTTTTCTGTTCGATTTTACGATCCATTGAGTGTTCCATATTCGTAGAGATTTATAATTCAAGATTTAAGATTCAAAGATTGAGTTTCCCTTCGGGAATGGAGTGTTCTTCTTATGTAATAAGCGGCGGCAAGAACAAGTTACCAATCTGTAGCGCCACAGGCCGCCGCGGTTAACAACAACTTCTGACCTCCATTCCCGCAGGGAATCTATATACATTGTTTCCATATCAATTGTTCTTCAAAGACTTAACAGGATTCATTCGGGCAACGCGGTTGCTGCTCATGACGACCACGGCGGTCACGATAAGCAAGACCGTCACCGCGCCGATGATGAAATAAAGCGGCGAGAGACCGATGCGCATGGCGAATAGTTCTAACCATTTATCGGCGAGGAAATAGGCTATCGCCACACCGATTAAGGCAGCAATCACAGCCAGTTTCAGCACATCCGCCATGAACATACGGATGATTTCGCCCGCCACCGCACCGTTCACCTTGCGGATGGCCACCTCCTTGCTGCGGCGGTTGGCCTCGTCGCGCACAAAGCCTATCAGACCAAACAAGGCAATCGCCAAAGCGAACAAGGCACCTATAATGAATGTGCGCCGCATCTGATACAGGTGGGTGTACTCCTTTTTGACCAATTCGGTGTAAGGCGTCACTTCGACATTGTTCCGCTCGGGCAGACATTCCTCGATGACTGCCTTCACCTTGGCAATGGCTTCGGGATTCACCTCACGCACTTTTACCACCAAGGTGTTCATCATCCTCGACCAGTCTTCGGGGCCAGAGTTCCAATCCATGTTCCAACAGAAGCGGATGCTCGCACGGTCGTCGTTGCCCAACATCGAGCCGATGACATAATCTTCATAAACACCACAAATGGTGTAAACATCATCGTCGCCATCGCTGTGCTCCGAAATCAGGATGTCCTTGCCCACAGCGCCATCGCTCCAGTCGGCATAAAGGTTCATCTCCTTCACAAAACTTTGGCTCACGGCCACATCCTTCGGCTTTGAAGGTGCTTTGCCCTCTGTCAAACGGAAGCCCATCAGGTCGAAGAAACCCTCCGTCGCCATGTATTGGTCACACACGCCCATTAGATACTTCGTCGGGTTGTCGGGCAGCATAATATTATTCCCCGATGACTTGTACAAAGGGATGCAATAGGTCAGTTCGGCGGCTTCCACCTCGGGATATTGCCGCAGTTTCTCCGTAATCAGTATCAATTTGTCCTTATCCGCGCCTCTCAACGGGGAATACAACAAATGCTCGTATTCATAGCCCATGTCGGCATTCAACGCCCTATCATATTGTCCGTCGGCCACGAGGACCATAGGCAACAGGATGGCATTGATGCCAATCTGCAACATCAGCAACGAGAGTTTCCAACGGCGTTTGTTCTCCTTGTAGCCGCTGAAGGCCGTCGAGACGGGAATCCTGACGAACATCATTGCGGGAATGAGGGCCGAGACAACGAAAATGAAAGCGATAATACCGACAAGCACCCATCGGGTTTGCGGCACCATAAGGCTGGCAACAGGCACGCCCAACAGCGACTCGATGACCCCGCTGAAAGCCCATATCACCAAGGCTGCCACAGCCAACGAAGCCAACAGGTTCAAGGCCGTCTCCTTGATAAGCATTCCATAGATGCTGCCTGCGCTGGCACCGTAGCATTTCCTAACGCCCATTTCTTTGGAGCGGCGCACCACATCCGAAACCGCCATTAGCAGGTAGTTGAGCACCGAGACCAAAAGCAGCAAGGCCGCCACCACCGAAAGAATCAACACATAGTTTTTGATAGTAGGCTCGTGGCGGTGCATGGTCGCGAGAGGGGTCAGCGTGTACCAAATCGTGGAGCCGTCGCGTTCCAACTCCTCCAAAGGCTGGTGTGCCTCCTGCATCTTGCGGATGGCGTCTTTCAAGCTGTTGGGGTCCACATTTGGCGCCAACTTGACAAAGCCGCGATAACGGTCGTTGCCCAACCAATTGTTGATGCTCCACTCGCCAAACGCAGCGATGGTCGTCACGATGTCGCATTGTACGCTGCCATTCTCCGGAAAATCTTCAAAAACACCCACCACGGTCAGTCTTGTTTTCGGTCCCCAAACTTCACTATAGATTTGTTTGCCGATGGCCACGTTCACGCCGCCTAATTTCTCTGCAAAACTGCGGCTGACGGCGATGTTGCCATTGTATTGTTGCAAGGCCTGCATCGGGTCGCCCGCAAGAAATTCGCGGTCAAAAAAGTCGAAAAAGCATGTGTCGGCACCGATGCATAGGCCCGTGATGAGGTTGTCATTTTCGTCATAAAGGTTACCGTCAAGCAGGTTGGAATAGCGCGTAGCGGCTTGTTGGAATAGCGCGTAGCGGCTTCCACGCCAGGAACTTCTGCCTTGAAACCCGGCGCAATGCCGCCCGAAGTGCCCCAGAAATCATCGGGGTCGCCACCTTCTTGAAAGATGATACTTTCCGTAATCATATAGATATGGTCCACATCCTTGTAGAAACTGTCGTATGACAGCTCGAAGCACACCTTGGCAATCAGCACGATGCCGATGGCGAGACCTATGCCTAACGATAGGATTTTGATTAATTTGTCGGAGATGCTATTCATTGTTGAATTGTTGTTTGTTTAATCGTTTAATTGTTTGTTGAGTTTCCCTTTCAGGGAATGGAGTGCTTGTCTTAGTTATATAGCGGCGGCAAGAACAAGTTGCCAATTTGTAGCGCCACAGGCCGCCGCGGTTAAAAACAACCTCTGACCTCCATTCCCCGCAGGGGAATCTTTATTTATCATTCACCCATATACCAACCCTCGTGCCAAACTTGCAAATCAATAATAATCAACGAAATACAAAAACAGCTATTTTACAAAGTGTAAAGTTATTTTACAGTGGTGTAAAGAAACTTTACAGTGTTTCCAACTTGGATTTGAGGCAGGGAGTAATTTATATCTTTTGCAAAAATGTGATTTTTTGATAAAAAAATTGTCATAAAATGTGATTTTTTGACTATTTTTGCAGCAGAAAATGTGATTCGATACAATGGAACTACTTGAAAGAAAAATAGATAAGTTTCTACATGAATGGAAAAACAATCCTGAAAGAAAGCCTTTGATTGTGAAAGGTGCCCGACAAATCGGGAAAACCGAGTCCATCAGGGCTTTCGGACGCGCTAACTACGAATCGGTCCTGGAGATGAACTTCGTGCTTCAGAAGAAATTCCGCAACATCTTCGACGACGGATACGAAGTGGACCAAATCATCAAAAACATCACTATCCTCGAACCCTCGTGGAAGGTTATCCCAAACAAGACGCTGCTGTTTTTCGACGAGCTTCAGAAATGTCCCGATTGCGCCACTTCGCTCAAGTCATTCTGCCAAGACCGACGTTTCGACGTGATTTGCTCAGGCTCGTTGATGGGCATTTATTACGAGGAAATCGAGTCGAATGCAGTAGGCTACAAAGAAGATTATGACATGTTTTCGATGGATTTCGAGGAGTTTCTTTGGGCCAAGGGCTATTCCAAGGAACAGATCGAGGACCTATATGCCCACATGCTTTCGCTAAAGCCTTTTTCCCAACTCGAAATGGACACTTTCATGGGCGTTTTCCGCGACTACATGACGCTGGGAGGCATGCCCGAAGTGGTCAAAAAATATATCGACAATGGCCATTTCGGCGGAACGCTGAAACTGCAACGGCAACTTCTGAAAGACTACGAGGAAGACATCACGAAATACGCCAAGGAAACCGACAAGGCGAAAGTCCTTGCTGTATATAACCACATCCCAACATTTCTGGCGAAAGAGAACAAAAAATACCAAATCACGAAGATTGCCAAGGGTGCACGAAACAGGGAATACATTGGTGCCGTGGATTGGCTGAAAGAGGCTGGAGTTGTCAATGTGTGCTATTGCTTGAACAATGTGGAACTGCCATTGAAAGGCAACTACGACACCGATTGTTATAAAATCTATTACCACGACACAGGGCTTTTGATAGCCTCTCTTGACGAAGAAGCTCAAGACGACCTTCGCACCAACAAAAACTTCGGTACATACAAAGGTGCCATCTACGAGAACGTTGTCGGTGAGATGCTGCGGAAATCGGGATACGAGCAGCTGTATTACTACAAGCACGACAGCCCCGCCATCGAAATGGATTTCTTTGTAAGGGATGCCGACTCGCTGATTCCCGTCGAGGTGAAGGCCAAGGACGGAGCCACAGCCTCGCTGAACAACCTCATCAAATGGGACTCTTACCCCGAAGTGAAATACGGCATCAAATTTGGGTATAAGAATATCGGCTGGAACGGCAGTTTCTACACATTCCCTTACTTTCTCGCATTTTTGTTGAAGCGTTTCCTAAAAGAGAAATGATGCTATTCCTTCTTCAACGCCGTAGCTGGATTAGCCCGTGCCGTCTTGATGCTTTGCCAAATGACTGACAGGAAGGCCATCAGCACGACGGCAAGCACGGTCAAAGCGAAAATCCACCACGAGAGGCTGATGCGGTGCGTGTATTCCTCAAGCCAACGGTGCCACGGGAATGCCAATCAGTGCAGCCACAGCCACCATCTTCATGAAGTTCAGCACCAACTCGCGCAACACGCCGCCATAGTCGGCGCCAAAAACTTTCTTCACAGCCACAGCGCGACGCTCCTGCTGCATGTAGTAGGAACTCATTGCGAACAAGCCCAACGCAGAAACGAGCATCGAAAGTAAGGTGAAAATCAGGACGATGCGAAGCATCCTGCTCTCGCCAGCAAAAAAGGCTTCAATCATGTCCTCAAGGTAAAGCGCTTCAAAACTCTTGTCGGGAAACAGCTCTTTAGTCACTTGTTCCAAACGGTCGAGAGCCGCCTTGTGGTCACCGGTGGTCTTCACCAACAATTTCCATGGAAAATCATCGTCAGGATTCTCGCCACGGTTGTTAATCAACGCCGCCGACTGCTGTATTTCCAAAGGCCAAATCTTGAAATCGTAGTATATGCCACCAATTTCATAGGTTTTTCCGTCTTTATGCCTAAATTCCGTCACCGTCTCGTCTATCCCAATCTGGCTGAAAGCATATTCATTGAGCCAATAAGACCCAGGAATATGGTTGTCCTGTTTAGCGCGAAGGCCCAAGATGTCGAAATAATGCTGGTCGCCTTGTATTTGCTGGAACGAGACCCAATTGCCGTTTTCCACCTCCATCGTCCAATTATTGGTGCCCAACAACGGCGTACCGTCACCTTGCCCCACGTCCTCCACAAACGGCTCGGCGCGATAAGCATCCAACAAGGCCTTGATTTCGCCCGTCTTGCCGTACACATTGTCTATGACCAAAATGTCTTTCGTATTGTAGCCCAAATCGGCGGTTATCAGGTGCCGCGTTTGCAAGTAAAGGGTCAAAGCCGAAACAAGCATCACCACAGTCACGGCATTCTGCACCACGATGATGACAGGACCATAAACCGTCTTGGTCTTCACCCGCAACGACCCGCGCACAATCTCGATGGGCTGCACTTTTTGAATCATCAAAGCGGGAACAAGCCCGGCAAGGAAACCCAAAAGAAGCACGAATCCAATGACAATCAACACATTGACCGTATTGACCGCTCCGAAAACCGAGATATCGTAGTGCAATAGCTCAGAAGCGGCAGGCGCAAGAGCTTCAGCCAAAAGAACCGCCAAGCTCATCGCCAAAGCACAAAGCACAGTGCTTTCGCCTATCATTTTCAAGAAAATGCCTGCCTTTGTTGCCCCAACGAGCCTCCGCGTGGCCATTTCCTTGGCGCGGAAACCAATGAGTGCAGTGGAAAGATTCAAATAGTTGAGTATGGCGAACAACAAAAGCATCAGGCACATGGCCAATAATAGGTTTACAAAAAAGCGGTTGCCCAAACTCACAGTGGCTGTATGATCCTGTGCTCCTTCTTTAAGGAAATACACCTCACGCAGCGGGATGATGCGCACCTCGTCATACTTTTGCTTATAAACCCAGAAGTTTTCCTCGCACCAAGCCAAAATGTCGTCGTGGCGAGCCTGCAAATCCGCACCCGGATAAGTCATCACGAAGCAGACACCTCCGCCGCCGCCATTGCTCATGCGCTCATTGTTGGCCGGGTTGATAATCGGCATCAAATTGCCATGTCCCAACACATCGGGCGCGTTGATGATGCTGTTGCCGAAGTCTTTGAAAACGCCGCACACCACCATGGGGTAGCCATCGTTTCTTTCAAGTATGATTTGTCGCCCGATGGGGTCTTTGTCGCCGAAATGCGCGTTGGCAAACGCCTCGCTCACCATACAACGGTCACCTGATATTTTCCAATCGGCCTTCGAGCCTTTCACAAGGTCGTAGCTGAACATCTCGAAGAAACACGAGTCCGCGAAGGTGAGGCTACCATAGACGGTCTCGCCGTCAATGCTAAACTCCTCATTGAAAGAATAGTTGCAAACCGCGCACGATTTCTCAATTTCGGGGAATTGGTTGCGCAAGTGCTTGTCTAACCAATAGCCCATATTGAGGCTTTCCTCGTTGGTGATGACAAAAATCCTGTCAGCGTTTTCTTGGAAGGCATCGGTGGAGAGTTGTTTCTGCACATACACCGCCAAAAGCAACACGAATGCCATCGAGATGGTCAAGCCCAAAAGATTGATGAGGGCGTAAAGTTTGTTCCGTTTCAAAAAATTGAAAAATGATTTCATATTGTTGAAGTGTTGATTGTTTAACTGTTTAATTGTTTGTTGAGTTTCCCTTCGGGAATGGAGTGCTTGTCTTAGTTATATAGCGGCGGCAAGAACAAGTTGCCAATCTGTAGCGCCACAGGCCGCCGCGGTTAAAAACGACCTTAGACCTCCATTCCCCGCAGGGGAATCTCTTTTACTGTTCTATATAATGTATCCCTCCATAGTAATTAACCACACTATTCTTGATAAAGTATTGAAGCCTGGCGTTCAATTGTTCCGCAAGGGCATTGAGGTAGTTGTTCGATGCCGTCTGGTACTCGATGGACGAAATCAAGCCCTGTTCGAAACGCTTGGTGTTCAGTGTGAAGGCCTCCTGCTGCAATTCGGCGCGGGTGTCGGCTTGGCGTAGGGCATCGGCTGAACCGTCGCGGTCGGCGATGGCGCGGCGCACTTCGGCCTCCACCGTTTGGAGGGCTTGCTCGTAGTCGGCCTGGGCGCGGTCAAAGGCATTCTTCCGCTTTGCGATGTTGGAATGCTTCGAGAGGCGGTCGAAGATGGGGATGCTCAACGAGAGTTGCACATACTCGCCGCCGTTGTTCTTCAGCTGTTCGAAATAGGGCGTGGGCACATAACCCTCCATGCCTGGATAGGTGAAGTAACTCGACGACCAGCCACCGTAGAGCGAGAGTCTAGGCAACAACTGCCAGCGGGCAGTCTTCAGCGCGAGGCGGGCATTTTTCATCGTGCCTTCGGCCAAAACGACAGACGGCATGTTGGTTTTGGCAAATTCCACCATTTGGGCGATGTTTTCAGCCTGGTCTGTAGGGCTGTCGCATTGCGGCAGCCGCAAAAACGATTCGTCAATTTTCAATGGTTTTTCAATAGGCCAAAACATCACATCCTTCAAGGTGATCATGGCATTGTTGAGGTTGTTCCGACAAGTGGTCAGTTGGTACTGGCGCTCGGCGAGGTCGCTCTGCATCTGCACCACATCGGCATGGGATTTTTGTCCCAGTTGTTCCTGCCTTGTGGCCAACTGCACAGCCTTTTCCGCTGTGGTCACCTGCGCTTGCAAGGCTTTCTGCATCTCGGTGTAATACAACACATTGCAGTAAGCTTCCATGGTGGCGAGACAGATTTGGTCTTCGGTTTGTTGCTCTTTGGTCAAGCCCATCAGTTGGGCCGTCTTGGTGATTTTCAGGTTGTTGACCGCCTGGAATCCGTTGAAGAGGTTGATGCCCGCCGAGAGACTGTAGCCATTGTGGAACGACGTCGTCCTGATGTAAGTGTTGGTCTCGGGGTCGATGCTGCGGCCGAAGTTGGAATAGGCGTATGTGCCTCCCTCGATTGTGGGCGTGAAGGCGGCAAGGATGGCATCGCGGCGGTCGATCTGCGCATCACGGTTATCGGCTTGAGCAATGCGCATCTTGGTGGAATGCTCCACGGCATAGCGCATACAGGCTCTGAGGTCCATGGTGACGGTGTCCTGGGCCTTGACACTGGTCAAGGCTCCAAGGACGGTCATCAAAATGAAAAAGGTATGTTTAGCTTTCATCTTACACATGATTTTACACGTGCCAAACGAAAGCATATCGCGTGCCAAAAATGTAACTATTTAAAATTCAAAGATTTAAAATTTAAGATTCAAAATAAAGTGTAACATTATTTTACAGTGGTGTAACAAAACTTTACAGTGGGGGAGGAAATCCCTGTAATAAATTCCTACCTTTGCTGTCTAACATGATGAACGTTGCAACGAAAAAAGCATTATGAACAACGACAAGGAACATCAGTTTGAACTTTTGGTGCGGCAGCACAAGCGGACCATCTATACGGTGTGTTACATGTTCTCGCGCAACAAGGCCGAAATTGACGACCTGTTTCAGGAAATCCTCATCAGGCTTTGGAACGGTTTCGACAATTACGAAGGACGCAGCACCGCGCAGACTTGGATCTATCGCGTCGCGCTCAACACGGCCATCAACCAAGACAAGAAGGAACGCCGCCGCATTGAGACCGTGCCGCTGACCGTCGACATCGACCCCTACGAGGCCGACGACCCACGGACGCAGCAAATCCGCGAACTCTACGACCGCATCTCGCGCCTCGACCTTATCGACCGAAGCCTCATCCTACTTTGGCTTGAAGGCATCAGTTACGACGAAATCGGAGCCATCATCGGCATCACGCCCAACAATGTGGGTGTGAGGCTGGCGCGCATTAAGGACAAACTGGTGAAAATGTCGAAAAACGAATGAAAGGGAATCATCATGGAAAACAACGAAAACAATAATTTAAGCGAACTCAACCAACTGAAAGCGCAATACGAAACGCTGAAACAGCAGTTCGACCAACAGGAAATCGTCAATGACCGGCTGATGAAGTCATCCATCAAACAGGGTACGGACTTCTACAGACGCTACCGATTGAAGAACGGTATAATGTATCCTTTGGCTGTCATCCTTGGTCTAATAGGAATCAAATTGTTTTTTGGCAACGATCTTTCGTTAAGGCTGTTTTGGGTAGCATTTATGTTCACTTGCCTTGTTATCGAACTTGTTCTGACTCGCAAATTCCAGCGCAAAACATCGGAAAATGAGGATTTGCTCGTTCTTTCCAACACTGCTCGAAGTTTCAAGAAACTCTTTTCCGTATTTACCGCCTTGAATTACTCCACAGGATTCATCCTTGTTTGTGGCTTGTTAATGTCGTTGGTGGGCGAAAAATTTAATGGAGAACCCATGATGCTGACATTTTTGGCAGTTGTTGTTGGTATGATAGTTTTGGGGATTAGTGAGATCCGCTATAAAACAAGACCTTGCGACGAGATTATCCGCCAAATCGAGGCTTCCAAGGCTACAGAAAACAGGAAAACTGGCTTTGACAAGAAACAAAAATGGTTCTGCATCGCCATGATTGCCGTGTTTTTGGGTTTCAATGTTTGGGCTTACACGATTGTCGGAACCTATCTGAAACTGCCGCCGATGTGGCGCACCGTGGAATATGTACGGGCTGCAGATGACCATTTGACGGAAGGGAAACTTGAAATTTGGGAAGTCTTTGCCGATACGGTCGTCCCCGAAAAGGATGTTCCAGAATTGCGGCAAATCTTAAATAATGATTCATATATTCTGATGGAAGGACGGCAGGAGGAAAAAATGGATATTGGCGATGATGCAATGCATAGCTGGAGACAAGACGAAAACAATCCCAAGGGAGTGCAACTATATTTGCTGAAAAAGAACTCCCAGGAAGGTCCGGCGATCAGTTCGATGGCTTTGGAAGGCAAGCCAATGGTGCAAAGGGTGGATGTAACCAAACCTACCAAATATCCAAGCAACGGCTCCGTTCCGATGATTGTGTGGCTGACTCCCGAAGCAGGCCAACTATTGCGTGAATTTGCCAAGCATCTCACTGGCAAAAGAGGTGCCGTTTCCATCGATGGTGTGGTAGTTCAGGAATGGAAAATCATGAGCAACCTTGAGAATGACTGTTTCTTCATCATGCGGGAATGGTCGTCGAAAGAGGAACTGGAGGCGTTTTGTGAACAATTGATTCGCCAGTAGAGACGGTGTGCACACCGTCTCTACATGGACGAAATCAAAAAATCCCACTTTTTTTCTTGACAGTATCAAAAAAAAAACGTACTTTTGCAGTGTAATAGTTTACTAATACACTGAAAATAATAATTCAAACCAATCAAAGTTAATACTTTACAAAACTCTTTTGTTATGAAAAAACTAGTTCTACCATTTATTATCGCTTTATTGACTTTTTCATCAACGGCTTTTGCCCAAAACAAAATCACGGGAACCATCGTTGAAGAGGCCAACGGCAAGGGCATTCCCTTTGTCAATGTGGGACTGTTCCGACAGGCTGACAGCGTCTTCGTCAGCGGTGCCGCTTCCGACGACAAGGGTAAGTTCGAATTGTTGGCTCCCAACGGCGATTATCGCTTGACGGTTTCTGCTATCGGCTTCCAGACCTTTGAGCAAGAACTGACCGTGAACGGGAAGCAAGACCTCGGCCAACTGAAACTCAAGGAAGGCTCCACCAAACTCAGTGAGGTGACCATCACCGAGAAACGACCTATGTTTGCCGTGGAAGGGGAGAAGACCATGTATAACGTCGCTGAAGACCCGAGCATCCAGACGGGCACGCTGTCCGACGCCTTGCAGAACGCGCCCGGCGTGGAGGTCGATGTAGAAGGCAACATCACTTTGCGTGGCACTTCGAGCGTGGAGGTGTGGATCAACGACAAACCTTCGCACATGACTGCCGAGAACCTCAAGACCTACATCCAAACGCTGCCCGCCAACAGCCTCGACCGTGTGGAGGTCATCACCAACCCCTCGGCGCGCTACGGCTCCAAGGCCGACGGCATCATCAACATCGTGACCAACGCCAAAATCCAGAAGAACGAGTTCTTCAGCTTTGGCGTGAATGCTTCGACGAACCCTTACGTCGGTCCTTGGGCATCATACGTCTGGTCGAACGAAAAACTGACGGTGAACGCTTACGTCAACGGTGGCTACTCCGTTTGGAAAGGCCATAATTCTGTAGATCAATCCTTATTCACA
>CADAPW010000137.1 GCA_902789915.1 uncultured Bacteroidia bacterium | reverse complement strand
TCGGCGATGGTCATGCCCTCGTATTTGCCGAAGGTGAAAACTGAATCAATGTCATAGAATTTCATATTATGTCCTTTCTTTTTTGTTCTGTTGTTGGTGCTTTTTACCCCGCAAATATCATGCATTTTTCCTTTTGTCGCAACAAAAAATCACTTTTTGAAGGCAAAAAACACGGCGAGGATGATTAGGATGAAGGCGACGATGTGGTTCCAACGGAAGGTCTCGGTCTTGAAAACGGTGATGACGATGACGGTGAACACAGTCAAGGAGACGGCGGTTGGCAGGGATCATGAAGGAATACTCGAACAAGGCGATGCCCCACGACATCAGGATGACCAGGAAAAGCGGCCAGTCTTTCGACGAGGGGACAATCTCGAGCAGCTTTAGCTGTCCATACCAGGCGAAGGTCATGAAGACGTTGGAAACGATGAGTAAAAGGATGGTGTAGAGGCCTTTCATTGGGTTTCGTTTTTATTGGTCTGCAAAAGTACGGGAATTTCTTTCATGTCCGACATTTATTCCTATTTTTGCACAACCAAACTATGACCCCATGAATGCAACCATCATATTAGCCGTTTTTGTTCTTTACACCGTTCTGTTGTTCGTGATTTCGCATTTCACGGCGCGCAAGTCCGACAACAATGCGTTTTTCCGTGGCAACAAAAACTCGCCGTGGTTTGTGGTGGCCTACGGCATGATTGGCGCCTCTTTGTCGGGCGTGACGTTCATGTCGGTGCCAGGCGGTGTCTACACGGGACAGTTCACTTATATGCCTTTGGTGTTTGGCTATGTGCTTGGTTATGCGGTTATTGCGTTGATACTGTTGCCGTTGTACTATCGCCTCAACCTGACCTCCATCTACACCTATTTAAATATGCGTTTTGGGCCGCGGTCGGAGAAGACGGGGGCGGCGTTTTTCATCTTGTCAAGACTGTTAGGCTCGGCATTGAGGATGTATCTCGTTGTCTTTGTGCTGTATGAGTTCGTCTTCAAGGACTGGGGCATCCCGTTTTGGGTGCCGGCAGTCATCTTCATCGCCATCATCCTGCTCTATACCTTCAAGGGTGGCATCAAGACGGTGGTGTGGACCGATACCTTGCAGACGACTTTCCTTTTGTTGGCTGCCTTTTTGACGGCATTCTTCATCCTGCGCAACCTCCACATCTCGTTGGGCGACCTGCTGAAGTCTGCCTCCGAGAAAGGCTATACCAAGGTGTTTGAGACCGACTGGACGCACAACAAGTTTTGGGTCAAGCAGTTGCTGAGTGGCATGTTCATCACCATTACCATGACGGGCTTGGACCAGGATATGATGCAGAAAAACCTGACCTGCAAGAACTTGCGCGACGCACAAAAGAATGTGATGACTTCAAGCCTGCTGTTTGTGGTGGTCAATGCCCTATTCCTCTGCTTGGGTGCGGCTTTGATCTATTACGCGCAGACGACAGGCTTCCAACTACCTGTCAACGAGGCGGGTGTGGTGGTCAACGATAAGATTTTCCCCTCGGTGGCTTTTTCATTGAGTAAGTTCACCGCGATTATTTTCGTCATCGGCCTCGTGGCAGCGGGTTATTCCAGCGCCGATGGCACCTTGACGGCCCTGACTACCACCTTCTGCTTCGACTTCATGCACTTCGACAAGAAACAGATGACCGAGCAGCAGATCACCAAGTACCGCAAATGGATCCATGTGGCTTTTGCCTTGCTTTACTTGTTGGTTATCATCGCATTCCGTCCTTTCCACAACGAGTCACTCATCGACAAGGTGTTCGACATCGCGGGCTATACCTACGGGCCGCTTTTGGGCTTGTACACCTTTGGCTTGTTCGTCAAGAACCGAAAAGTCGTCGACAAGGCTGTGCCCTTCATCGCTGTGGCTTCACCCGTCATCAGCTATTTCCTCAAGCAGTATTCTCCGCAATTGTTTGGAGGTTACAAGATTGGTTTTGAAATCTTGATAATCAATGGATTGCTGACATTTTTGGCTTTACTGCTTTTCAGTCGAAAGGAAAAAACGGCCTCATAATGATGGGATTGCGGAAAAATGTGTATTTTTGAAGTTTGAAACCAAATCTAACGGAAATGAATAGAGTTATCACAAAATTATCACTGCTGCTGTTGGCTTTGGCCTTGGGTGGCCAGCTCCATGCGCAGTTCACCACGACTTTTGCCAAGAACGTCACTCCTGGCCAGCAGAACGGCTTGTATTATTCCTTGCCGCAGACCATGCTGAAGTTGGATTTCATCATTGAGGAAGCCCAACTTGTAGAAGGGCCGCTCAGCGACTATGCCTCCAACTATTTCGAGATGGAGGACTATGTGGAATATGAATCCACCGAGTACACGTTGCTCGATGTCAAGATGACCACTGTCGCCTGCCCTGACCCCAATGCGCTGTTCTTTGTCACCATGACTGGCGCGAGAGGTGGCAGCAAATTGCAGTTCGACGTGATGCCCAACGGTATCATTCGCAGTGTGGGCATGGGCAACGATGCAGAAACGGTCATTCCACAGCCTGTGGCAAAAGAACAACCCAACTGTTGTGAAGAAGAGGCCGATAGCGAGGAGTTTATCAGTTTGATGTCGGCAGGAAAGACGAATGCCATGCTGGCCAAGGAAGTCGCCGACAAGATTTTGGAAATCCGTAAATCGAAGTTCTACCTGATTTCGGGCGATGTTGAGATGGCCTCCAATCCCGAGACCTTCAACGCCATGTATAAGAAACTTGACGCTATGGAAAAGGAATACACCAGCTTGCTCCTTGGCAAGCGCGTCACTAAAAAGGTGGTGAAGACGGTGTATGTGATTCCGAACAAGGAAGTGCTGACGCAAACGGTGGCCAAGTTCTCCGAGACAGAAGGCCTCACCGTGGGTACGGGTGGCACAGGAAGCATGATTACGGTGCAGACCTTGCCTCTGAATACTACGGCTGCCATCAATACGCCCAGCCAGTCGGCGGTGGAACTGATGACATACGAAAACAAGGTTTTCTACCGCATCCCCGAGATGGCGAATGTGAAGGTGAGCTGTGAAGGCGAGACGTTGTTGGAAGACAGGGTGGTCGTCAACCAGTTGGGTGCCTTGTTGACGGCACCAGTGGCCAATTCGAAGTTGACTTTCGACACTGAGACAGGTCAAGTCATCAATATGAGGATGCAGTAAGGGCTTCCTTGATTCTTACCAATTGTTGTAAGAGACCTTTAGCCAAGTCTAAGCGGAGCATGTTCGCCCCGTCGGACTTGGCTTTTTCAGGCTCGGGATGCACCTCCATGAAGATACCGTCGGCACCTACTGCGATGCCCGCCTTGGCAATGAGAGCAATCATCTCGGGTTGTCCGCCCGTGACGCCGCTGCTTTGGTTGGGCTGCTGCAAAGAGTGGGTGACGTCGAGAATGACGGGAGCGTCGAACCTCTGCATGACGGCAATATTTCTGTAATCTACCACCAAATCCTGATAGCCGAACATCGAGCCGCGCTCGGTGAGCATGACCTTGTCGTTGCCCGACTGACGCACTTTCTCCACGGCAAATCCCATGGCCTCGCCCGAGAGGAATTGTCCCTTCTTGATGTTGACGGTTTTGCCCGTTTTGGCGGCTGCTACGAGTAAGTCGGTCTGACGGCAGAGGAAAGCGGGGATCTGCAAAACATCCACATATTCGGCGGCCATGGCGGCTTCTTCGGCAGCATGGATGTCGGTCACCACGGGAATTCCAAATTCCTGCTTGACTTTTTGTAGCACCTTCAACGCTTTCTCGTCACCGATGCCGGTGAATGAGTCCAATCTAGAACGGTTAGCCTTGCGGTAGGAGCCTTTGAAAACCAAGGGAATATTCAATTTTTGGCAGATGTTTTTCAAGGTCTCGGCGATAAAGAGGGGCGAGGTCTCGTCCTCAATGACGCAAGGACCGGCCAAGAGGAAGAAACGGTCGGGGCGTAGGCCTTTCAGGAAGTCGAATTTTGTGGTGTCCATGGTGGAGATTTTTTGCAAAGATAGGAAATATTACTTCTTGACCATCACTTTCTGGATGGCACCTTCGGCGGTCTTGATGAAATACAATCCCTCGGGAAAGTCACTCACATTGATTTGGTTGGTACCTTTTTTCAAAGTATAGGTTGCTATGACACGGCCTTGGATGTCGATCAATTTAGCGTTTGAATCCTTCCCAGTCTCAATGGTGCATTGCCCGGAAGTAGGGTTGGGCCAGAGGTGGAGTCGGGAAGATGCCGCTTCGGCAATGTTATCGGTGCCGCCACTGCCTTGGGTGAAGAACTTATGGATTTCCTTGAAGTAGGCGATATCGGTCTGGTTTTCGTTGAGGAACCATGTGTGGTTGCCACCGATGACCTTGATGTGCTGCAATTCTTCGTCGCCTTTGTAGGAGTAGCGCACAAAAAGCAACCCGTCGTTATGCAGGTCGGGGAGGGTGTCGATAGTCGGCTCACCCGTGCAGTGGTTGGCGTTTTTCCAGTAATCGATGATGGCCTCCACACCCAAACCGAGGTTGCTCCCGAAGTACTGTGAGCCGCCGTCGTATCCCACCACTGGGTCGGTGGTGCCGTGGATGTGCAGCATCCTGACGGGGGCCACCGCAGTATGCGAAGCCATGGTATGCGTGATGAGTCCGCTGACAGGTGCACAGGCCGTGATGCGGTCGCCATGCTCGATGGCCATGCGGTGCGTCATAAAACCACCCATCGAGAAGCCGGTGAAAAAGACGCTGTCCAGGTTGACGGGATGATGGACTGCCAAAGTGTCTAAGAGGGCCATCAGGAAGCCCGAGTCGTCGATGTTGCTGCTCATCAGCGCGGCGTTCCACATAGTGGCGCCGGATTGCGAGAGGGCTTGGGGTATCACCATAATCCATCCGTATTCGTCGGCCACCTGTTGGAAGTGGAACTCGTTGTCCAATCGGGTGATGTTGTCGCCCAAGCCGTGCAGGAAATACACGATGGGCATCGTCTCTTTGGTTTGCGCAGGCATCTTCAAGAGATATTGGCGTTGTGTGCCTTGCCATTCAAAGTATTGGATTTGGGCATGGGTCGTGGCTATCATCGATGCCAGGAGCATGAGGAGAAAGAAGCATTTTTTGTTCATGGTAGTGGTGTTTAGACGGTTTTTTGTTGCAAAATTACTTAAAATTTCATATCTTTGTATGTTACCCCTTTTTAAACCTCGGATGATAGCTCGTAAGGGTGTCGCGGAGCAACTCGTCTGAGATATGCGTATAGATTTCAGTCGTGCTCACACTGGCGTGGCCGAGCATTTGTTGGACAGCGAGTAGGTTGGCACCGCCTTCAAGCAGATGTGTGGCGAAGCTATGTCTGAAGGTATGCGGGCTGATGGTTTTGTCGATGCCATTCTTCTCGGCGAGTTCTTTCACGATGAGGAAGACCATCTGGCGTGTGAGGCCTGTGCCACGGCTGTTGAGAAAAACGGTGTCGGTGAATTTGGGTTTCGGCGTGATGTGCAGTCGGGCGCCTTCGATGTATTGGAAGAGGATTTTCAGGCTGCTGTCGCCGATGGGCACGAGCCTCTCCTTGCTGCCTTTGCCGATGATGCGCAGGAAGCCGTCGTTGCGGTAGATGTCGCTGATTTGCAGTCCGATGAGTTCCGAGACGCGCAGGCCGCAGCCGTACATCACCTCAATCATCGCCTTGTTGCGGTGGCCGGTGGGTTGGCTGAGGTCGATGCTGTCGATCATCTTTTGGATTTCCTCGTAGGTGAGCACCTCGGGGAGATGGCGCCCCAGGGTGGGTGAGGAGATGAGCACGGTGGGGTCGGTCTCGGAGATTTCCTCTTGGATGAGGTAACGCCAAAACGACTTCAGCCCCGACAGGATGCGGGCTTGCGAGGTCGCCCCGATGTTCATGTCGTAGAGGTAGGCGAAGAAATTCTCGATGTCGCCTTGTTTGATGGCGTTGATGTCTGTTGACTTCTTATCGGCTTCGAGGTATTGCAGAAACAGGTTGACATCATGGCAATAGGCCTCCACGCTGTTGTCGGACAGCGAAAGCTCCAGCCGCAGGTAGTTGGCGTAGTGCTTGATGAGGTTGGGGGTGAGGTTGACTTGGTCCATCGTTTTGTTGGGGCAAAGGTATGTTTTTTCTTGCAATGGCGACGTTTTTTCCTACCTTTGCCTCGAAAAATCGACACATAAACTTATCAAACCATGAAAAACACGAAATCAAATCTCCTATTTGCAGCTGCTATGGCCTTATTGATGCTTGCTGGCTGCACGAACAAC
>CADAPW010000136.1 GCA_902789915.1 uncultured Bacteroidia bacterium | reverse complement strand
AGCATTTTCATCAACTCGGCTGAAATGATGATGCTCACGCCACGGTTGAGCCATTCTGGGTCGACGCCGATGAGACAGAGGTCGATGACATCGGGCTTTTTCAGTGCTTTGAGTAGGCGGATTAAAGTGGCAGGGGTCAGTTTGCCTCCTGAAGGACGTACCGCATCGGCGATGGCGGGGAAGGCCAGACCGAAGCAGACCATCTTGTCGTTTTCGTCGAGGATGGTGGCCGCATATTTCACGTCGATGACCAGCTTGAAGTTGTCAATCACCATCTTCTTCATGCCATCGGTGAAGGGCACGGTGCCATACAGCAGTTCGTAGGACTTGTCGAGCAACTCAAAGATACCGTCAGCGTATTTTTTGAGGAAGTCATTGGTGTTGCGCGCAGGTCCGAGATGCAGGTTGTAGCGTTTCATCACGAAGTTGGCCAACTTGCCGACCTCGCCGTCGTAGTCCTTGGGGATGCGAATGCGGCTTCCTGTCCAGTCCACATCCTTTTTATAGCCAAAACGCTCGATAAAGGTTTGATAATATGGATAGTTGTAGGTCTCCTCGAAGGTGGCAGGATAGTCGAAGCCCTCAACCAGCAATCCCTCGCGTTCGAGGTCGGAGTAACTCAAAGGCCCCACGACTTCGTCCATGCCTTTGCTTATGGCCCATGTCTCAACAGCATTGAACAATGCTCTTGCCGCTTCCTCGTCTTCAATGACATCGAAATGGGTGAAACGCACTTGTTTCTTGCCCGTTTTCTCGTTGGCAGCCCTCTGGAGTATGCCGGAAATGCGCCCCACCATTTGGCCGTCTTTGTGGGCGTTATAATGGACGGAGTCGCACATGTCATTGTAAACGAAGTCCTTACGGAAGATTTTCTTCTCGTCCATATACAAGGGTGGCGTGAAGTAGGGGTTGCCCTTGTAGAGTTTCAGCGGGAAGTTGAGGAATTCCTTCTGCTGCTTTTGGGTTAGAACCTGTTTGATAGTGATCATTGAAGTTGTTCAGCTGAAGTAGGTTGCTGAGCCTGTCGAAGCACCGTCAATACAAGTCGGCCCTTCGACAGGCTCAGGGACCTTGGTTTTTTTATTCAACGGTGTTTCGCATGGAAGCAGATGCCGATGGCGTTTGGTCCGCAGTGGCTGCCGATGGTCGGGTTGACGACGTTGATGATGACGTTGAGGTCTTGCCCGAATTTCTCTTTCAGTTGGCGTTCCGCTTCGGCGGCGATGTCGGGGCAGTCGGTGTGGCCGATGAGTACGCGGTGGGCTTTCAAGTCCTCGCCGAGGTCTTCTACATATTGCACCAAACGCGCAATGGCTTTGGCACGGCCCGTTTCCTTGCCGATGGAGACCATCTTGCCGTTGTCGTCCAGGTAGATGATGGGACGGATGCCGATGAAGCCCCCCATGGTGGCGGCCAGTCCGCTCACGCGTCCGCTGCGACGGAAGAACTTCAGGTCGTCGGCGAAGAAATACATCGGGAACTTCGGCACTTCCACCTTGGCCCATTCCACGATGTCCTCGGCGGTCTTGCCCGCCTTGTACATTTCGGCGGCTTCAAGCACGATGTTGTAGGACAATGCAGTAATGCCCAAGGTGTCGACTTCATAGAACTTGCGCCCGGGATATTTCTGCTTCAATTTGTCCACCGCTTGGCTCATGATGGTGAAGGTGTTCGACGTGCCTGACGAGAAATGCACATAGATGATGTCGTTGCCAGCTGCAAATTCAGGCTCAAAATATTGGATATAAGCCTCTTCGCTCATGGCACTGGTGGTCGGCATGGTGCCGGCACGAAGCATGTCGTAGAACTTGTGGGAGTCGAACTCATCAAAGTCGATATAGGGGTAAATCACTTGATCCCCAACGGTATAAGGCATACTAATCATTTTGATGCCATAGGCGGCGCACTCTTTGGGAGTGATGTCGCAATCGGTGTCGCTAAAGAAGGTCAACATAATACAAAGATATAATCATAAACCGGCTGTGCGCCGTAATTCAACATTATTTCAAGGTTCTTGTATTGGGATTGTAGGTCGGCGATAAGGCTTTCCGCCTCATCTTGAGGTACGTCCTTGCCGGAAAAGACCAGCATCACGTCGCGTGAGGTGGCTCCAAGGCGTTCAACCAAGGCTTTGGCGGCTTCTTCGCGGTTGGGACTGTCGGAGAGGAGTTGTTTGCCGCTGTAACCTACATAGTCGCCCGTGTGGACTGTCACCTGGTCGCCTTCGGCGTCGCGGATGGCGGTGGAGACCATGCCTGTCACCACGGATTGCATGAGTTCCGTGACATTGGCGATGACTTCCTCGGCGTTGGGATTGTCGCGGTCGATGTAGCCGATGCCGTAATAGCCTTCGCCTATGGTGGTCGACGGCATCACGTGGATGTCGGCCTTGTCATACATTTCAGCGGCTTGGTCGGCAGCCATCTTGATGTTCTTGTTATTCGGGAAGACGAGGATGTGCTGCGCATTGATTTTAGCGAAGGCATCCAAAAAGTCTTGCGTGGAAGGGTTCATCGTCTGTCCGCCCTCAATCACCTCGTCGGCACCAAGCTCGCGGAAGGCGTTGATGAGGCCTTCGCCTGAGGCAACCGTCACCACGCCGTAAGGCTTGGGCGGCAGCTTGAACGAGGCGTTGTCTTGGTTCACGGTCTGGTGATGTTGCAAGGTCATGTTCTCGATTTTGAGCGTCAGGAACTCACCGAATTGCTGGCTACCTTATTGAGATAGTCGAAGATTACATTTTCGTCAAAGCTGTCCAAATCTACCTTGGAGCGCATCAAACGAAGCAGAAACTCGGTGCAATAGCCGAACTCAAGCTTGCTGTTTTCGTCGAATTTGTTCAACTCGACCGTCGGGACAGGCGTAGCTGTCGTAGGTTCAATCTCCTCTTCGGAAATCTTGCCGTTCAAGGCGTCGTTCATACCTCTGAAGATGCTCAACAGTCCCGCGCCGCCGCTGTCGACCACGCCAGCGTCTTTCAGCACTTGCAGCAGTTCGGGTGTATGGTCAAGGGAGACCTGCATGGCCTCCAACAAGGTCTCAAAATAATGGTTGAGGTCTTGGCTGGCATCGGCGCCTGCCGCACCTTCGCGCAACACGGTGATGATGGTGCCTTCAACGGGCACGGGGACAGCCTTGTAAGCCTCTGCAACCGCCGAGTCCATGGCTTTGGCAAAGGTGTTTGTGTCGGCGACGATCACGTCTTGCAAGCCTTTGGCCAGACCTGCGAAGATGCGTGAGAGGATAACACCAGAGTTGCCTCTTGCGCCGAGCAGCATCCCTGAAGAAGCGGCCGAAGCCAGTTCCGCCAAGGTGCCAAGGTTGTCTTTAACCGCGTTACAGCCCGCCTTGAGGGTCATCAACATGTTGTCGCCCGTGTCACCGTCGGGGATGGGGAAGACATTAAGATCATTGATGACTTTCTTGTCTTTGCTCAACGACACCGCGCCTTGGCGTAGCATTGCGGAAAAGGTCAGGCTATCGAGTTCAATTGTTTTCATTGGATTTCTTTTTCAGCACGCTACGCTTATACCATGGCATCTTCATCAGCTGCCAGAACATAAATGGCTGCAAGGCGTAAGAAATCATGATGGTTGAAGCCATGCCGATGAGGGTGCTGAGACCGATGGAACGGATGGCGGGATGCACGGCAAAGAGCAGCGACGACACCACGATGACAAGGATAGCCGCCGAGAAGAAGATAGCCACCTTGTGCCAGGTGAGCATGTCGCGGTTGCCTGTTCGCGCTTGCGCGAGCAGACCTTCCATGATGAAGATGCTGTAGTCGACACCCACGCCGAAGATGAAGGTGGAGATGATGATGCTGATGAGGTTGAACTCCAAGCCGATGATAGCCATGTAGCCTTGCACCATGAACCAGCTGAGCACCATGGGAAGGAACGACAGCAGGGCGGTGATGAGGTTGCGGAACGACACCAGCAGGATGATCAGCACGAACAGCGAGGAAATCCACACGGCGATGTTGAAGTCGTCGTGGACGACCTCCACCATGCTCTTGCAGTAATAGAACGGCTCCAGGACGAAGGTCTTGGGGTTGAGCACCAAGGCGTCGGAGACGATGTCCTTCTCGTCGAAGTTCATGGAGACGTCGGTGAACACCATATATTGGTTGTCGGCATTGCATTCGATGAAGTTGCCGAGCAGGTTCTCCGGCACCACACCGCTTTCCAACAACGAGGCGGCCTCATAGTCGGCATCCAGCAAATCCTTGAATTCGTAAAACATCATCGGGTCGAGGCCGAAGTCAAAGGCGCCTTTGTCCACCATGCGGATGGCTTCGCTTTTCCGTTCCTCGGTCCAATAGGCGTTCCAAGCGGCAATGCGTCGCTCTTGTTCTTCCATGGTTACGAAAAGCTTGGGAATCAAGTCGGTATAGGAATGAACTACGCCTTGTTTCTTCAGCGAATCCAACTTGACCATCAGCAGTTTGTCGGCTTCCAAAGCCTCGTCGAGGTCGGTGCTGACGGTGGCGAAATAGAGATGGTAGAAGCCGTCGTTGTTCTTTTCGCTGAAGAGGCGTTCGGCGGTCACTTCGTCGGGCGAGTTGTAGTCGAGGTTGCGCAAGTCGCTGTCAAACTTGACCTTATTGGAGAAAATGATGCCTATAGCCACGATAATCACAATAAGTACGAGGAACCAAGGCTTTCTGTCGAACGGGAGGTTGTTGAGCCGTGAGATGCGGCGGAAAGTCTTGCTGTCGGCATCGGCATGGCGCTTGGGCAGGAAATGCGGCAGGAAGATAAGGGCAAACAGCGTGCTGCCCAACAAGGCGAACGAGGCAAACATGCCGAAGTCGCGGAGCAGGTCGCTTTCGGTGAACAGCAGACTGCAGAAGGCGCCCACGGTGGTGATGCAGCCCAAAAACACGGGCGTCGATTCATCCAGCAGCAGTTTCTCTGGGTCGCCGACGAAGAAATGGTGGATGAGCACGTGCAGGCAGTAGCTGATGCCAACGCCCAATACCACGGCTCCCAATCCCAAGGCCATCAGCGACATGCCACCCTTGATCCAATAGATGCAGGCGAGCGAGAATGCCACACCGTAGAATATGGGGAAAAGCAGTTTCCAAATAAATGGTAGGCTTCTGAAACATAATCCGATAAGTATCAGGATGAGGACGATGGAGATGCCCACCGTCACCACGAGGTCGGATTTGATGCGTCTTGAGTTCGACACGCTGCCGATGGGGTCGCCATGGGCATGCACCTTCACGTCGGGATGTGAGGCCTCAAATTCTTTTTTGGCGTGTTTCAGCATGCGGCTGAACTCGGTGGCCGCCTTGGAGTCAAGTGAACGGAAGGCAGGGGCGAGATAGGCTAAGGCCACGGTGCTGTCGGGACAGAAGAGGTGCCCGTCGATGATGTTGAAGTTGCCAAGGGCGCCTTCCATGGCATCACCGATGATGGCATGGCGGAGGTTGAGCGGGTCGTAGGCAATGGCTTGGGTGATGTCACCCGTCTCGTCTTCCATCATCTGCTCATAGTTGACCCACATCTGGGCTTCGACGGCCTCGGGCTGCAAGGCTTCCTCGAAGGCAGCATACGCCGAGGTGTCGACAAACGAGGGAAGATGTTCCAACATGAAGTCCAAGCCATTGATGGCCAATTCTGGCTCCATCTTGTACAAGATGTTGGAAATGAAATGACTTGATGAGTCTTTCTCAAACAGCAGGTCGACGAATTCATCAGCGCGCTCGCACAATGTTTCGGGCGATAACGGCTCGTCGGCAGAGGTCACCTGAAGGTAAATCTTGTCCTTCAACTCGATGGAAGTGAAGGCCAACTGGCTCTCAACGCTCGAAGAGGGGAGAAGTTTGGAGATGTCTTCCTCGTATTTGAGCTTGAGGCCGAAGAAAAGAAAAAGTAAAGCGGTGGCTGCTAAAATTATGTACATCAGCACTTTATGGTTGCTGAAATAGTGAAATATTGGTAAAAAAACTTTATGCATTTGAAGTGGTTGTTAATAAGTTGCAAAAATACGACTTATTTTTTAAATAATGTGAAATAATAGTGTTTCAAGCCAAAAAAGCCAAGGCGTTTCCACCTTGGCTTTTTATGGGTTGCTTCGAAAGCGGCTTATTCTTGTTCAGCGGGTGCTTCCGTCGTAGCGGGAGCTTCCATTGTTGCGGCGGGAGCCTCCGTGGCAGGAGCGCTGGGCAGAACGGTCTCGATTTGCGAACTGACTTCGCTCTTCGGGGTGCCTTCTTTGTTGCCTTTGGGCAGGGTGATGCTCGAAATCAGGCAGAGCACGACGAGCACGCCAGCCAAAGTCCATGTGGCTTTTTCAAGGAAATCGGTCGTCTGACGAACGCCCATCATCTGGTTGGCACCTCCGAAATTGGAGACCAAACCGCCACCTTTTGAGTTCTGAACCAGAACGATCAATCCTAATAACACACTGACAATCAGGATTAAAATTACTACTAATGTGTACATTTCTATTGATTTAAGTTTGACTTTCTTTTATCCGTTCAATTTGGGCTGCAAAATAACGACTTTTTTCTGGATATTTCAAGCCTAATTTTTCATAAATTGATATTGCCTTTTCAAAATACCCTTGTTTTTCGTAGATTTTGGCCAAAGTTTCACTGACAATATTCTCCTGGTCGATGATGCTGTTTTGCGCCACCGAGATGGGGTTGTAGAACTCCGCCTTAGGCCTCGAGATGCTCGGGTTTTCAAGGATAAACTTGTCTATCAGCTCTTTGCGTGACAACTTCTTCGGCTCAGACTGCTCGGTTTCCTTCTTTTGCTTTTCTTCCTCGATTTGTTTCAGACGTGCGGCGATGATGGCTTTCAGCTCGTCAAGTGACTTCCGCTTCTCTTCCAAGAGGGCCATTTCGGCCGAGAGTTCCTCTTGGCTGCCGCTGAGGTCGATTTCGGGGATGATGAACACCTTTTCACGGATGATGCCGCTGTTTTGCTCTTCTTTGGTCTCGATGCTCTCGATGGAAGAGAACACGTTGTCGGTAGGTGCGTTGGCTTCAGGCGCTGCGGGCATGAATTCGTCGGGTAGGGCAGGGATGTCAGGTTCGCTCTCGAAGCGATGCTTGGCGATGACGGTGAACAGACGCAATTTGTCGCGGTTGGGCATGAGGGCCGCTGTGCGCCTGAGCTGGCTGTCGTAACGCTGGTCGTCAGTGTTCTGATAGGCGATGGTCAGCAAGGCTTGCCCGATGGCGAAATAGGGATAGTCCGCCACCAGCTGCTCCATCTCCTGCACGGCCTCGCCTTTCAGCCTCTCCGGCCTCGCCATGTATCCTATCAGTTGCTTGCCATCCATCTTTTCAGTTTAGAGTTTAGAGTTTAGAGTTTAGAGTTTAGAGTTGTTGTTAGTTTACAGTTTAGAGTTGTTCCACATTCCTCAATCCACATTCCTCATTCAGCATTCCTCATTCAGCATTCCTCATTCAGCATTCCTCATTCCGCATTCCTCATTCCGCATTCCTCATTCCGCATTCCACATTCCGCATTCCTCATTAATAATTACCAGTTTACCAACGCCTTATTAAATATATCTTCCACCAGTTGTTCAATAATGGTTGAGGTGAGCGACTCTTGCACCGAGTTCAGGTCTTGGTCGCTGGGGTAGTCCTCGTAGCGTGAGAAAGTTTGTTCAAAGTCCTTGGAATCGTCGATGTTGTTGGTGAAGCGCACCCTTACCGTAATGGTGAGGCGGTTCAAGGCAGCGGTCTGCCCCGTAATGGCAACAGGGGTGGTCTTGTAGTCGGTGATTTCGCCTTCAAAGGCCAGGTCGCCTCCTGATTCCACCATGTCTAGTGTAGTCTGGCTGTTCATCGCGTCGCGCAGGGCGGTGGTGAAGTTGTCGCTCAGCAGCGGGTTGACGAGTTGGGCGTGGTTGGGAAAGTAGTCCACCGATATGGTTCTTGCTTCGGCGGGTATCGAAGCCCCCGAGAAGGAATAGATGCCGCAGCCTTGACAAATCCAAGCCAATGCCAGCACCAAAACAGCTATCTTCGCCTTCATCTTCATAGGTCGATGCCGTATTCGTTGATTTTACGATATAGTGTGCGTTCGCTGATACCTAAGGCTTTGGCGGCGTCTTTGCGCTTGCCTCTGTGGGCTTCCAGCGCCTTGATGATCATCTCCCTTTCGTGATGCTCAAGAGATAAGGTCTCAGGCGTTGCACCTGTGGCATAATGCGCTTCTTCGGCAGGGACGAACTCGGCAAACTCAGGTTCGGCTACCTTAGGCTCGCTTTGGTTGACGCGCGTCACCACGGTGTCGCCGATCTGGGTAACGGGGTTGTTTTGTGCATAGCTTTGTTCCGCTGGGCGACCCGCATTCATGTTGTTGACCTGGGCACGCAGCTCGGCGATGTCTTTCTTCATGTCGAAGAGCACGCGGTAGAGCAGGTCGCGCTCGCTGACGCTGTCCATCGAATCGTCATGGGGCAGCAACACGGGCAACGCACTTTGCACCCTGTTGGGTAGGTATTTTGTCAAGGTCTCCGCCGTGATGGTACGTTCGGTCTCCATGATGGAGATTTGCTCGGTGACGTTCTTCAATTGGCGCACATTGCCGTCCCAACGGTAGTTTTCCATCATCTTCATTGCTTCAGGCGTCATGGTGATGGCGGGGATGTGGTTGCGCTCGGCGAAGTCGGGGCGGGGATGTGGTTGCGCTCGGCGAAGTCGGCGGCAAATTTGCGGAACAAGAGCGGGATGTCGCCTTTCCTTTCGCGCAAGGCGGGGATGTGAATCGGGATGGTGTTCAACCTGTAATACAAATCCTCGCGGAAACGGCCTTTCTCGATGGCCAAAGGCAGGTCGACGTTGGTGGCAGCGACGATTCTCACATCGGTTTTCATCACCTTGGAGCCGCCCACGCGGATGAACTCGCCGTTTTCGAGCACACGCAGCAAGCGCGCCTGTGTGGAAAGCGGCAGCTCGCCGACCTCATCCAGGAAGAGGGTGCCTTTGTCTGCAATTTCGAAGTAGCCTTTACGCTCGCCCACGGCACCGGTGAAGGCGCCTTTCTCGTGGCCGAACAGCTCCGAGTCGATGGTGCCTTCAGGGATGGCGCCGCAGTTCACGGCAAAGTATTGGCCGTGCTTGCGCGCGCTGTTTTGATGTATGATCTTCGGAAAC
>CADAPW010000135.1 GCA_902789915.1 uncultured Bacteroidia bacterium | reverse complement strand
AATACGAAAACAACAAATTATTCATCCGTACCCATGAAGCTGCTTGATGTTTCACTTTAATTCATTATATTTGCAGTCTCAATTAATGGGTACATTATAGGTTATAAAGTTGGAATTCTTGCTAAAATGATGTTTGCCTCATGCTCTTTTATGGTAATTATTGAACAAACCCACGATTATTCTTCGGCAGCAACTATTCTTCGTTCAATAGCTGATAATCTTGCATCATACATTCTTGTTTATCATGAAAAGGACAAAGACGAATTGTTACTACGGCATTATTTATTCTTGTATGACGGGCTTAATACAAGACTAAATGGAAGGTTGGCAATAAAGCCAAATTCAAATCCTTCAATTCCTAAAATAGAAGAGGAAATGCTACAGAAAACGATTAAGGAAGCTACCACCAATGACGAGAAAGCAATTGCTTTTTGTCTGGCAAACATCCGATCTAATAATTTGTATAAAAAACACAATACGGAAATAGAATATTTAATCAACAATAAAAAATGGAACTATATCTCATTGGAAAAATATAAGGAAAGGAATACATGGGGAAAAATGTATCCGTTAATAAACGGGAAAGAATCCTGTAGTGTTTTTATTTCCTATTTATCTCAATTCGTTCATGGTCTTAGTTCAAGTAATCTTATTTATGAGGTAAACAATAACCATACCTTTAATGAATTAATTGGCATTGGAATAACATTTCTGGGCAAAATTAATGACTTTGCACAAAACGATTTCAATATTGACAAGAAAGCGTTAATGCATAACTTTTTCCAATCCGAATTTGGCAAAGTCCATCTTTCTTATGTTACTCCTGAATATTTGGAATCATTTTTGGAGAGCATAAAACCATAAAATCGATTTCTTTTATGCTCCTTTATCAATCACCGCAATCTCTTCAGGACTAAGACCATATAGTTCATATACTTTTTGGTCTATTTCTCGCTCCAAAACAGACGTATCTGCTTTATTATCATGCTTCTTTTTATCAATGATGGCATCTACTAAATCTATTATACATTGTTGTTGAATCGTGTTTGCTTTTTTAATTGGTATTTCAGAAAGCGGTTTCGCAATCAACTCCAACATCTCACCTTTCCTCTTTCCTTTATTGTATAACCAAAAATAATACAAATGCGAGTTTAGCAGCCCTAATATGTATTTTAAATCATAACTATTATCTTTCGTTGTAATAAAGAACACATCTGAAGCAGCATACCAAGGGATTTCATTATACCCAAAAGTGTTTGATTTGCTACGTTGGGGTGCTACTATTTTAGGTCCTTCAAAATTGATGGCAATTTTGGGCAAAGCCATTACATCCCACCTGCCTCGTTTAAGAGCTCCTTTTAGTGAGTTGTCCTTTCTTTGTAGTAGCTTTTCTTTGTGCCCTAACAAGTATGCATATATATTTGGAATCTCTGAAAGCTTATAACTTGCCTTTTCATGATGATAAATAACCACTTTACTGTTTATTTCTTTTGTGGTGTATTTTTCAATATCTGAGTTTTTAAACAAAGGTTTTAGAAGAGTTTGTTCGAGCTGATTTGTTTTGAACTTATACTCTATACTATCTATGTCACTGATAAAAACCTTATCGCATGCTGTAAACAGCCCAGTGTTAACATTTGCTATATCACCTAACCTTTGGTTTCCCATTGTCAATTTATCAAAGACAGATGCTATTTGATTATCTCCGCTTTCTTCCACATACAATCTTATATAGTGATCTTCTCCTTCAAATAGTTTGTCGTGACAAATATATCCAACTTTTACCAATTCGTCTGAACCATCTAATATAAATGGAATATGCCCGTCTTTTACATTGCCTTTTCTTGAATTGTTTATCACTTTGCTTTCTTTGCTATGCAAAGTATTTTTCTCAAACATAGTTATAAGATTGTGCTGTCCAAGAGCAGATTCAAAAATCTTATACTCATTAAAGTTAATTAGTTGTAATATGTTTGTTCTTTTTTCTAAATCCAATCTTAGTTTTTTCGCACCTAATGCAGTTGGGTAATAATTGGTGCTAATAAAAGCACAAATCCCTTTGTTATGCAACAAATTAATTGACAAATGAAAGAAGAAATAGAAATAATCCATCTTTCCATAATAGAATTCTGTTAAAGCAAGGTCTTGTTTTACAGATTGAAATAAATCTTTATGCCCTTTTTCTCCGATGTAAGGTGGGTTTGCAACAATTATATCAAACCCGCCCTTGTCAAAGATGTCCTTAAACCAAGTGTGCCAAAGGAAGAAGTCTTGGTTGGCGGAGGGGTCGAGTTGCTCCAACTTGGCAAGGAAGGTCGGAGTGCCGCCTACGCTTTCGCGGATGAGGGTCTTCACCTCGGCGTTGATGGCGTGGCGCATGGTGGCTTTCTTCTGATGGTCAGTGATGGAGAAGTATTCGCGCAATAGGCGTTGCAGATTCTTCTGGCTCAAATCGCTGTCGAGACCTATCACATACTGCGTGGAGGTGGATGGACGACCCACAGTCTTGCCCGCGATGCGGCTGAGGTCGAAACCGCCATAACTCTCAATCAAGCTGTTGCCTTGCATAAACTTGTAGTCGAAGTTAGGTAGCGGCTCCGCCTTTTCGCTATCCACTACAATGCTCAACCAGAAACGCAAACGGGCAATGTCGATGGCACCACGCTCGATGTCCACACCATAGATGTTGTTTTCGATAATCTCCTTTTTCAGTTGCAGGCGCGACATTTGCGACCCTAAAGCTTCGCGGCAACGCCACAACTCATTCAGCAAGCCCATGGGGAATGCGCCTGAACCAATGGCGGGGTCGCAAATTTTCACCTCGCGGAGGGCTTTTGAGAGGGTGTCACGGTAAGGCTCCAACTCAGGCTGCATCTCGTGCTGTTCTACGAAGGCCCGGACACAGGCCTTTCCCTTGTTGTCATCTTGTAGAGACGTGCCATGGCGCGTCTCTACAGAAGAGACAAGGTAGGCAATCAGCGATTCCTTGCACATATAGCGCACAATCTCCTTGGGGGTGTAGAAGGCACCTTTGGCCTTGTTGTCTTCCAAAAGGCTCTCGAAGATTTTGCCCAGCATCTCGGGGTCAACACCAATCTCGGCATCGTCGGGGTCGTTCTCGTCGACGGTGAAGTTGTAGGAAGCCAAGAAGGAGAAAAGATTGCTGAAGATGGATTCGGGCAGAACAATCCTCAGGTTGTCAACGTCATCACGTTCAAATAGACCTCCGTTGAGGTAAGGGATGCTCGCCCATTTTTCTACTAAATTTTGTTGCCAACCATTCCTGCTGAAAATCTGTTCGCGTTTGGAGGGTTCGGTGTTGAGAATGCCAAAGAAAAGCGGCTCAAGTACGCTTTCCAAATAGTCGCTTCTGCGGTTGTTTTGGCTGAAAGTGTTGAGCATGAAGTTGGTATCGCCACAAAGCCAGCCTTTCTTTTGCAGGAAATGCAGAAAGACAATGCGCCCCATCAGTTTCTTCACATAATCATGATACACGGCTCCCGTCTTTCCTTGTCGGGCTAACTCAGCCACAATGCGGTCGTAGTGGATGTGATACTCGTCAAAGAATTCGTCACTGAGCGCATCGACGGAGAAAGCTTCGCGCAAGTCGTTTAAGACGAACCTTCCTCTTTTGGCGTATATGGTATCAAGTCGCTCCAAGGGTGTCTTATACTGCCCCTGCTCGTCGCCTAAGATGTACGAGAACCGTTTTGCGTTGGTGACACCTTCTTTCATGTCGCAGATGTACGACAAACGCCAGTGGCTTTCGTCGGCAAAAACGGCAATGGCGGCATCGACATCGTATTTCAGGTAAGGAGCAATCATCTTGCGCAACCCAACACGCTTGCGGCGCACATCGCTGCCTTGGGCAACACGGGTGTAGAAAAAGCCGAGTTCACGACCATCGGCATCGGTTTGGCGACCGATGTAATAACTGTTGTCGCCATCTGCTGTGGTATCAAGCAATTCGGGACGGGTGGAAATATCGTTGCAACCGAAAACGTTGTGGACTACTTCGTTACAGTAGGTTGGGTAATCGAATTTCGACTGGAAGATTTGTCGTATAATTGAGGTGTTCATTTTATGAGAGATTTGGCAAGATTAAGCAACTTAATTAAAGAGACACAGGATTTGAATCCTAGCCGTCATTGCGGGCTTGACCCGCAATCTCCTGAACAGAAAGGTGTCGTCTTTGCGCTCAGGAGATGGCGGATGTTTCTCCGCCATGACGGTAAAGGCTTAAGGATAGTCATTCCCATGCTCAATTCAATATGTAAACTGTTTATAAACATTTACTTATAAAAATATGAGTGTTTCGCTTAATATGATGTCGGCTGTGGTGAGTGCCACTTGCTTGGTGGCAGTTGAGGTTTCTGGTTGGCTGTAGCGTTTGTCCAACTCCTCAAGTTGCTCCAGGATTTTTATGGATGGCAAAGGCTCTTTCTTCTGCTTTTTTGAAATGCGGTTCAAGGCATCGGCCAGTTGGTTGTAGGTTCCGCGTTCCACAATCTGTTTCAAGCGGTCAACGGTATGGCGACCCTCATCATCGAACAAGGGGCGTATCTCACGCAGGAAAGCAGCGGCTTTTTTGGCATCATTGTCTTTGCTACCGATTTTGAGCTTTTCTTCTTGAGCCTCGCCCTGCTGGTCGAGGGTGTATTGCGCCAAAGCTTTCTGTACCTGCTCATAGTGAAGTTGCAAGCCATCTCCAAAGGGTACGGCTTTTTCATCTGGTTCTGCATGGAAGAGGTCGACGGCTTCGAGAAAAGAGAGTTCTCGGGTGGTGTCGCCAACGAGGTAGTAAGCCTTTTTATAAGGCGATGACAAATAGGAAATCGTGTGTGAAGAAGGAGCCGTTTGTGTAGCGAGACGGGCGCAACGGCTCTTTGGAGGCAACTGCTTGATTTTACGGTATAGTGCGGAATTGGTGTCGTGAAGTGCACGTACTTCGCTCAGCAGTTCCAGGCTACGGTCGGTTTCGTCGCGTACATCGGCATTGAAGAGTTTGAACTCATGCACCATTTCATCATGTGAATAGATTCTGGTGTCTTCGCCAAGGGCGGAATGGAAGCTCTGCAATTTGATGAGGGAGTTTTTCTTCAGACTGATGATGGCATCACCCGGGTCGGAAGGATAGAACATATAGTTGTGAATCGCGTTGGCGGTGGAACCGATACGGTTCACACGGCCGATGCGCTGCATCAGTCGGGTGGCGTTCCACGGACTGTCGTAGTTGACAATCACATTGGCCCGATGCAGGTTGACGCCCTCGGCCAACACATCGGAAGTGATGATGATATTATAGTCGTTGCGCCATTCTTTCATATACTTTGCATCAAAGTTGGCTTTGATGGTGTCGCGCAGACGGTTGCGACTTTTGGCACAAACGGCAAGAATGTCGTTGCGATTCAAGCGTTGTTTCAACTCCTTTTCCAGATAATTGACGGTATCCACGCTTTCGCTAAACACCACGAGCTTGCCGCCGGGGTTCTTTTTCTTGTCGAACAGTTCGCCTTGCAACATGGTGATGAAGAGTTCCAGTTTGGGATCGGATTTCACTTTCTCCCATCGCTTGCACAATTTGTCCAATACCTCGGCATCGTATTCCAACATGGGCAGGAAATCGGGCAGGAAGTCGGCAGCGTGGAAGAGAATCTCTTTTTGGTCGAGTCCCTTGCCGATGGCCAGTTCAATGATTTCGTCCAACTCTATGCCGTCAGCTTGCAGCTTTTTCACATTCAAATCAGGGGCGATGATGACCTTGTCTTCCTCGAACATCTTAATCATTCCCTTGGTGGCATCAAGGAGGGTATGAAGCGATTTCTTGAAAGCATCGAAGCTGCTTTCCAAGCGTTTCACCATGTGGGTCTGATAGATGGAAGCCAACGAATCGGCCATGTGCTTTGCCATTTTCCCAGAAGGAACTTTGTAGGAAGGGCAATACTCAATGGCACGATAACGGGCATAACGCAAACCGCTTCCGTCGAACATGTCCGGGTTTACCTCTTTCAGGTTAGCCGATGGCGTGTCCACTAACTTGATATAG
>CADAPW010000134.1:6078-8460 GCA_902789915.1 uncultured Bacteroidia bacterium | reverse complement strand
TGCAGGATGGCGTGGCCGCCAACTACCCGCCCATCGACGGTGCACCTATTTTAAAGAAAGAAGCCTCGCGCTTCATCAAGAACTTCCTTGACCTCGACGTCGACGCCGCCAACTGCGTGCCCACCGTCGGCTCCATGCAAGGCGGCTTTGCCTCCTTCATGATTGCTGGTCACACCAACGTCAAGAAGAACACCATCCTCTTCATCGACCCAGGCTTCCCCGTGCACAAGTTCCAGAACAAGGTGCTGGGCATCCCGATGGAGCATTTCGACATCTATGAGTACCGCTGGGCATCCCGATGGAGCATTTCGACATCTATGAGTACCGTGGCGAGAAACTGCGCGGCAAACTCGAAGAGGTGCTGAGCAAGGGCAACATCCACAGCATGCTTTATTCCAACCCCAACAACCCGACCTGGGTGTGCCTCACTGACGAGGAACTGCGCATCATTGGCGAACTGGCCAACAAGTACGACGTCATCGTCATGGAAGACCTCGCCTATTTCGGCATGGACTTCCGCAAGGACTACAGCCATCCCGGCGTGGAGCCTTACCAACCCACCGTGGGTAAGTACACTGACAACTACATCCTGATGATCTCCAGTTCGAAGGCCTTCAGCTACGCCGGCGAACGCTGCGCCATCATTGGCATCAGCAACAAGTTAGCCTCGCGCCACTACCCTGATTTGAAAGCCTTCTGCGGACAGGAAGTCTTCCTGCGTGCCATCCTCTTCGGTGCATTGCATCCGCTGAGTTCAGGCACTTCGCATTCGGCACAATATGCCCTCGCTGCCGTGATGAAGGCCGTCAACGACGGCACCTATTGCTACCGCGACGACGTGCTGGAATACGGTCGCAAGGCCAAACTGATGAAGAAAGCCTTCACCGAAAACGGATTCTACATCACCTACGACGAGGACTGCGGTGAGCCTATCGCCGACGGCTTCTACTTCACCTTCTGCTATCCTGGCTTCACTGGTGCCGACGGCATCTCGCTCGACACCTGCGGCAGCACCAAGCAAGGCATCCGTGCCTGCACCTCGCTCATCCAAAGGGAAGAAATCCCGATTTTGGCAGAGAGGTTGAAGGCATTCGCCTTGGATCATCCTGTGAAATAAACTGTAGGGCTGCCATACTATGACAGCCCTACAATCCCATAATAGAGACGCAATGATTGCGTCTCTATTTTTTTATGCGTTTGTCGTTAATCTCACAATTTATCGTACCTTTGTCCCCATGCTTTACCTCATCCTCGCCATAGTATTCTCCACAGGCGTCTTCGTCGCGATGCGTCTCTTCGAGCGCTTCAAGCTCGACAACCACCAAGCCTTGATGTGGAACTATGTCTTCGCCGCAGGTACAGGTTTTCTGTTGTGCAAGCAACTCGAAACGCCCACGCAGCTGGTCAATGAACCATGGTTTGGCCTTTCCTTACTGACGGGTTTTTGGTTCATCTTCACCTACCTGCTGATGACGGCTTCCACACAGCGTTCTGGCGTGACCGTGACCTCGCTATCAAGCAAGCTGTCGGTGGTGCTGCCTACATTGGCAGGTGTGGTGTTGTTCAGCGAGAAGCTGAACTTCGTGGCCACCATGGGCATTGTGTTGGCGTTGGTGGCGTTGGTGCTGGTGTTGGGCGGCAAAGCATCAACACCGTGCAAAGATTCCCGCAACGCACAATCCCCCAACAGGAATGACATGCACGGTAAAAGCTGGCTGCTACCCGTTTTCATCTTCTTCGGCACGGGCACGGGCGACATCTTGATGAAGCTCACCGAGCAACAAAACGCCGGCGACGACATGGGCTTCATGATTGCCTTCATCTATTTCATCGCCATGTTGTTCGGCATCCTCATCGTCGCCTACGACATCCTCAGAGGCAAATCGAAATGGCAGTGGAAAAGCGCAATCGGTGGCATTGGACTCGGTGTCATCAACTTCTTCTCCACCTTCTGCGTCTATCACGCCATGCGCTGTTTCGACAACGTGGTGCTCTTCCCTATATATAATATAGGTGTGGTCAGCCTCACCGCATTGACAGGGTGGCTTCTCTTCAAGGAAAAGCTGACTTGGAAGAACTACCTTGGCCTCGCCATCGCCATCATCGCCGTCATCCTCATCACCCTTAAGCCATGACACAAGACGACACCTATAACATGCTTGCCACACGTGGCGACGGCCTTTACAAGGAGAAAGGCAGCAAGTTCATCGCCGAAGCCTTCACAGTGATGAGTGAGGACGAAGCCAAAGCCGCCGTCACGGAAATCAAGAAGAAATACTTCGACGCACGACACCATTGCTTCGCCTATATGATTGGTCCCGACAAGAAGACCTTCCGCTCCAGCGACGACGGCGAGCCATCGGGCACGGCAGGCAAGCCCAT
>CADAPW010000134.1:0-6071 GCA_902789915.1 uncultured Bacteroidia bacterium | reverse complement strand
AAAACCATAAATGAATTTTATAGTTTGGAATTCGAATACCCCCTTATGAACGAGGTGATGCGCATCATGAAAGAGGACAATCTGGAGCAGCAAAACCCACGCTTCGAATTGGACTGCTATTTGGAGTTTTCAACAAGAAAAAATGACGCTTCAAGAATTGAGGAAAAATTTCGCAATTTGTTCGGGGTAAAAATAACGCACATTAAAACAGCGTAAATCAACAACTTACAACGATTTTTATTTTAACAATTCGAAAATCCTCGTAATATTGAAAAAAGAAAATTGAAAAACAATAGCTTTTTTATTTTTTTATAAACAATTAATCGTATACCTTTGCAAGGTCAAAAACGATCCCAAAAAGGGATTGTTTCTGGTACAAAAATAAGTTGAACAATAATAAATTAACGGATTTCCGATGAGTGACAACCATGTGGAGATATGGAATAAGTGTCTGTCTGTGATTAAAGACAATGTCACAGAGCAGGGCTATAAGACATGGTTTGAACCCATCGTGCCCGTTTCGTTGTCCGACAATGTGCTCACGCTGCAGGTGCCCACACAGTTCTTCTACGAGTACCTTGAGGAGCACTACATCGACCACCTTCGCACCGCCATCAAGAGGTTTGTCGGCGCGAAAGGCAAGCTGGCCTACACCATGCCTGTCGACAGCTCCAACAGCTCGGGGTCCATCACCTTGCCCAGCTCGAACCGCAACTTCCCGAAAAACCCCATAGGGCAGCCAGCACCGGAACGTCTCTCGCAAGGGCCTATCAACCCCTTCGTCATCCCGGGACTGAAAAAGCTGCAAATCGACTCGCAACTCAACGAGAACTACACCTTCGACAACTTTATCGTGGGCGAATGCAACCGTTTGGCACGCTCCGCAGGCCTCGAAGTGGCCAAAGACCCAGGAAAGAGTGCCTTCAATCCATTGGTCATCTACAGCGGCACAGGCTTGGGCAAGACCCATCTCTGCCATGCCATCGGATTGGAAACCAAGCGTTTGCACCCAGAGAAGACCGTGCTTTATGTGCAAGCCGAGCAGCTCTCCACGCAGTACGTGACGGCCAACAAGAACAACAACCGCCCCGACTTTATCAACTTCTACCAGATGATCGACGTGCTCATCGTAGACGACATACAGTTCCTTGCCGGAAAGGCTGGCACACAGGAGGTTTTCTTCCACATCTTCAACCACCTGCAACAGAACAACAAACAGATTGTCATCACCAGCGACAAGTTCCCCTCGGACCTGCAAGGCCTGGAAGATCGGCTGCTGTCGCGCTTCAAGTGGGGGCTGACCGCCGACCTTCAAGCACCCGACCTGCAGACACGCACCTCCATCATCCGAGAGAAGCTATACGACAACGGCATCACCTTCCCAGAGGAAGTGGTGCAATACATCGCCAGCAATGTGCGCAACAACATCCGCGAGCTTGAAGGCGTGATGAACTCGCTGATGGCACAGTCGCTGCTCAACAAGAAGTCCATCACCCTCGATATGGCTCAACAAATCATCGAGCGTTTTGTGCGCAACACCGTCAAGGAGGTGTCGATAGAGTACATCATCAACATCGTCTGCGAGTACTACAAGATTTCGCCCGAGCAAATTGCGCAGAACACCCGCAAACGGCAGGTGGTGCAGGCACGACAACTCGCCATGTACCTGGCGAAGAAATACTCCAACGCCAGCCTGGCCTCCATCGGACAGCAATGCGGCAAGAAAGACCACGCCACGGTGTATCACGCCTGCAAGGCCATCGCCAACCAGCTGGAAACCGACAAGCAATTCAAGTTGGCTTTCGCCGACATTGAGAAGAAAATCACCTTGTCATAATCCCATAGCCTACTCATGACCAACAACTTCGGAAAACTCTATCTGGTGCCCAACCTGCTTGGTGCCACCCAACCCGAACAAGTCATCCCCACCGGGACACTCACCATCGTGAGGAAGTTGAAGCATTTCGTGGTGGAGAACACCCGCACCTCGCGTCGTGTGCTAAGTCGCATCGGCATGGATTGTGCCATCGACGACATCGAGTTCATTGAGTTGGACAAACACAATGCCCGCAACCTCGACCTCATGGAACACCTTGGCGCCTGCCTACAAGGCGAGGACATGGGCCTGATGTCGGAAGCCGGAACGCCTTGCGTCGCCGACCCTGGGGCTTTGGTGGTGGACTTGGCACATACCGCTGGCATTCAAGTCGTTCCTTTGGTCGGCCCCAATGCCATGATTCTCGCTTTGATGGCCTCGGGCTTCAACGGACAGGCCTTTGCCTTCCATGGCTACCTGCCCATCAAGAGTCCCGAAAGGCAAAACGCCATCAAGGAGTTGGAGCGCAGGTCGGCGGCCAACAATGAGACGGAGTTGTTCATCGAGACGCCTTTCCGCAACAACGCCATGCTACAGGATTTGTGCAAAAACCTCCACCCTGCCACGCGCGTCTGTGTCGCCTGCAACCTCACTTGCGACGATGAGCTTATCATCAGCCAAAGCATCGGGGAATGGAAAAGCTACAAAGGCGACCTAAACAAAAAGCCCGCCGTGTTTTTGGTGTACAGCGAGCCGAGGAGGAACTTCCAAAGGAAAAAGTAAACTACTGAATATTCAGGACCCTGTGGATCTGCAACGACAGCCGCCAGCCAGGATTTTGCATCACGGCATCCACGCAGGCTTTCATGTTGGCTTTTCGTTGCACTTCGTCTTCACAAAAACAAGGCTGCAGAAAACGATGCTTGGCTTCGATGCCGTCATATTGCGTCAAATCCTGACCAAGACAAACCACTTTCAGTTCATCGCAATGCGTTAAAACACAAGGCTCCAAGTCACCACCCTTAAAGGCCGACTTTGGGGAAAACGTCACCCAATCCAAGTTGTTTGGCAAAGGTCGTGTCCCATTGGTTTCGATGGCGATAGTCTTGTGGGTCTTTTGTTTTAGTTCAGCAACAAAAGCCTCATCGATGAATAAAGAAGGTTCCCCGCCTGTCAACACAATCAGCGGAGCCAACGGATAATTGTTGACCTCGTCCACAATCTCATGCGACGACATCATCTTCCCTGCTTGATGCTGGGTATCGCAAAACGTGCAACGCAAGTTGCAACCGCTGAAGCGCACAAAGACGGCAGGTGTTCCCGCATGGAAGCCCTCGCCTTGCAGGGAGTAGAATATTTCGTTGATCTTATACATGGGTTGCTTTTCTCACAAAACCCACAAAACTTGCAAAACAATGATTAAATATGTGGCGGCTCGCAACCGCTTGCCGCCTGGAAGCAGCCGGTTGGCTTGCTTCCTACAACCTACAAGAAGGTTTTGTCGGTTTTGCAGGTTTTGTGACTAAATAATCAATCAAAATTCTGCGGAGCGTCATCCTTGATGTAGGAAGCCTTGTTGTCGCGCGACTCCCACACATCGGCGCGGTAGCAGCTCGGGACGGTATCCACAATCCACTTGGCCAAGTTCTCGGCCGTTGGATTGAAATCCAGCACCTCGTTGATGTTAGTATGGTCGATCTTACCGTGAATCAAGCGCTTGATTTCGGTAAAGTCGCACACCATGCCATTGCTGTCGAGCTTTTCAGCACGGCAATAGACGTTAATCTTCCAATTGTGGCCGTGCAGGTTCTCGCATTTGCTCTCATAGTCGAGATAGAGCTGATGGCAGGCGGATATTTCTAAGGTTTTTCTGACGTAATACATATTCAGTTGGCAGTTATCAGTTGTTAGTTGTTCAGTTATTCAATTATTCAGCATTCAGCATTCCTAATTCAGCATTCTGCATTCTGCATTCCTAATTCAGCATTCTGCATTCATATTCAGTATGGTCTTCAATGCCAGCATCGAGCAGAGCTTGGCGGCGTTCGCGGCAGGTGCCGCATTTGCCGCAGTGCTTCTCGCCACCTTTGTAACAGGAATAGGTCTCCGAATAATCGAGGCCCAAGGCCTTGCCATGTTCGGCGATTTCTTTCTTGCTCAAGTAGGTATAAGGCGCATAGACAATAATGTTCTCATACGTTCCCGCCGAAATGGCCTCCGACATGGCGTTGACGAAACCGGGGCGGCAGTCGGGATAAATCGTGTGGTCGCCGGCGTGATTGGCGATCATCACGCGCTTGAGGCCGTTGCTCTCGGCGATGCCAGCGGCGATGGCCAACATGATGCCGTTGCGGAAAGGCACCACCGTCGACTTCATGCTCTCGTCGTTATAATCGCCTTCCGGGATGTCTTCAGGATTGCCCAACAAGGCGCTCTTGAAATAGCGGTGCATAAACTCTAACGGCACGACAATATGCTTGATTCCCAGACGCTGGCAATGCGTGATGGCGCAGACACGCTCGCGCCCGTTTTGTGTGGAGCCGTAGTCGAAGGTGATGGCCAAGGCGATTTCGTCCTTGTATTCGTAGAGCATCGTGGTCGAGTCCATACCTCCTGATAATATTATTACTGCATCCTTCATTATTAGTTGAGAGTTTAGAGTTGAGAGTTTAGAGTCAGTTGAAAGTTGAGAGTTTAGAGTTGAAAGTTGAAAGTTAAGAGTTGAGAGTTAGGAGTTGAGAGTTAGGAGTTGTGGAAACTGGCCAAGAGGCGTTGTTTCACCATGTCTTGATGTTCGGCGTCGCCGTAGTTGGCGAAGGGTTTGATGGAGATGCCGCCACGAGGGTTGAACAATCCGATGACCTCCAGATATTTGGGATCCATCAGCTTGACCAAGTCCTTCATGATGATGTTGACGCAGTCCTCGTGGAAATCGCCGTGGTTGCGGAAGCTGAAGAGGTAGAGCTTCAGGCTCTTGCTCTCCACCATGCGTGTGCGCGGGATGTAGTTGATGATAATATGGCCGAAATCGGGTTGACCGGTCTTGGGACACAATGAGGTAAACTCGGGGCAGTCCAAAGTCACAAGATACTCGTTCTCAGGATGTTTGTTCTCAAACACCTCCAGCACTTCCGGGGTGTAGTCGTAGTTGTACTGCGTGTTTTGGTTGCCCAACAGGGTGACGCCTTTCAGCTCTTGTTCGTTTCTCGACATGGTCGTAAAATTTGCCGCAAAATTAGCAAAATGTTTGCAAACGCCCAGCAATGGAATGAAAAGTTCTGATATGAAGACAAATACGAAGACAAAACAATTGTGACGCTTCAGGTATTTTTCATAATTTTGCGGAAATTTTCAAAGAAAGATGTCCATCTCAGAGATACTCAACAAACCCTGCCTTGAAAAAGCCGACATCAAGGCACTAATGGCGGCTGAAGGCGACGATAAGAAGCTCCTGTTCGACAAGGCTTTACAGACGAAATTGGAGCATTTGGACAACAATGTGCACCTGCGCGGGCTGATTGAATACAGCAACATCTGCACCAAGTCGTGCCTCTATTGCGGCGTGCGGAGCAAGAACCCCAACTTCACGCGCTACCAACTCAGCGACGAGGAAGTCATCGAATGCGCCCAACTTGCCCATGACCTCGGCTACGGCTCCGTGGCCCTGCAAAGCGGCGAACGCTCCGACAAGGCGTTTACCGACAAAATCACCTATCTGGTCAAGGAAATCAAGAAGATAGATAACGGCAGCTTGGGCATCACGCTTTCGTTGGGCGAGCAAACGGAAGAGGTCTATCGTGAGTGGTTCGAGGCGGGCGCGCACCGTTACCTGCTGCGCATCGAGGCTTCGAACGAGGCACTTTATTATAAGATTCACCCGCGCGACGAGAAGCACGATTTCCAGACAAGGCTGAACTGCATCGACACACTCCTAAAAATTGGCTATCAGACAGGTACTGGAGTGATGGTAGGGCTGCCTTTCCAGACCTTGGACGACCTCGCCGACGACCTGCTGTTCTTCAAAAAGAAAGATGTCGCCATGGTCGGTATGGGGCCTTTCATCCCCCACCCCGACACGCCTTTGTGGCAATACAGAGACCAAATCCCCTCCGTCGAAGAGCGCATGGAACTCACCTTAAAGATGATTGCTGTCCTCCGCCTGATGATGCCCGAAATCAACATGGTGGCGGCCACCGCCAACCAAACCGTCGACCCACAAGGGCGCGAGAAAGCCATCGCCGTGGGCGCCAATGTC
>CADAPW010000133.1 GCA_902789915.1 uncultured Bacteroidia bacterium | reverse complement strand
GTAGATCCTTCCGTCGTGGCGGCCAATCCTACCATGATGATGGTGATCAGCACACTCGCTCTGATAGTGAACATCGTGGCTCTTTGCTACATCATCTCGGTTTCCAAGAAACGTCACATCAACCCGTACAAGGAAGACGTTTTCGTCAACCAGAAGTACTACAAAGACGCCATGGCTCGTGCCGATGTGGATTAAGCCCATTGCATTGAAATGAAATGAACCCCGGGAGTTTTTGCAACTTTCGGGGTTCGTTGTAAACGCAGGGTGCTCAAAAAAATGCAGGAACAAAATCATTGTCCCTGCATCTGAAAAACTAACTCAAAATTCATTCTAAAAACTTATGACAAAAATCTGCTGCAAAGTAACGGACATTCCATAAACTGTGAAATCCCCATTGATGGGTAATTTGCTTTCGGCCAAATCACCATTTTTGGCGATTCGGGAATGAGCGTTTTTTTTACTATTTTTGCCCCATAAAAATTGTTACGTCATGTCCCAAAAGAAAACATCATTCTCAAAAGACACTAAATTCGCGGAGCTGATGACAGAAGACCGTCGACTGCTGCAGTTGTTGCCCCGCTTCGGCATTGGATTGGGTTTCGGTGACCGCAACGTGGAACAGGTGTGTCAGATGAACCAGGTCAACACCGAGCTTTTCCTCATCATCTGTGAGATTTACTCTGACAGCACCTTCGTACCCGGGAAAAGCGAGCTGCGTCATATTGACATGGGCAACCTGCTCTCGTATCTGAAAGCCTCGCACCAGTATTATCTGGAAGAGCGTTTCCCGCACATTGAGGAGCATCTGCAACGCATCATCGAGGCTTGCGGACCGAAGTTCGGGCCAATGCTGAGCCATTTCTACGATGAGTACAAGCAAGAGGTGATGCGGCACATCCAATATTACGAGGAAGAGGTGGTTTTCCCCTATATCGAGGCCTTGCTCAAAGGACAACGCACCGAGTCTTATAAGATTGATGAGTTCGAGCATAACCACACCAACATCCAGGATTGCCTCGACGACATGATGAACATCTTGCTCAAATACCTGCCGGGCGAGTTTCTGCCCAAGGAACGCATTGAGATTTCGTACGACATCATGGAATTGAGCGACGACTTGAGCCGCCATTCCCTTATTGAGGAGCGCATCCTCATCCCATTCGTTGAATCCCTTGAAAACGCCCAGCCATGAGAAACCGTGTCATCATTTGTGAAGCCTCGGAGATGATTGCCATCGGCTTGGCCGAAATCATTGACAGCATGGCTCAGTTTGACGTGGTGGCACGCCTCGACAGCCCCGAGCATCTCTCCGAGAAGATTACGTCTTCTGATGCGAATTTGCTGATTGTCGACCCGATGCTGTTAGGCTTCCACAACAAGGATTTCCTCTCGCAGTTGGGCAAGGAACACCCACAAGTCATCATGATTGCCTTGGTGACCTCATACCTCGACCATTCCATGTTGACCCCTTACAGCGGCTTTATCGAAATCAACGACACAAGGTCGAAAATCATCAGTAAGATGGACGAATTTGTGCAGAGTGAAACCACGAAGAATACCGATGACGTGGAGCTTTCAAAGCGCGAGACCGATGTGCTGGTGGCCGTCGCCAAAGGCATGATGAACAAGGAGATAGCCGACCAGATGAACATTTCCATCCACACAGTCATCTCGCACCGCAAAAACATCACTCGTAAAACCGGCATCAAGTCGGTTTCGGGACTTACCGTTTATGCCTTGCTGAACAATCTGATTGACGAGAAGGATTTGATTTAAGCTGTCAAACCGCAAGCAATACCAATAATTGCGCGGTGAAGATGCGCAAAAACATGGTGAGCGGATAGACCGTCGCATAACCCATGTTGGGCAGTTTGCAGCCTTCGGGAGCCACGGTGTTGGCAAAGGCTAGGGTGGGAGGGTCGGTGTGTGAGCCTCCAATGAATCCCATCAACGTGTAGTAGTTCATTTTCAGCACCAAACGACCGAAAAGTCCCACCAAAATGGGCGGTACCATGGTGATGACGATGCCGTACACGACCCACATGTAGTGCTCTTGGACCGTGGCAGCAAATTGCCCACCTGCACTTAAGCCCACGCAGGCGAGGAAAAGCGCGATGCCCACTTCTCGAAGCATCCATACGCCGTGGCTATCGGTGAATTCGGTGGTAAACCAACCTTTCTTCACCCCAAGCCAACCGCCGATAATCGCCACCACCAAAGGACCACCGGTCAACCCCAGTTTGATGGGGGCTTTCATCCCAACAGGAATCGGGATGGAACCCACAACGATGCCAATGGCAATGATGACGAAGATGGGGATGAGGTTCGCCTTATGGCGTTGCGACGTTGGCGTGGCATTCTTTTCGGGCTGGGATTCGAGGACGGCTTCGGTTGAAGGCTCGTTTTTCAGGTCGATGCGGCAGAGCGGACGCAGCAGGATGCAGGTCAAAATCATGCCTACCACGGCGAGGGGATAGGCCACGGCATAGCCCGCTGCCAGACGGTCGGCGGCACCTTCCATGCCCATGTCGTTGACGGCTTGCTGAGCGGCAGAGAGGCCAGGCGTATTGGTGATGGCACCTGTGTAGACACCTGCCATGTCGGAGAGGCTTTGGTTGGCGACTTTGGCAATGATGACGGTAATCAGCACGCCCAATGCCACATTGACCAACGCCATCAGGTTCATGGCGAGGCCGCCTTTCTTGAACGAACGGAAGAAGCCTGGACCCACTTGTAGGCCTACAGCTACCACAAAGAGAATCAAACCGAACTCCTTGATGATGTGCAACATGTCAGCGTTGAGGCTGATGCCGCAGGCGCTGAGGGCGATGCCCACAAACAGCACCCAAGTGATGCCCAAGGAGATTTTGGCAATTTTGATTTTGCCCAAAAGGAGGCCGACAAAAATGGACAGAGCCAGGTAAAGGATGGTGGGGCCGACGCCCGAACCTGTGAAAAGCTGCATCATGATTTCAACTTGATTGGTTTGAATTGACAAAAATAGTGTTTATTTCATCACGTTGCGGATGATGACCGAAATATTGTTGACGAACATGTTGACTGCGATGGCCAACAGGATGACGCCAAAGAACTTGCGAAGGATGAAAATCAGGTTCTCTCCAAGCAGCTTCCGAATCCTGTCGAGTTGGCTGATGACGATATAATCCAACAAGATGTTGAGCAACAGTGCGATGATGATGTTGATGACGGCGTAGTCGGCACGAAGCGAGAGCAAGGCCGTCAGCGCACCGGGACCAGCGATTAACGGGAAGGCGATAGGCACGATGCTGGCTCCGCCTTTGCCACCGTCGTTCTTGATGATTTCACGACCCAAAATCATTTCCACCGCTAAGATGAACAGCACGAACGAGCCTGCCACAGCAAAGGAAGCCGTATCAATGCCGAAAAGTTTCAAGAGGGCGTCTCCGGCAAAGAAGAAGGCCAAAAACAACCCCAACGCTGTCAAACAAGCCTGTCCCGCCTTGATGGTTTTGTTTTGCTCCCTCATGCTTACAAAGATCGGGATGGAGCCAAAGATGTCAATGATGGCAGCCATCACGATGAACGCGCCGAAGATTTCTACAAAGTTGATGCTACTGAACATAGTGTTTTTGTTTTGATTAGGAGCTACGAATTGCACAAAATCGGAGATGCACTGATAATGCGTAATATTTCGTGCAAAATTAGAAATAATCGTGCAATTTGTAGCTCATTAATCACACAATATTATTCCACAAATAATGGAAATGCGGCCCAAATCGTTTGAAGGCGGCCTCGTCGAGCATCTCTTGGAACTGCGGATGTGCTACCGAGATGATGAGCTTAGCCCTTTCTTGCAACGAGCGGCCATATAGATTCACCGCTCCATATTCCGTGACGAACCAATGGATGTGGTTGCGCGTGGTGACAGCACCTGAGCCTAAATCCAAAGCGGGCACGATCTTGTTGATGCCCTTACGCGTGGTGGATGGCATGGCGATGATGGCTTTGCCGCCTTTGGCACGTGACGAACCATAAACATAGTCTATCTGACCGCCGACACCGGAATAGATGCGTTCGCCTAAGGAGTCGGCACACACTTGTCCCGATAGATCAATTTGTATACCTGAATTGATGGATGTCATCTTGGGCTGTTGCGCGATGATGAAAGGGTCGTTGGTGTATTCCACGTCCATCAGCAGCACCTCGTGGTTGCCGTCGATGAAATCGTAGATTTTCTTCGAGCCCATCACGAAGGTGGAAACGATTTTGCCCTTGTTGAGTTTCTTGTTGTCGCCCGTGATGACACCTTTCTTGACAAGCGGCAGGATACCGTCTGAGAACATCTCGGTATGGATGCCGATGTTTTTGTGGTTGTGGAGGCACGAAAGGATGGCGTTGGGAATGGAACCGATACCCATTTGGAGGCAAGCACCGTCTTCGATAAGCTCGGCGCAATAGCGTCCGATGGTTTTCTCCACTTCGTTGGGTTCGGGCATGTCGACGGTGAGTAGGGGAGTGTCGTCTTCGACAAAGACATTGATTCTGCTTATGTGAACCAGTGCGTCGCCAAAGGTACGCGGCACGTGCTTGTTGACCACAGCGATGACGAACTCGGCACTCTCCATGGCCGCCAAGGTGGCATCGACCGACGAACCTAACGACACATAGCCGAACTTGTCGGGCGGGCACACTTGGATCATGGCAACGTTGCACTTGATGTAGCGCTCGCGGTAGAGTTTCGAGGTCTCGCCAAGGAATACGGGGATGTAGTCGGCCAATCCTTTTTGCACACTCTCGCGCACGTTGGCACCCACAAAGAAGGCATTGTGCTGGAAGATGCCCTCAAATTCGGGGTTGACGTAAGGCGCGGCGCCTTCGGTGTGCAGGTGATGGATGTAGACGTTCTTCAACTCGCCCGCGCGCCCTCTGTCGCACAAGGCTTTGACGAGGCATTGGGGCACATTCGACACCGAGCTGATGTGGACATGGTCGCCCGACTTGATGACTTTTACGGCTTCAGCGGCCGTAACGGCTTGATATTGTTTCCTCATGATTACGAACTTTTGTTTACAAAAATGCCGGCGGCAGCCGTGACCACCGCCGGCCAACAACATGAAAATGGAAGAGTCTTTACTCTTTTTTACGTTTTCCAGCCATCCAATAGGTTATTCCAAGGCCCATGAGGATAGTAATGCCGCTACCCACGGGGGCAGGTTGGTTGGTGTCCTCGCCGTGAGCGGGCAACATGGGGGTGTTGAAGGGGTCGTCTTCCCTATGATTGCTTATACCATTGGTGTTGAAATAGGCGTAACCCGATTTGCCTTTCGAGGCATTGTAACCGCGTTGGAAGATGCCACCATCAGCGAAGGTTGATAGGCAGAAGCCGAGGAGGATGGATATGGTTATTATGGCTTTTTTCATAGTTTTAATAAGCTTTATTTGATTATTATCTTCTGAACTTTGACATCGTGGCCATTCATGAGGCGAATCATATAAATGCCAGAGGCTGCGTTAATATGTGTCTCGGTGCAACCTTCGATTTGTTGGCTGCTGAGGATGCGTCCATTGAAGTCAATTACCTGTAGTGTGGCTTCACCGTGGTTGGCGATGACCCAGCTACCGTTGCTATAGAAAGCAAAGGAACCGTTGTTATCGTTCGTGTTTCCGCAAACGAACACCAACTTGAAACGACTGGCATAGTCCGTAGTCTTGGCCTCAAACGAGTAGCTTGAGCTTTGCAGCATGTCGACGTCGGCTCCCGTCATGTTGTCGATGAGGTGAAGATAGGCCATCTCCGTGCCTTCAGTGTTTATGTTGATGGAATAAGTGCCGTTTTGGGCAGCCTTGAAACTGACGGGCATCTCACCCATATTGTCGCAGCATACCACGGCGTAGTCTTGGCTGTCCTTGGAGATGTAGACTTTAGTGCTGTTTGCGTCGAGTTGGAACTTGGGCAACTGTTGGCCCTCGCCGAAGCTGACAATGGCACGGTCGATGATGCTTTGGCCGTTATTGAGGTTAAGGGTGAGCGCTTTGCTTGTCTTGGTAGGCTCGGTGGTGCTGAAGGTCAAAGGCTCGTTGTTTTCGTTGGCGATGACAAA
>CADAPW010000132.1 GCA_902789915.1 uncultured Bacteroidia bacterium | reverse complement strand
AGGAGCATATTGTCGGTGGCACCAACGCAGATGAGGTCGTCGGTGTTCATCACCACGGCATCTTGCGCCACGCCTTCCCATACGCTCATGTCACCGGTCTCTTTCCAATAGAGGTAAGCCAATGAGGATTTGGTTCCAGCGCCGTCGGCATGCATGATGTTGCAATATTCAGGGTCGCCGCCGAGGATGTCGGGGATGATTTTGCAAAAGGCATTGGGATACAATCCCTTGTCGAGGTTCTTGATGGCGTTGTGGATGTCTTCTTTTTCGGCGGAAACGCCGCGTTGACTGTAGCGATTGTCCATTTTCTCTTTTTTATATGGCTTATGGCCTATGACTATGGCCAACTTTCAGCGGCCATAAGGCCACAGGCCATAGTCATAAGCCATATTCCAATTATTTAAATATTAACTTTTGTGACTTGGTGTCAAACTCAAAGTTGCCGAGTTGTTTCATGGTCTTTTGTCCGATGACCCATCGTTCAATCATTCTGCTCACCACCTTGCACTCTACGTTGTAAATTGAGCGTCCGGTGATTCTCACTTCCCTGATGACGAAGACAGCGTCGTTAGCGATGCCACCTGTGGTGAAGATCTTGTCCACGTCACCCTTGAAGTTGTCGGCAGAGATACGCCCGTTCTTCAGCATATCCAGCGCGTAGGTTTCGGAGACGCAGAAGTCGGCATTTTGGCTGTAGGTGACAGGCTCGTTGTAGCCGTCGATGTTGGCGACGAAGTTGAAGTAGCCCTTCTTGTCGACGGTGAAGGTCAGGCTCTGTTCCTCTTCCGGGTTGATGGCGATGTTGACGGTGCCACCTTCGGCAATCTCGGTGCGTGGCACGAAGTCCTTGCTCAGGATGCGGAACTCGGTACGGCGGTTCATCTGGTGGGCGGCTTCTTTCACCTCTGTGTTGGGCAGCGAGTTGATGAAGTCTTCGGTGAGTCTTGTGCCAGCCTTGAAGGTGTAACCCTTCACGGTGATGTCGTTTTGGATGGTACGAGGCACGTGCTCACCATAGCCCTTGGCCGTGAGTCGCAACGGGTCTATGCCACGGATGATGAGATAATCGACGACGCTTTGGGCACGTCTTTGCGACAGGATGTCGTTGTGCTCGTCGGTGTCGCGGCTGTCGGTATGGGATGCCAACTCGATGGTGATGGTCGGGTTGATTTGCAGGGTTTCGATCAGGCCTTGCAGCGAGTCTTCAAACTGCGGCTTGAGGTCCCATTTGCCTAGGTCGTAGAGGATGTCGGGCAACATGATAGGCTCCTGAGGAATAGGCTCGATATCGTAGTCCTTCACGATGTCCTTGCTGAACTCCAAGCCAACGGTGGTCTCTTGCGCGGCCAAGGTGAAGTAGTTGTCCTTGTCGATGGTGATGTCGTATGTCGTGTTCTTGTTCATCTGGCTCTCACTGAAGTTGAAGTAGCCATTTTCGTTGGTGCGGGTCGAAATGTTGGAGCCGTCGCTGCCGATAAGGCGCACGGTGGCGTTGTCGACGAGCTGCTTGGTCTTGGCATCTTTGACGGTGCCCGAGAAGGTGAACAGGATGGGTGGCTCTTCAAAGTAATAGATGTTGTCGAGGGCACGGGTGTTGCCACGGTTCGACGAGATGAAGCCACGTTCCTCGGTGGGGTGGAATATGATGCCGAAATCGTCGCCTGTCGAGTTGATGGGGTATTTCAGGTTGCGAGGTTCGCCCCAGTTGCCGGCGGTGTCGATGGTGCTGACGAAGATGTCAAGGCCGCCCATGCCGCCATGGCCGTCGGAGGCGAAATACAGCACGGTGTCATACCTCAAGAAGGGGAACACCTCGTTGCCGGCTGTGTTGATGCGATCGCCGAGGTTGAAGGGGAGCTTGAACGACTCGTTGGGGTTGTCGCGCATGGCTACCCAGATGTCTTTTTCGCCAAAGCCGCCTTTGCGTTCGGCAGCGAAGTACATGATACGTTCGTCGCTGGAGAGGGTAGGGTGACCTACGATGTCCAAGGTGTCGACACCTGCAATCTCAACGGGACGTGCCTCTGAGAAGTTGCCGCCGCTCTTGCCAGCCACCATGATTTGGCAGCCGTTTTTCTTGTGGGCGCCGTTCTGGCAGCGCGTGAAATAAATCTTGGTGTAGTTCGAGTTCATGAAGGGCGTGCCTTCGCTGGCGACGGTGTTGATGTTCTCGTTCTCGTCGGCGAGGACGGGCGTGCTCCAGTCGCCCTTGCGGTCTTGTTTCGAGGTGAAGAAGTCGGCGAATTCCTGCCCTGTGATGCCGTCTTTTTCCTTACCGGTGGAGGCGTCGCGCGTGGAGGTGAAGATGATTTCATTGTAGTTGTTGCCCAGCCATGCGGCGCAGTAGTCGGAGTCCTTGGTGGAGTTCACCTTCTTCAGCTCGGTAAGTTGGTACTTCGAAGGATTTTCCTTCCATTCCACGATGAGTTGTGTGGTCTCAAGTCCCAATGGCCCTCTCGGGTCGTCTGGCACCTTTTGTATGTAGATTTCGTACATCTCGATGGCGTCCTTGTATTTCTCATTTATCTTGTATGTCTCGGCGAGATTGAGGTAGACCTCGGGATGGGTGTTGGGATAATCGGACTTCAGTATGCGCTTGTAGTAAGGCTCGGCGCGTTTGGTGAGGCCGATAAGACGGTAGCATTCAGCCATTTGGAAGCTGATGCGGTTGCGTTCGTCTTTGTTGCGGCGCACCTTGCGGTAGGCTTTTTTATAGCGGTCGGCGGCCTCGGTGTACTGCTTGCGGCCGAAGGCCAGGTCGGCGTTTTTGGCCGGATTTCTTCTTTGTGCGTAGAGGTCGCTGCCCATGAAGATGAACAGTGCCGACATCAGGATAAGGAGGTATCTTTTCATAGACATAAATTCTCTTTTTGCAAACGCGGAATGGGCGTTTTTATTGCAGTATAATTCAAACTACAAAGATACAACAATTCCGTGAAACTGAAAGACGAATTGGCGAAGAAAAATACTAATCACTCAAGAGTGGTGGAAACATCAATCAAATACTGTTTTATTTCTTCGTCTAAAGGAGGGGAGGGGATGATATAATCCACTTCTTCTGTATAATCAACGTCATCAAAATAAGACAATTGCGATCGGAATAGTTTGTCTGAGAACAAATCACCATATATTTCCACTGCTCTTTGGCTGATTATGTCGAATGAGAACTGCTCTTTCAATAGAAAATACAAATCCACATAATCTTTCCATTTAGACCTTCTTCCTAATGCGTACGCCTTCATTGCAGCAAGGTCCAACAACTTAGGCAATCTGATGATTCCATCAAGATCCTGATCGGCCTTAATTTGGAAGGGATATTGGAAAAAGGTAAGTTTCACCTCATTGACCACCAAATTCATTTGGTCTGCAACATTCCAAGTGACCATTGAAGTGAAACCAGAAGATTGCACCTTGTCAAGATTCTTTTTCCTGTTGAGTGGGGCAAACTTAAATAGGTCAAAGTCAATGGAACGGCGATGCCCGAGATAAAGGGCTATTGCTGTACCTCCTACAAGGTAATACTCGCGCTTAAACTCGCTGATGAGAGGTAGGAGTTCAGTTTGCTTGTAGCTCAGGATTTCTTTGTGGAACATAGCGGTTGAAAACCAATGTGAAGAAATTGTAAATCTGCGGGAAATAATTCAGTTTTTGCCTGCCTTTGGCTGCAAAGAAAATTTCGGCTACCTTGTCCATCCCCAAAAGGTTGAATAAGGCCTTAACATCGTCCATCGAGCCGTAATTTAGTATCGTCTCCACCAAAAGGTTGTCATTGATGTCCTTTTTCTTGGCTTCAGGCGTATACCAAAACAAAGCGGCGTGGTCAGCAATATATTTTTCTCGCGGTGTCATGCTGCAAAGATAAGAAAAAGTTGGCAGATAGTAAATAAAAACTCCCAAAACCTGACATTTTGGGAGCTTTTGACCTGGAATTATACTCCAATTATGGAATCTTGATGATTTGTTTGGTAGCGAGTCCTTCCTTTGAAACCAGTTGTATGAGATAGATGCCGCTGGGAAGGTTGCTTATGTCTATGGTTACTTGGTCGTTGCCATTTGTGGTTTGGCTGATAAGTAATTGACCATAAGTACTATAGATATTGAATAATTCTGCGTCTTGGCAGAGTATGTTCACTATTCCGGATGTCGGATTGGGGTAGATGACAAAGGCCATGCCATCGTTGTCGTCAATTCCGTCAATCCTAATGAATGTCGCGAAAATGGTATGGTTTGAGGTTACATTTTGGAAGGTGTATGAGGATGGAGCACCGATAAGTCCTCCATCAACATATACCTCATTAACCTCATAGCCATAATCGGGAATAATTGTGAAGGTTTGGTTGGAGCCTCCAGCAACTACAACTGTGCCTGATGGAGTGATGAAACCGTTTGCTCCTGCCGTTGCGGTAATGGTATAGGTGCTTTGCGAAAAATTCGCCACCAAGTTTCGGTTTCCCGTGACCATAAAAGTATAATTGGCATTGGTGGAGACTTGAGTTCCGTTTTCTGTCCAATTAACGAAAGTGTAGCCGCTGTTAGCGGTAGCATGGACGGTGCAGGAAGCCCCTTGGTTGAACGTTCCGCCACCTGACACACTTCCGCCATTGCTCGGGTTAGCCGATACGCTAATTGTGTATTGCTGTGCCTGGGCTTGGAAGTTGGCGACGAGATTTCTATTGCCATTTACGGTAAAGCTATAACTTGGATTGGTAGAAACTTGTGTTCCGTCTTCTGTCCAATTAACGAAAGTATAACCGCTGTTAGCTGTGGCATTCACCGTGCAAGTTTGTCCTGGGTAATAAGTGTTGCCTCCATTAGAGGTGATGGAAACATCGTCAATATCCAAAAAAAACATATCACTACAATTAAAATGACGGATGGCAATATAACCAGATTGTCCAGAATACGCACTTAAATCAACGGTATAAAGATACCAATTGCCTTGGGAACGGCTGTTCCTAACTCGTGAATGATTGGAATACTTTCCATCACCTTTTGCCGTCATAGTCCATTCTTGGATTGTCGTGAAACTGTTGGCGTTGGTATTACTTGTAGTAGAAACAGCCACACCAAAATGCTCGGAAGGATAGTTGTTGTCTTGTGCGCAAGCCCAGAAACTGATAGAGCCACACAATGCCACCTGTGGTGAAACGAGATAATTGTCAGGATACAATGCACCATAATCATTTTCATAACTTTGTGAAAGAAGGAGGTCGCCTGACCCATTATGGCCGTAGCCTGTACCCATGACTTCATCCCCTGTTCTCCAGTTGTAGCCATCTCCATCGGCATCAATGGTGGTCCAACCATCAAATCCATTGTCAAAGTTATATGATAGATCTCCTGTAGTTGAGACCGAACCACCGTTGCTCGGGTTGGCAGATACATTGATGGTGTATTGTTGTTGCTGTGTTAGGAAATTTGCCACCAAATTCCTGTTTCCAGTTACTGTAAAAGTGTAATTGGCATTGGTGGATACTTGCGTTCCGTTTTCTGTCCAATTAACGAAAGTATAACCGCTATTGGCGGTAGCATGCACGGTGCAACTTTGTCCTTGGGTAAATGTTCCGCCACCAGATACACTCCCGCCATTGCTCGGGTTGGCCGAGACCGAAATTATATAATCATTGGCGTGTTGAGTTCGGGTGATGCCAACACTTAACAAGTAAGTACCAATGTCACCCTCAAAGTAGGAAATGACATCGAAATAAACCATTCCTCCGTCTATAATAGAGAAATTGCCTGTCATTACATCATCATAAAATTGCGACCAATTCACTCCATCTGTTGAATAGGCAAACATGCCGTCCACCGAATAAGTGTTGCCATTGCCACTGTTAAAGGCATCATGTAGTCTCGGAGTAATTGTGTAATCATATCCAGCATTGAGGTTGATTTTATAGTAATCCACATCGGAACTATTGTGAAGGTTTGAACCAGTTGTGTTTATTGTTGCTGTGTTCCCTGAAAAGCTTGGAGTGAATGAATAGGCAAGGTTTTGAGAATTGTTTGGCTCGTATGGGTCTGCATAGATAGGTTCGGGTGCTACATAAACCCACACAGGGTTTTGGTAATCCGATGCACCCGCATAATACCAATTG
>CADAPW010000131.1 GCA_902789915.1 uncultured Bacteroidia bacterium | reverse complement strand
GCCTATGCGCTCAGGCGGCTCCAAAACGAGGACAGCGACGTCAAAAACGTAGTTGTTGATATCGCCTGCAACGGCGGCGGCGCGGCGTTGAGCTGCGGCTTTGTGATGGAAGCCCTGATCGGCAAGTGCATTATTTGTTTGAATAACCCCAACAATGCGGCGCTGAGCCAATATGTGACAAAATTTGACCTGAATCTCGACGGCGTGATCAATCATTTCCGATAACTCGTTCTCCTGCGGCAATCTGTTGCCCTGCTCGCTCAATGCACTGGATTCCGAGGTGCTGTTGCTCGGTCAGCAAAGCGGCGGGGGATCTTGCAGCGTGGGATATATCAGCAACGCTATCGGATCTATCATGCAGATTTCCGGCGAAAAAATGTTGGTTACCATGAAAAACGGTTATATTCATGACATTGACAACGGCATAACACCGCATATTCCTATGAGCGCCAACCGGATGTTTGACCGCGAATACATCAAAAACACTGTCAATGATTATTTCGGATAAGCCGAGAGGAGTGAAAATATGAACGCAAGATCAAATGCCGCCATACCCGATTATCTTTCTTATCCAAAGAAATTTTTGCCTTATAAATGGTACAAGCCGCTGCTGACTGTTTTGCTCAGTGCGGTGTTCTTCGGGCTGATCGGCGGACCGATTTCGTTTTTAAACCCTTCCGCAATGGAAGCTATCAAGAACGGAACCTCTGTTTCCGCTGCCTTAGAAGGCGGCTATGACAATCGCCAACAGGATCGTCTACGCCCGTCCGTTTTCTTCCTATTCTTCCTCGCGCGGCGGTTTTGCTTGGGGAGCGTTTTTCAAAAGCCTCGGCGTTGCCGTCGTGCTGTATGTGCTTCCTCTAACCATTATCACCGTGGCAACGTCACCGAACACCGGCGTCATCAAGTTCACCGTTCCCGGATTCATCGTCTGTACCATTTTATGTCCGCTGCAATGTGTGGGTGAGGAATATATGCACCGGGGACTGGTGATGCAAACCTTTGGCTCTTGGATAAAGATCCCCGTGATCCCGATCATCCTGCAAAGCGTGGTTTTTGCGGCTATGCATCCCTATAACTTGGTCGGCGTGGCTACTGTCTTTACGGTGGGGATCATTCTCGGCTTGTGCGCGTATTTTACCAAGGGCTTGGAGTCAAGCTGCGCGCTGCATATCGTCAACAATATGACAACGTTTTATCTGGCGGGCTTCGGCATCGGCGCGGTCAAAACCGAACAAAGTATGTTGGATATGCTCGTGCCTTCATGTCTGGCGCTGCTGTTCCTCGGCTTTGTGATTTTTGCGTCGAAAAAGCTCGGCTGGTTCAGCAAGGTCAAAAAGGACGACGTCGCTCTCTTTAACGCTAAGATCGAAGCGCGCAAGGCAAAGAAGTAAAGCTCCGGCAGTAAAAAGGAGCTAAAAGAAAATGCTGTGCTTAACCGAGATGGTTGAGCACAGCATTTATGACTTATAACAGAAAGATTTATCATTGTATTAGGGCTGATTAAAAAATTCAGAGTGAGTGTTTATCAATTACCGCATAGCTGTTTTTTAACTGATTTGAATTAATGCGAGCAATGAATCTCCATAACTCAAAAAAGTATCAGTCACCCTTTTTCTGCTGTTGGGAAAATGCTGGTATTTTGATGCTGTTCCTGAATATTTTGCAAGTTCTGATCTCGATTTTGCATAAATGACTTTAAAATCATTCAAAACTGAAAACACAAAAAAAGGCTTGGAACGGACGTTCCAAGCCTTGAAAGTTCAGTGTTTATGCGGATATTCGTTGCGGCGTTCACGTTTGGAGACCGCTGCTCTACCAACTGAGCTATACCCCTAAATATATGATCACTGCAAATGAACACTTGTCACTTGCAGGAAATATCATAACACAGACACGCGGTTTTGTCAAGATGTTTTTTGATAAAAACGCAGAATTGCGATTCTTTAAAATAGTTTTTGCCCGAAATTTTGCCCAAAAAGACGTGTCCTTCGCACGCGAGGGGTAACGTTGTTATGATAACCTCTGCCGCACTTTCACACGCGCTTTCCGTGGTCTTTGACCGCTGCCCGGGCATGTTGGATAGCACACGTTTTGCAGAAGAAGTTTCAGCGCCTGCGTTACAGCTGCCATACTATGAATGTGCGGCTTGATGTTGCCATAGCCTTTGATTCGTGGTAAAATATTAAAAAAATCAGGGGTGATAACAATGACTTTTAGAGTGGCTGTTTTGCAAATGCGTTCAGTGAACCGTGAATATGAGAGAAATATCAAAACGATCATCAAGTATATGTCAGACGCAAAACAAAACGGTGCGGATATTTTTTGTTGCCGGAGTGTTTTGTCACGGGCTACGACCTGACGATTGATCATGCTTCTGCAATTACCGAAAATGATCTGGCGCCGCTATGTGAAAAGGCGAAAAAATTGAGCATTGGACTTGTCGCAACTGCCTTGACGAAAGGAAAAAGCAATCCTCAAAATTCAGCGTTTGTCATCAGCAAAGACGGAAAAATCTTGATGAAATATGCAAAGGTGCATACCTGTGACTTTGCCGACGAAAAAGTGTTGGAATCAGGCTCGGAATTTAAAGTATGTGATTTTGATGGCGTAAAGATAGGCATCATGATTTGTTACGACCGGGAATATCCCGAAAGCGCAAGGGTTCTGATGCTAAAGGGTGCTGAGATCATTCTTGTACCTAACGATTGCGGCAGTATGCGCCCTCGCTTGCAAGCTCTGTCAACAAGAGCATATGAGAATATGTGCGGTGTAGCTATGGCTAATCCCAACGGCGAGAACGCCGGTAATTCCTGTGCGTATAGTCCGATTTGCTGGGATAGAAACGGCGAATGTGTTGACAATACACTGTTGCTTGCCGATGCCGGAACAGAGGGATTGTTTTACGCTGATTTTGATATGGACGCCATTCGCGCATACCGTGAACGTGAAATGATGGGAAACACGTTTCGGAAAGTAAAGGCGTATGCACAATTGCTCGATGATGAAATACAATATCCGTTTGATAGAAAAGTAATTGGAGTTTAAGATTTAACGAATCATTGAAATACTATGAAAAGAATATGTGAAATGGAAAATGGTGAATGGACTCGATGTCGTTTTGAGCGATGACGATGTTGTCGTGATTGCTGACCAGAACTCAGCAAAAGCGATGTCGAACGACAAGAAAGACAAAGAGCCTGATGCCGTGGCCGTGAATCTGAACGATAGCAAAGACCGCATTTTGGGCGATGTTGCCGAGAAAGTACAGTGGACATTTACAAACGTCGAAGGCGACTATCACTTTGCCGTTGGAGAAAAGAATCTCTATGCCGATAGCGAGGGATTGAAAGTCGGTTCGGAAACAACCAACAATGGGTTCAGTTTCTCCAACAACGACAATGGCTCCTACATGGGAATCAACATCGACAACACCCTGCATATCGCAGGCGTGGATGCAAGCATGTTCAGCAATGTTTGGAAGTTGGTGACGGAAGACGACGACCTCGCCAAGAACACCCAATCTGTCATTTTCAAGAAGATTGTGGATCGCCAGAAAGTGGTAACGATTACGATGGCCGAAAACTATTTTGTGGACATCAACGAAGTTCAAACGTTGAATCTCAATGCCACAATTACTGGGGCAGATTTCTCGGCAATTAGTTGGACGAGCAGCGACACGGATGTTGCAACGGTCGCCAATGGCATCGTGACATTGAAAAAACGTGGCTCTGTGGTCATTACTGCTCGAGTGAATGAAAACGATTATCACGACAAAGCTTCTGCCAAATGTACGGTGATAATAGATGATTCTTCACTTTCAGAACCAGGAAGCACTGCCTCAAATCCTCTCTCAGTGGCCGATGCCAAGAAATTGGCAGAGACTGGAAAAGTCACTGTCGAAGGCTATAGTAAAGAAATTAAGTTGCAACCAGGTGTAAACTACTACATCAAGGGCAAGGTGAGCAAGGTGAACTCCGGCATGATGGCCATGTTCGGCGACATGGATTTTGGCGAGATGATGGGCAGCATGGGCGGCGGAACCAGCACCGGTGGCGGTGGAACCAGCAGTTTTAATTTTGAAGATTCGATGGATGATATGGACTTCGATCCGGAAGATATGGAAGAATCGGGCTTCGACATGTCTTCCTTCGACATGTCTTCCTTTGGCTTCGATATGTCTGCCATGTTCGGCACCTCCGACAAAGTGACCTATTATATTTCTGATGATGGCACGAAAGACGGTCAGATGAAGGTAGTCAATGGTTGTGGCATATTAAAGGAAGGTAGTACCGGCGCAATGGAATTAGATACCATTCCAAAACTGAGTCCTGGCGACTGCGTAGTAGTTTGCGGACCACTGGTTTATACCGAGGATACAAATATGTTCTCCGGCATGATGGGTGGTAATAGCAGCGACGAGCCGAAAAAGTCCGGTAAGGTTGATGAGATGAATTACCTGGCTGTATATGACCCGACATTGCTTATTACGCAGCCAGAGCCAAAGGAAATATATGTTAACAAGACATTAGAAGCCAATGATGTGTATAGTATAGACAATTATTTTGATTATTTTAGCAATCAGATGAAGATTATTGAAGGAATGACCATCAATGAAGCCACCTTCAAGTCTTCCGACGAGGAGATTGCAAAATGGGATGAAGACAGCAAGAAGATTGTCGGTGTCAACGAAGGTAAAGCCAAGATTACCGTCAAGGTAAAGGTGGTTCTTCAAGAAGACGACCCAGACACAGAGGATAACGAAGAGAAGTCATACACCATGAAGCGCAAGTTCAAGCTTATCGTGAAGCCGAGAGGCCTTGATCCCGCTGGTTATTACGATGGTGAATGGAAACTGACAACAAAGACCGAAGACCTGAAAGAAGGTACCCGTTTGGTACTTGTAGGCACGAGAGTGAAGGTAGACAAGGAGACTGCCGATGAGACTCTTACTGACTACATGATGGTTGAAAACAACGCTATGATGGGTGGCGGTAAGAATGGCAGCAAGATAGAATTTGATGCCAACGACACTGATAAGGAAACTATTAAGAGTGAAACTGTCCTTAAGAAAAAAGGTCTGGAGGTTGTTCTTGAACAGGCTGAAGATGGCACTTCTTGGTACCTCAACGTAGGTCAGGACGAGAATGGCGACAATCTTTATCTCTATGCCTCTGAGAAGAAAAAAGATGAGTCGCAAAATAATAATAACAATAATAACAACCAAAATACTAGCGGATTAAACATGGATGAGATGATGGAAATGTTTAATCCAAGTTCTGGTTTGAAAGTTGGTACCAAGGCAGGTACTGCCAATAAAGAAGATGCAAGTGTTGATAGCTTAAAGGCTACTATCACCATCGATGCCAACAGCATTGCCACCATCAAGTTCCCTGCGGTTGCTGACGACAAGAACAATACCATCATGCTCACTAGTTCGTTCGACATGGAAGAGATGATGGGAATGTTCGGTGGCAACAATTCGGGAGGCGGTAATTCCTCCAGTTCAAGTTCCTTCGACATGGGCTCCTTCGACATGTTCATGGCTTCATTCAACACCAAGAAACCTGGTGATGAGAAGCCGCAAACAGGGGAAGATGGCAAAACGAAAGCTCCCAAGTGCTTCATGCCACGCATCTACCGCTTCGTACCTAATACATCATACAATATTACAATAGGCTCTACAGAATGGAAGACCATTGTTTCCTACAAAGATGTGCAGGTTCCCGAAAACGTTGAGGCTTACATTGTAACGAAGGTGACGCCTGAAGAAACTCAGAGCGTGGCAAGTCTCAAGCCGGTAAAAGAACTCAAAGGCGGTGAACCCTATCTGCTCCATTATACATCTAAAGCAGATAACTACACAATGACCTTGTTGACTCCTAATGCTCCAGACGAGCTTGAGGCTCCTAAAGGTAATTTGCTTTTAAAGAGCGATAGGAAAACCGCTGGCACTAAAGACGGTTCCACTGTCTATGTGCTAGCTAATAAGAGCTTAGGCGTTGGCTTCTACAGGTGGACTGGTGATGATCTCGGTGCTGGACGCGTCTATCTGCCCGTTGGTGCCACTGTTGCTGGTGCCCATGAGTATTGTGGATTCATTGAAGACGGAACCACCGCTATCCTGTCCATTGACGATTTCAAAGCAAATGTAGGTCCCTTCTACGACCTGCAGGGACGTCGAGTGGATAATCCAACGAAGGGTATTTATATCGTCAACGGTAAGAAAATCGTGATTAAGTGAGCGTCAATCAAGCTCGCTTGAAATTGACCGAATGTGAACGATTTATTTAAAGTCATTGTAAAATAAATAAACGCCTGTGAGGGGCATCCCCTACGGTATGCCTCTCACATAACAATATCGAACGAAGATGAAAAAAACATATTTACAACCAGAAACGGAAAGTCTGGAAATAAGAGACCATCAGCCTCTCATGAGTAATACGGTAACCTTGCCTGTTGCTGACGGTGGAAATAATGGAACGCCTGATCCTGATGATGATGTAGACGACTTTGGCGACCTTCTTGCCAAGCCCGGTATCATATACGATGCATGGGAAGACGAAGACAAAGAGATTGACTTTCATACAGACAATTAATAAGTTATGAAAATAAGACTGATTCTCATTGCTGCAGCGGTAAGTATCACGCTCACCGGCTGCGGCTGTTTCGACAAGTATGAGTCGAAGGGCTCTATTCCTGCCGATGCTTACGGCAACGACGTGAAACTGACCGAGACCTCGCTGGCCCAGATGTCGTGGCGTGAGTTCTTCACCGACCCGCTCTTGCAGCAGCTCATCGACAGCGTGCTGGCGCGTAACACCGACATCAACAGCGTGCGCATAGCTGTGGAAAAGTCGGAAGCCTCGCTGAAAGCGGCGAAG
>CADAPW010000130.1 GCA_902789915.1 uncultured Bacteroidia bacterium | reverse complement strand
ATATATGCCTGAACTAGCTGGTACCAATCTATCTTGGGCCTGATTGGGTGTTGCCCAACCAATGGCGCACAGCAAAATCAATATACGCGAAAAGGTTTGTTTCATTTCTTATGCCAATTATAAACGTTTGTTTTTATCTCATCAGGAGCAAATACTCTTTTATATGTACTGTATTTTGTTCCGCAATATTTAAGCAATAACTCAAGTTGAAATGAGACTTTTCCATTTTTTGTCAACTTTTTGGGAAGGTGCTTCTTGTATAAAGCGAACTGTTTCTTGACCGATTCATTTGGAGCCAGCTTATAAATTGTTTTGCCTGCAAATTCAGCAGACTCTACATCAGCAACCCAATTACATGGACGATAATCAATATCCCAAATATCTGATTTGATATATACCCTGAAGAATTGCAAACAACAATCATCTTGTTTTGGCAAATATACACCAAGAGTATCATTTGTTAGATTCTTGTACTCATAAGTGATTATATAACTTTTTCTCGTTTCACTCACTTTTGTAATTTGCCAAGTGACTAATGAATCTACAATCTCAAGATTAGAATCTTTGAAATATTCATTATATTTATATTCACATCTACTATCCTCAACTTGCGAAGGAGACCTCTGCGCCTGTGCCCCCAGCGACCAAACCACGGCGCAGATTATAATCAAAATGCGAAGAAAGGATGTTTTCATATCATTTTTGTTTTAGTGTTTCTTTTTTTGCTAAGCAAACTGTTATAGCCTATTACACTCCACCAAATCGGGAGTCTATCAGCTCCCACTCTTGATTTTTGCAAGAGTACTCATAAGTAAATATTCCCCAGTCTGATAATGCAATATTTAATTCTTTTTTCTTAATAAGTTTTACAATATTGCCAGAAACTGTAATAACCAATTTGTTTTTACTAAGTTTAATATCAACAAACATAAAAAACAAACCTTTTTTTAGTTGTTTCTTAAATTTGCTTGGAAGACCATCTACATTCTTTAAACTGCAATAAATGACATTTTGTAAGCTATCATAAGGGAACCCATCATCATTAGGAATTCCATCTGAACAGATATAATGATAATCACGTGCCGCCCAACCTAAATCTTTTCTCAAATTGTTATCATGAGAAATATATGATTTCAAACTAGAAATCACGAAACTATTTAATTGATTACTGTCCTGAGCTTTTAAAGAAAAGCTTGAAGATAACACAAGAAATAACGCAATTATGGAAAGAATCTTTTTCATATCATCTTTGTTTTTATGATGGCGAATATTTTCAACGCCACTAAGTTAGTCAATTTTCTTGAGAACTATGCGTTGGTTATAGTGTTTTTCCACATTTTTCTCAAACTCTTGAATCTTTTGGTAAATGCTGGCGGGCCATTGGCCAGAGTGCTTCTCGAGGCGGGTAATGATCTTTACGATCTTGCCATCGGGCACAACAGCCCAAGTGAAAGTGCCAAAAGGTTCCTTAACGACCAATGCCTCGGGCTTGTTCTCCAACTCGTAGCCTTCGGGGATGATGAATTCCATCTCCTCTTCATCGACGTAGCCGTAACGGATAATGACATCCTGCTCACGTTTCTCGTCTTTCTTCACGGCACGGTAATTTTTGTGCATAGGGTTGGCTGGGACGAAAATCCTGTTTCCAGTGACGGTGCCATAATGTATGTTTTCCAACTCAGCATTAATGGTCATGCATGGAGCGCTCAAGGGATTTTTTTCTTCGACAATTGACGAAGTTTTGAACGCGCCACTAGGGGCATAAATCATGCTTAGAAGTTTCTCTCTGAACTTTTTCTCCTCAAAATATCGAAGGGGAATCTTGTCTTCATATTGCCTATAAAACGACTTCTGCACAATGCCCATCGATGCGGTGCCATCGGCAGCAAGGTTGACGGTAACCCGGCTTTGCTGAAGGTTCAGACTGTCGGCATATTGTGGCAGAGTGACAAACTTCCCACCTCCGGGAGTTGCCAATAAAGCATCATGACCGGCAATGTCCTCGTGCACATACCCAAGAGGCAGCGACGGGTTGGTACATTCCACCCAAATCGTGTCGTTGCCTTGTGGCACACACAAGATTGCGTGATTGCACTGGTTGGAGTTGGCGAAGTCAGGAGTTAACCTCCTGTTCTTAGTGCTGATAATCGTGAAATAAGACGGAATGCCCGCCACATCAAGCATGGCACGCATATAGTTTGACAAGCCCTTGCAATCTCCAAAACCAGTCTTTTGAGTATAATCAACAGGCAGAGGCTTCAACCCGCCAATTCCCAGCTGAATGCTCACATAGCGTGTGGTCTTCTCGAGGTAACGATAAAGCACATCTATTTTAGAGAGGTTGCTGGTGCAGGTGTCGGTCATCGCATGGATTTGCCGCTCAAAATCGGGAGAGAACTTAAAATCTTTTGACGCCAGGTTGTAAATCCATCCGCCAAACTCTTTCCAGTTGGTGCGCTTGCCATCAACACCACGATATCGAAAAGTGGGTGAAGCGAAAAACACCAGTGGCACTCTTTCACTCAACGATGCTGAATACGATCCTCTATCGCCAAACCCTAAATTGCTTGCCTCTACAAAGTATTCTTTGCCTCCGTCAGCTGTTGTTGACTGTTGAATCTCACTGTCAAAGTTGATTTTTTTATACTCACAATCCATACCTTTGGGCAGTGTTAATGTGTAGGATGCATGCTCTACTTTCACATCGTAACTGTTGTAAGGATATGGAATAAACGATGGGTAGGTTATCCATCCGCCGCTCATGTCAATCTGCCACTCCCAAGTGATGGTGATGGGATAGCATGGCGGAGTGTAGTCAAGAACCATTCTGAACACATCGGTGGTGAAATTCTCTGTTAGCTCGTTCTTGATCAACTCGTTCTTTTTGAACTTGTGCAGCACTTTGCCCTGTGAATCGACTGCCGTGCCCTCAAATTTTGCAAGCTTCTCGTAAGGACTGCACATGATAGCGGTGCTTGCCATATCCTTCCCTCGCTCGTTCATGATAGTGAAGCTCAGCTTCTCGTTTACTGTTGCATTATTCATGTCTTTGACATTAACAACAGTAGCAGCGTCGTTCACGACAATCATTTGAGCCTTGACAGTTGTCACGACCAACAAAGAAACCAGAAATATGAACACATTATGGGTTCTCATGGCTGTTATTGTTTTTTCCTGAGAACAATCATGTCCTTGCTGTGTTTCTGCATATCGTCAAAGAACATTTTCACGCCAACATATTCTTCTGGAGCATAAAGCAAGCGATTGTTAGTCAGGCGGCATGAAACATTGATGGTTTTTTCATTTACCTGCGAGAGAACCTTCAAGGCCAGTCCGTTGTTCTCGGTAATCAGAGCTATGGGTTTGGGCGTTTCTTCCACTTCCCACCCGTCAGGAATAGTGAAAACGATGCTGATATTGTGGTTCTCCTGATATGGAAGGTCGACGGGAAGGATGCGTGTCTCACTCTTGAATGGCGATTCACTGATAAGCGGGAAAATAAGCTGATTAACATAAATGTGGTCACCAGTGCACGTCTGCTGCTGAGTGAAACTCATCGTCTCCTTTACAGGTTTGGTAAAATCGTCAATATCCTCAATGGAATAATCCTGGATTTCGATATTGTCATTCTTAAATCGTTCCTGTAGAAACTCAGCCTCATCTTTTGCGTCGCGGTAATCGTCACGTATGTCGTCGGCTTCGGCATCTTGATATATGCTTTTGCGTGTCGCTGTCACCAAGCCGTTCTCGTCAATACTGGCAGTAATAACAGAACGAGATGAGGCGACGCTCTTGGTTGTCAAGTCAATCCACCAGTCATGGATCTTGGGGTGAACGATGCGGGCATTGTTCACTACCATGAGAGGATTGAGCACATTTATTCCGCTGTGCTCAATTGAGCAGTCAACGCAGTCAAAGTTCTGCCCATTGGGAATGACCACGACTGTTGTCGAAAGAGTCTCCATACTAGGACGCGTTGGCATGAAAGGTCCCTCGTCACGGGTACACAGCACTGCGGGATGGGCTTCGATGCCAGCATCATTGAGCATTGCCGTGAGCATCAGGTTGAGAGTAGTATTGCTTGCCGAGCCTTCCTTCAATGCTTTAGATGCAGAGCTTCCTGAAAGAGTGATTTTCTCATTCCATTTCACGCGTGACCTCAACAGTCTGATGATGGCGTTTATCTTCTCAGTGCGGTCGGTTATGTCATATATCCCAGCCTCCTGCATCTCTTTCTTGAGAGGATTCTTCTTCATCACATCACCGAAGTCATCGTCATTGAGCAGTTGCTTGTCTATATCATCCCAATTGACAGCAAAACTCTTATAGGCAACACCAGGGATTGCTATACCCACTATCTCAAAAGCCACTTTCTGGCCATAGACCATGGGATTGAAAACAAATGGTTCCTTCTTTAATGCAGGCAAATTCTTGCCATGAATCTCATATCGCTCACCATTGCATGTTATGGACTGGGTCCCCTCATGGAAAGACATGTTCACTGTTTTCTTATTAACGTCAAGATTATAGTGTCCTGTCGTGTTCAAACTTTGCCGGAACCACTCAGGAATGGTGATTTCATAACTTGTGTAGGCGACAGGAATGGAACTCTGAACAACCCAGTCACGCACATTAAAATAAAAGTCGCTGTTGATAGTGTATTCATATTCTATCACAGTTCCCGCTTCCACTTTAGGAAACGTCACTTTCATCACTCGACGCGTCTTGCTGATGTCTTCATGAGTTATCATGTCCTTCGACACCTTATCTTTCACGACTTTGCCGTTAACTAGGTTGAATGACGTGCCCTTGAAGCTCTCAATCTCCTCGCGGCTGCCAAGTTTGTTGCCATTATAATAGTAAGGAATGGCAATGTTGGCTTGATCTTTCCCTTCATTCTTCAAAATCTTGATACGACACTTCACTTGGTAATACAGTTTAAAGTCTCCGGCCACAAGGTCGTAGCGTTGTGAGGTGGTTTTGCACAACACAACCGCCTCGGCCTCAGGGTCGGGAGAGTAGCTTGTCATGCTCATCTCCTCCTGAGTGGGATTGCCCCACTTGAGATTAGGCTTCTCAAGCGACTGAGCACTGGCGGTTAATGCCAGCGCCATCATTGCCATTATCAAAAAAAGTATCTTTTTCATATCATTTTTGTTTTTCGGTCGTTACTATATTTTTTTACGCCACTAAGTTAGTAATAAAAATTCAAAAAGCTGCACCTATCAGTGTCGAAAAGCTGGCTTACGCCAGATTATTTATTTTTTAGATAAAATGCTCACGCTCGCAAAGCATCAAGCAAGCTTGGCTTTATCTCGCTTAATCGCATTTTTCCTGCGTGAGCAGGCTTTACGACGAACTCAGTTCGCAACTTTTTGAATAAAAACTTAGAAACGATAGCCGATTGCGATTTGGGCATTGCCGTTCTTTACTGGATCTTCATCCTTGAAAATCTTAGTAAGCCCCAGAGTGTATCGGGCTTGCACAAAGACATCGCTGGCAATATTGTAAGTAGCACCAAGTCCAAGTCCAAAGTCAAAAGTGTTAGTGTACTTCTTCCTATCGTTGATGTTGTATTCGTCTTTTGTATCTTCCCACTTACCTCGTGTTTTACTATAAACATTAAAACCCACCTGTGGACCAAAATCAATGCTCACGGCTTTAGTGACATAGAATTTCAACATTAACGGCACATTAATGTAGTTTGTGGTATATATATCTTTGTATATTCCCGTTGGAATGCCATGTTCCTTAACGATACCGCCCTGAGAGGCAAATACTACCTCAGGGGCAATAGCAAAGTGATCGCTAGCACGGTATTCCGCAAACACGCCAACCTGATAGTTCAGTTGAACGTTATTGCTATTGTAAAACTTGGTGCCACTGCCCCAAAAATGAGTCAAATCCACGCCCACTTTAGGACCAAAAGTAAATTTCTTCTGCGCCATCGCTGCACCGGCAGTCAACAGCATGCACATCAGTGTGATAGTTATTTTCTTCATACTATTTATTGTTTTAAGTTGTGGCAACCTAAAAGAAAACGTGAGGCTTTTACCTGCTTTCAACTTAGAGGCATCGCCAAACGCCCAACATAGTAAAAACAGTCTACCTCACGCTTTGCCATTATATCATTCACCTGATAGGTGGATATGGCAAACGAAGGCGTTTTTGACTGTTTCATCCGACTATGTTTAAAAATTTGGCGAATTTCTAAGTTTGGTGAAACACAAACGCATTCTCTATGTCAAAAAGCACTGTGTATAGCCTCTGCTATGTGCTTCAATGTTGCAAATTTAGATTGTTTTTTATTTAAAAGCAAGAAAATCATAAAAATATTAGTTTTAATTTCTCTCAACAAAATTGCATCAATTCTGTTAGCAAGAATCTGAGTTGAACTTTCTGGTTGCAAAGTTACAATCAACAGAACTATTTTGCAAGAAAATCGCCCGTGCCCTTACTTTTTACAAGTTACTGTAAATCAATTAGTAACAAGCGTCAAAAATGTGCCCTTTGATTATTTTGCACAAATCCCCCTAAATTGAAACGGAATTTTATAAAAAATGAGCCGAAAATATTAGTACAAATCCGCCCAGAAGCTCAACGTGCCGAACCTGGATGACTTCCTCACATCAGAAAGTCCAGACCAGCTATTATAAGATATTCATATCACTCATCATCCTCCATGTCGAGCAGATTGCGGTGAGTATTCTCAATGGCGAGAGGCGAGCCAACCTGTGCAAGCATCATCTCCTGATGCAGCAGCTTCACTTTTGATGCAGCCTTCCCACGTCGATAGCGCAGACTCACCTCCGTATTGTGGTCTGCAATGTCCGAGCGGAGTTGCTCTGCAGGGACCCCAAGAATCACTGCTATATCACTTATCTTCAGATATATTGATGCATACTGCTCAACCTGCTCTAACTCTTTATCTGTATATTCCATAATCAAACTTCTTTTTCTGAATTCTTGT
>CADAPW010000129.1 GCA_902789915.1 uncultured Bacteroidia bacterium | reverse complement strand
TTGAAACGCTTTGCGGAGGAAGCGTAAATCCGTTGCCATCATTACTTGTGAGCAAAGCCTCTGTCTTTCATCACAATTAATGAGATGTGGGTTGTAAAAATATTCCTATTTTTGCGGCATGAAAAAACGAATCCTGCAAATCGGATCCTTGGTGATGGCCCTTGTGGTGCTTTTCGTCTCGATGGGTTGGGACGTGAAGTTCCACTATTGCACCGAAGACCACCAATTGTCGGGAAGCTTTGTCGATGCGGCAGAGTCGTGCCATCATTGCATTGGGCACGAGCATGAGCATGAAGCCCACTTCACACATCAGGATGTGGTGCAGCTCAACGCCAAATGCTGCTGCGAGGACTTCGAAAGCGTCATCCAGTTCACCGACAACTTCGTTTTTTCTCCTGACAAACATCTGATAGTCAACCTTCAATCCTTTGTACTTCCCCTAATGGACTTGACGGAGATTGGTGTCAAAGTTGGCACGGTCTTCAACAACCATTCTCCGCGAAAGACCCTCATGTTTCTTTCGGGGCGAGAAAGGATTGTCTTCTTTTCTTCTTTGCGGTTGAATCCTTTGGTTTTCTGATTGACTAGTGTCAAATGAGATTCCCTTGCGGGAATGGAGAGGCGCATTAATCGTATAATGCGGCGGCGGATAAAGCCTACTAACCGTAAGTTCCACAAGCCGCCGCTGATTAAACCAACCAAATACTCCATTCCCGCAGGGAACCTCCTCCAACAATTAAACAATCAACATTAAACAAGTCAACACAATGAAAACCAAACAAATATTCCTAATCATCTTATTATTATCCTTCGCCTCAAGCATGTTTGCCCAAGGCTTCATCGAAGGCACCGTTTATGAACAGGACGAAAACGGCAAGCGCACCCCTATTCCTGGCGTGAATGTCTATTGGAAAATCGTCAACGAGGGCGTGGTGACCGACGCCAACGGACATTATAAGATTCCGCTCCACGAACGCATCGGCTGCCTCGTTTTCAGCTGCATTAGCTATGAAAACGACACCGTTCACCACATGGTGGAGCCTGCGCATTACGACCATGTCTTCCATTCCGTCCACATGCTCAACGAGGTGGAAATCCATGCGCGCGAAAAAGCCTCTTTCATCAACCCCATTAAAGCGATGGCCGTGCAGGAAATCACTTCTGAGAACCTGAAACGTGCTGCCTGCTGCACCCTTGCAGGGAGTTTTGAGAACAACGCCTCTGTCGATGTGGCCTACAGCGATGCTGTCACGGGAGCCAAACAAATCCAGCTGCTCGGCTTGAGCGGCATTTACACCCAAATGATGACTGAAGTCATCCCCAATTTCCGTGGTTTGGCCTCGACCTTCGGCCTCAATTATGTGCCTGGCACTTGGATGAACGGCATCCAGGTATCCAAAGGAACGTCTTCGGTGAGAAACGGTTTTGAGTCCATCACGGGACAAATCAACGTGGACTATAAGGAGCCGCTGCCCGACAAGAGTGAGAAGGTGTTCTTGAATTTGTACGCCAACTCCATGTTAATGACCGATTTCAACTTCAACGGACGCGTCAAGGTGGGAAAGAATGACGGTATCATGCTCTTCGGTCATGTGAGCCATAACCACATGAAAATGGACAGCAACAATGACACTTTCTTAGACGACCCTATCACCACGCAATACAATGTCTTCTTGCGTTATAGTCATCCGCATGTCGGGAAGTTTGGCTGCAAATTGGGCCTTAAGGCATTGAAGGAAACCCGTCTCGGCGGACAGATGGATTTTGACCCCAAGCACCGTCTCGATGAGGGCTACAACCTCTATGGCATTGGCATCAACACGGAGCGATATGAGGCTTTTGCCAAGGGTGGCTATCATTTCGATCGTAAGGACACCAGTTTAGGAACGCAGCATCAAATGACCTACCACAAAGTGAACTCCTATTATGGCCTCACCGACTACAATGCCAACCAAATCTCTTATTATGGTAATTTGTTGTTTGACTCCTATATCGTCAACGACCATCACAGCTATTCCGTGGGTGCGAGTTATTCCTATGATAAATACGATGAACACTTGAACGACAGTGCTTTCCAGCGCATTGAGCATGTGCCAGGCGCCTTTGTGGAATATAACTTCAGCGACGACCACCATTGGAACGTGATTGCAGGCTTCCGTGCCGACTACAACACCTATTACCATAAGATGCTCTACACGCCCCGTCTGCACGTGCGCTTCAAGACTCACGACGAGCTGGCCATCAGGGCTTCGGCAGGTAGAGGTTACCGCTCGCCCAACGTGTTGGCGGAAAACTCCACCATGATGGCTTCCTCGCGCAGAATCATCTTTGTAGGGGAAAAGCCCAAAATGGAAGAGGCTTGGAACTATGGCATCAACATTACAAAGGGTTTCGACATCGGCTGGCGCGAACTGACGATTCAAGCCGACTTCTACCGCACCGACTTCGTCAACCAAATCGTCCTCGACCGCGACGCCGACGCACACCAGATTCGCATCTACAACCTTGATGGCAGGTCGTATTCCAATAGTGCCCAAATCGAAGCCAACTGTGAAATTTTCAAAGACTTCGACCTCACCTTGGCCTTCCGTTACAACGACGTGAAAATGACCATCAACGACACGCTGCGCGAGAAGCCTTTCGTCAACCGCTACAAAGGTTTAATCACGATGTCGTATGCCCCAGGCACTTGGCAGTTCGACCTCACGACGCAGTTTAACGGTGACAGCCGTGTGCCCAACCTGAGCGGCAATGCTACCGCTGTGGCCAACGGCCAAAACATTGAACGCTCGCCGTTCTATGTCATCATGAACGCGCAGGTTATGAAGAAATTCGGTAAATGCTGGGAGGTCTATATAGGTGGCGAAAACCTCACCAACTTCAAGCAGAAATACCCCATCATCTCAGCCGACAACCCGACCAGCGAAGACTTCGACGCTTCGATGGTTTGGGGACCGTTGAGTGGTATCCGTGCCTATTTGGGTGTGCGGTTCCAGATCAAATAAAGGCTTACTTTGCCTTCGTCAACGCCGCCGCGCCGAGGATGGCCGCATCATTGTCGGGCAACTCGGAGACACGAACATCGACGCTGCCGTCGTACACGAAGCACAGGTGTTTCTTGAACGACTCGCGGGCAGGCTTAAGCAACACTTCGCCGGCCTTCACGGGACCGCCCATCAAGAAGATGGCTTCGGGACCGCTGAAGGCCACGGCATTGGCCATGGCAATGCCCAGCCAATACCCCGTCTTTTCAAAGATCTTGATGGCCAACGGGTCGCCGTGTTTGGCAGCGTCGCCCACCATTTTGCTCGTCAACTCCTTGGGCGGCACTTGTGAGAGCGCGCCGACATAATCAGGGGTGGCTTGCAGCATTTCGAGTGTGGTGCGGCAGATGCCTGTGGCGGAGGTATAGGTTTCCAGGCAGCCTTTGCGTCCGCAGCCGCAGGGACGGCCTTCGGGGATGAGGATGGCATGGCCGAGTTCGCCAGCGCCGCCTGTCTTGCCGTGTACCAGCTTGCCATCGACGACGATGCCACTACCCACGCCCGTGCCGAGGGTGAACATCACGAAATGCTTCATGCCTTTGGCGCCACCGTAAACGAGTTCGCCGTAAGCGGCGGCGTTGGCGTCGTTGGAGACGACGACAGGCACGTCGATATGCGAATGAAATTCCGAGCCGAGGTTGACGATGCCCTTGAAGTTGAGGTTGGTGGCGTTCTCGATGCAACCCGTGTAATAGTTGCCTGCCGGTGCCGCAATGCCGATGCCGTCGATGGCGTCAATATGGTTTTCGGCCATCAAAGTTTTGATTTGATCGCAAATATCTGACACATAAATGGAGGCATCGAAATATTTGTTGGTGGGAAGGTTTTTCTTGGCCATGCAGCGGCCGTCGTCGCGCACCAAGCCTATGTCGGTGTTGGTGCCGCCAATGTCGATTCCAATGGAATAAGTGTTCATGATAAGGTCGTTTTTGATGGTGCTAAAATACGGTTTTTTGGTGAAAACGAGAGAAAAAACTATTTTTGCAACTTAAAAGCAGAGAAAATGTACACCAAACGCACCTTTTTAGCCATCCACATCCCGACGGGAACGGAGTATCCTGGCATGGTGGAGCGATTGAAGAAAAACCTTCAACACGAGAAATTCATCAACTACTGTAGGCCGAAAAACATCCACCTGACGCTGAAATTTCTTGGCAGCACGCCTGTCGACGACATCCCTAACATCATCGAGGCATGCCAAAAGGTTGCTAAGCGGCACCAACCTTTCACGATGGACTTCGATCGCACGGGATTCTTTGGCAGCAACAACGTGCCTCGGGTGCTATGGCTCGGCATGAACGACCAGCCCAAGGCCTTGTTCGACCTCGAAGCCGACCTTTTGGATGCCTTCGACGACTTGGGCTATCTCCGTGACCGCCAGAACTTTGTGCCGCATCTCACCGTCTGCCGTATCAAGTCGTTGGTCGACAAGCAGTTCTTCCTGAAGATTTGCAACGGCATCGAGCAGAAGACCTATCTCCATGCCGATGTGAAGGAATTGGTGTATTTCCAAAGCATTTTGCAACCCACTGGACCGATTTACAAAGTGATAAAGAAGATACCGCTGGGGTAGTCTAATGCCTAAATTATCGCAAGCCTCCCATGTCATGCCGACGTGGGCCTGTGCGAAAGCGGGCATCTATGGGAGGTGGTACAAAAAGATGAAACCCAATACAATGGCCTCAACAGGCATAGATCCCATGCCTTTGCCCACGAGCCTACGCAGGGATGACATACCCGTTGAGGCCTAAAAAAGCCGATACTTCCCAAAGGAACTCTACTTTGGCATTAATTTTGCTCTAATTCGCCTTGTAGCATTAAAAAAAGCACTATTTTTGCAATTTATTAGCCTTACACGAGTTATAGAAAGCAGAACCCTCAAATCTTTAAATCCTGAAATCTTTAAATTTTGAATCTTTGAATCTTTAAATCTTTGAATATGAAATCGAAAATCACAACCGTAATGATGATCCTCTTGGCCGCATTCATCACGCTGGGAGGCACCACCAGTTGCAAGAGCAAGAAAAAGCTTGCCAAGGAAGCAGCCGAGGCTGAGTACAAATCAAAAGTGGAAGAGGCCATCAGAGACCTGAACGCTATCCTTGACGACGAGACCCTTTGGACACTCGAAGAAAAGGAAGCCCGCGTGCAGACCATCAAGGATTGGAACTTGCAGAACGCCGAAGTCGACGACCTGCTCTTCCAAGTGGAGAAGAAACTCGCCCGTGAGCGTGCCCAAAGAGAGGAGGAAGCCCGCCGTGCCGCCGAGGAACGTGAACAAGCCGCAGCCGCCGACGTTGTGTTAGGGCGTAACTTCAACAGCATCGCCAACGCCGGCAGCGTCAGCCAAGCCAACCGCGTCATCAACGAGACCTTGAGTTTATTTGAGTCGCCCAACGTGCCCGTGCTCATCATCATCAAGCAGAACGCTGGCTTCAACGATTACGACCGCCCGACGACCATTGAGAATTACCTCAACTACCTGAAGGACCAAAAGAAGGCCACGGAGAAGATTAACGACATCAAGTATAACAGCAACGGAAAGATTAACGAACTTGAACTGATAAAGAAATGAAAAAGATCATAGCCACATTAGTGATTGCCTTGTGCGTTGTGGGTAGCGCCATGGCACAGGACGAACTGAGTTTCGAACGCAAGCAAGCCATCGACAGCCTTGCCTTGGAGAAGGTGAGAGACCTGAGCAAATACGTCAAGATTGTCGGTTCCAAGGAAACCTCGTTCAGCGAGGCCAACCGCGTCATCGACCGCGCCGAAGAGCTTTTCATGAGCGATGCCGAAATCGGTGTCTCCTCTCTCAGCTCCAACCAAATCACCTACTATCGTGTCCGCAAGTATTTTGAGCACCTGATGCGCCTCAACTACGACCGCGTCGAGATTGAATGGTACAACATTGAATACGTCAGCGACCTGCAACGTCAACCTGACGGCACCTATGTGGGCGTCATCACCATCTTCCAGACCTTCCGTGGCTACGATGCCGAAGGCAACCTGGTGTATAAGGACACCACCAAGAAAGACATCACCGTCTATGTGAAACGCAAGGAGACCCAAATCGGTGGCCGCACCATCGGCTTCTGGGATGTGCTGCTCGGCGATATGCGTGTGAAGGAAACAGCGAATAGATAGTTTAGAGTTTAGAGTT
>CADAPW010000128.1 GCA_902789915.1 uncultured Bacteroidia bacterium | reverse complement strand
CTCACGAATCTCGGCAATCATGGCGTTGTAGTCGGCTTTGGAAACCAAGCCCTCGCAGGGGCCGTTGCACTTGTGGATGTGGTAGTCGAGGCAGACCTTGTACTTGCCTTTCTCAACGCCCGCCTCCGTCAGCGGTGTGCGGCAGGAACGCACCTTGTAGACCTGTCCGAGCAAGTCGAGCAGGATATGCGCCGTGCGCACCGAGGGATAAGGGCCGAAATAATCGGAGCCGTCGTTCACCTTTCGTCTCGTCAGGAACACACGCGGAAAAGCCTCTTTCTTGATGCAAATCCACGGGTACGTCTTGTCGTCCTTCAGCATGATGTTGTAGCGCGGCTTGTACTGCTTGATCATCGTGTTCTCAAGCAGCAGGGCCTCGGCTTCGGTGTCGACGATACTGTATTCGAGGTCGGCAATCTTGCTCACGAGGACGCGCGTCTTGCCCGACTGCTCCTTGTTGAAATAGCTGCTGATGCGACGCTTGAGGTTCTTGGCCTTACCCACATAGATGAGCGTGCCGTTTTTGTCGAAATAGCGGTACACGCCAGGCTTATTGGGCAGCGCGGCGAGCTTTTGTTTCACTATTTCGGGCAATTCCGACATCTCTTTCATTTTTTCTCACAAAACCTTCAAAACTCGCAAAACCTTTTCTCAGCTAGGGGAAGCACGCCAACCGGCTGCTTCCCAGCGGCAAGCGGTTGCGTGCCGCTACATACTTTTTTTAACTACATATTGTTTTGTAAGTTTTGTCGGTTTTGTGACAAATATACTATTCTTGTTTCTTCCTCATGTGGTCCCAGCCTTGGGCTTTGATGGGAATGACATGATTGTCGGGGGTGATCATCTCGGCCACGCCTTTGTCGTCGGTCATGTAGCCGATGACGGTGACATCCGCCGACAAGGTCTGTATCTTCTCGTAGTCCTTCTGGTCGATAGTGAAGAGCAGCTCGTAGTCCTCGCCGCCGCTGAGGGCCGCCACCGAGGGCACGATTTGGAACTCCTTCGCCATGCGGTCCGTCGTCGGGTCGATGGGAATGCGCTCCTCGTAGAGCTGGCAGCCCACGCCGCTTTCCTTGCAGAGGTGCAGAATCTCGGAGGCCAGGCCGTCGGAGATGTCGATCATCGAGGTGGGCTTGACGCCTATGGCTTTGAGTTGCTCCACGACGTCCTTGCGGGCTTCGGGCTTCAGCTGGCGTTCCAGCACGTAGTCCAAGCCCTTCAGCTGGGGCTGCATGTTGGGGTTGGAGAGAAACTCGGCCTTCTCGCGTTCGAGGATGAGCAGACCGACGTAGGCGCCGCCAAGGTCGCCCGTGACGCACAGCAGGTCGTTCTTCTTGGCGCCGCTGCGGTAGACGATGTCCTCGTCCTTGGCCATGCCGATGACGGTGATGGAGATGACGAGGCCCGTCTTGCTGGAGGTCGTGTCGCCACCCACCATGTCGACATGGTAGCGCTCGCAGGCGAGGCGTATGCCGGCATACAGCTCATCGAGGGCTTCGACGGTGAAGCGGCTCGACACGCCCAGGCCGACGACAATCTGTGTCGGCGTGCCGTTCATGGCGTAGATGTCGGAGAAGTTGCTCACGGCGGCCTTGTAACCCAGGTGCTTCAAGGAGCAATAGGTCATGTCGAAGTGGATGCCTTCGATGAGCATGTCGACGGAGACGAGGGTGCGCATGCCCTCGTGGTTGATGACGGCGGCATCGTCGCCGACGCCTTTCAGCGACGAGGCGTTACGCAGCGGGAAGTCGGTGGTGAGCTGGTCGATGAGGCCGAACTCGCCGAGTTCGTCGAGTTGGGTCAGGGGCTTGGTGTTTTCTTGTTCCATAGGGATTGCTTTTATGGGTGCAAAGGTAGTTCTTTTTTCCGAAAAAAGAGCCAACGACCGAAGTCGATGGCTCCTTTAATCTTCGAATTCCCGAAGGGATCTATATTATTCCTCGCGACGCTTCTTGGCGACCATGTAGGCGGCGCCGAGGCCCATGAGGACGGCGATACCGCTACCCACAGGGGCGGGCTGGTTGGTGTTCTCGCCGTGAGCGGGCAGGCCGGGCATGATGAGGGGGTCGGTGGTGCGATCGCCAAATTCAGTGGCACCGAAATAGGTATAGCCAGAGAAACCGTTCTTGGCGTTGTAACCGCGTTGGAAGAGGCCACCGTCGGCGAAAGAAGTCATGGAAATACCGAGGATTATAGCGAGGGTGATGATAGTCTTTTTCATTGTATATTGTTGTTTAATTGTTGATTGTTTATTTGTTGAAATTTTAATTCGACGTAGTCAATTGTTTTTTTTTCTGTTGTTTTGTTAAAGATGGCTTATGGCCTATAGCCTATGGCTCGCTTCACCCAGGGTGACAATTTCGCGCTTTGGCCGAAGCAAGCCATAGGCCATTAGCCATGGGCCATAGTTTATCTCACCACCACTTTCTGCACCATGACATTCTCGCCGTTGACGAGGCGGAGCACATAGATGCCGGCGGCTTGGTTGAGGTTGACGGCGGTGTTGCCGTTGATTTGTTCGCTGCTGAGCACGCGGCCCATCATGTCGACGACTTGGAGGGTGGCGTTGCCCGTGGTATTGACGACCCATTCGCTGCCGTTGAAGAAGGCGAAGGTCTCATTGGTATTGTTTTCTTCGACGCCGGTGGCGTTGAACACCAGGCGGAAGCGGCTTTCGTAGTCGTTGGCGTTGGCCTCGAAGGTATAGCTCGGGTTGGCCAGCAGGTCGACGTCGACGCCGGTCTTGTTATCGATGAGGTGGAGGTAAGCCATTTCGGTGTCGCTCACTTCAACGCTGAGGGAGTAAGTGCCATTTTCGGCGGCGCGGAAGTTGACAGGCATCTCACCTTCGTTGGCGCTACGCACCACAGCGAAGTCTTGGTTGTCCTCGGTGAAATAAATCTTGGTATTGTTGGGGTTGAGCTGGAACTTGGGCAGCTGGCCGCCATTGTCGAAGCGGACGATAGCGCGGTCAATGACCAGGCCCTGAGGCTTGCTGATGTTGAGGTTGATGCCACCCTTCTTGGCGGGCTCCTCAGGACTTACAGGAAGTATGCCTATGGCACCACCACCACCTGTCAGAACAAACGTGACGACGTCGCCATCGTTTTCGGCCACAACGAATACACCTTCCATGGCTGAGATATCAGCGCCAAGCGTGCCAGCAGCAACTTCGTTGTTGGTTTGGTTAATCGTGTAGTAGGCTTGGTCTTGGTTGTTGGCATCCTTAAGGATTGCGGTAGCGTTTCTGGGGTTGCCGATGAGGTTCCAGCCCGAGAATTTGACGCCCGGAACTTTGCTCAACGTGACTTCGCCGTTGCCATTGTAAGGCGCACCAGTGAAGGTAAGAGTGGTATTATTTTGGCTGGCATAGAGATAACCTTTGCCAGGAACGAGGGTAAAACTATTGGCTTTGTAGTTGCGCCATTCTTCGTTGGTCTGAGTTTGATCGAAGTAGTAGAGGTCGTATGTACCAGTAGTCATGTTGGTAACATTAGCGGGATCCACATACACAGGCGATGCAATGAGGCGATAACCACCAGTGCTTTGACCGTAACCAGAAATGGTGAGAGGATCAGAGGACTCAGTCAAGGAAGTGCGGTAGTTGGAATATACAGCAGGCGTGCCTGGAGTCTTCTTGGCCATGTATAGTTCTTGATTCGACATACTTCCATATACACGGAAAGTATTGTCAGTACTAAAAGTTCTCAAATAAGCATAACTATTGCTATAATTCTTACTATATTTCCAGCCGTCATTTGTGCCATTAGTATAGAAACTCCAATATGAATCTTCAGTATCGTGCCATTTCAGGTTTTCTTTAGATGCAGCAGCTGCATACAAATAACCCTTGGTGGCATTATACATAGTAAAACCGGCACCACTTTCAGCAAGGGTAAGTTCTATTGTACCTTCTGGCGCAGAAGTGGCTACTCCATTTGTAAAACTAAAAGCTGTAGCTGTACTTTGCCCAATATATTTGTTAGAAAGGCTTCCATTAAACGCATAATAGTTCTCTGTTAATAAAGCATACGTTCCAGCAGTAACCTCTGATAAGTCTGTAATAAGAGTCCAAGTCTCTTGCTCGCCTGGCGTGACCAGTTCTGCAAACACTGCATTCAAAGTGACATCACCTTGAGGCTCAAAAGCGTCAGTAACGTAAGAGGCTGGAGCCGTGTTGCTCGATGCATAAGTGCCATCATACCAGCCCAAAAACTCATAGCCTGTGGGGATATATGCGGCCGTAGGTGCTGGCAGAGTGCTGGTAACATTGATGGCATCGCCTTGAACAACTTCCATGTTAGTATCTAGAATGCCGTTGGTCATAAAAGTAATGGTGTAATAAGGAAGGCGTGTGGCCGAAGCAGTTACGGTAACATTATGGCTTGGCATATGGAAAACATACATGCCACCATCAATTTGACTTACACATTCAACGCCATCCACCATCAAAGATGAAATCTGGTAACCATATTCTTCCTCAACACTTAACATCACATTGGCACCTTCAAGAACCGAAGCGCTGTCTTCTCCTTCAAACAACATTTCGCTCTCGTTTCCAGCAAAAACATAAATATTGGCATGAGACAAGCTGCTGACCGTCAAGGTATATGATTCGGGACGGGTCAAAGAAATGATATAGTTGCCAGCATTGAGCTGCACCATGTTGTTATATTCACTCAATTCACCACAAATGATAACTTGGTCGCCAATATGCACATCGTCAACATTGGCAAACGGCTGGTTGTTCAACCCCTTACCCTTGTAGACGCGAATTTCATCTTCTTCTACGCCATCTTCAGAAATGTAGTAACGGTAATTGTTGCCATCATCCAAAATATCATCGCCGTAGAAGCTCGACACGATGCCACTGACATACACTGTACCCGAAGGCAAAGATGAAGCATTCAAAACATCAGACACCGACAAGATAGTAATCGTGTCGACACTGCCGCTGAGGTTGATGCTGGCCATGTTGGAGCCATTGTATTTCACACGGAGTTGGTCGCTATAGGCGGTGCCACCTGAAACGAGGCCGGCCTTCATACGTACGCTGATGCTGGTAGGGGCAACAACGCCGCTATTGGGTGTGAGGACGATGCTGCTGGTCCAGGTAGTGCCGTCTTCGCTGATTTCGAAGCTGCTACCCGACAGGCCGTCAAGCTCGACAGTGACGTTGCCGGCGAGGTTGGCGCCTTCAACGCTGATGGTTTGGATGGCGCTCGGGCCGTAGCCTTCGTTGTAACTAAAGCTGTTGAGCGTGCTCGGCGTAGCCGTAGCATAAGGAGCGCTATTGATAACATTCAGCTGATAAGTGCCCACTGAGCCAGCGTAGGTGTTGTCGCCGGCATAGGTGGCGGTGATGTCGGTTTGGCCAACGGCCACGAGGGTCACCACGCCGTTTGCGTTGACGGTGGCCACGTTGGTGTTGCTCGAAGCCCAAGTCACACTGGCTTGGATGGGCTGGTTGTTGGCCGTGACTGTGGCGACAAGCAGACCGCCACTAGGACTGTTGTTCAAGTCGTTGCTGAAGCCAGAGTTGGGTTCAATCGTCACAGCGGTAGGAGCTAAACTAGTTTCTTCATAAGTGACAGAAATTGATTTGATATACATGGCTCTTGTGCCATTTGTAAATGAAATCAAGATTTGACCTGAAGAGCTTCCTGTGCCAGTTTTTACAGCAGGAGTGCTCCATGATGGTGTTGCCGTAGAAGCTAAATATGTGGTTCCACCAACAGTAATACTGATTTTATGATTGCCTTGATAACTACCACAGTCAACAGAAACAGATTTGATTGTTCCCGGAATATTAGATGTTGAAAAAGTAACATTCTCAACGCCTCCGTTTTTACCGAGTTGAATATATCCGGCTGGACTGCTGGACATTCCAACATGGTCGCTTCCAGATTTCAATGTACGCACATAGTTCCATTGAAATGAACCAGTTGAGATAGTACCTGTAGCAGTACCATTTACAGAGGAAATAGTTGTTCCTAAAGCTCCTGAAGAAGCAGTCCAAGTAACAACCGTTTCGGTTCTAGTCATTTCACTGTTGTTGTTCACGGGTTTTTGTCCCATCATCCCCATGGGGGCGATTAAACACACCAGCAGTGTAAAAACCGCCAGCATAAAATTTTTTAATTACTTAATATTCAGCATTTAAAATCGGTTTTGCCCTTAGGCTCCGCCTTGCCTTTTTTGAGGCTGCAAAAATACAGTTTTTTCGGGTTGGTTTTACAAAGTTTAGAAGATATTTTTTTAATCGCTCCGGTGCGCTAAAAGTCTGTTTTTCTTATGTCACACGGATTTCACAGATTACACGGATGGTGCTCGCCGATGGCGAGTGGCTACCGCAGGCGGAGCATCTGCGAAATCCGCGTACCCTTACCCAAGGGTTAAGTCTTGGGTTGGTCTTGGCTTAGTCTTGGGTTAGTCTTGGGTTAGACTAGGGTTCCCTTCCGTAAATTAGTGTCGTTAAACAGGAAAAAACAGGCATAATTCTTGCGGGATAACAAAAAAAACTATAATTTTGCAGCACAAAATAAACATAAACGCTATGGAAAAAAGGACATTCAAATCGGACATGGCTGCTATCTTCAAGAAAATGCAGGCTGACAAAGAGGCCTTGAATGCCTGCATCCGCAAAGGCGGCAATATCACCCAAGAAGCTAAAGACCGTGGGATTACCCTTGCTACACCCGTATAAAATCAGCAAAGGAGAAGGATCCACTTATTTCTTTGCAACAGATTATGGTTTGAAGTATTCCGCCTATTTCATCGAATACTCAGCCACTATTCACAAGGTGTATTCCTTTTCTTTTGATAAAGAAGAAGGCGAAGGTCCGCATGACGAAAGGGTAAAAGACTCTATTTTGAGCATCCTGCAAGATTTCTTCGTAAACGAGAGCAACATACTAGGTTACACGTGTGATGTTTCAGACGGCCGCCAATTGGCTCGCAAAATTCTATTCAATAGATGGTTTGACAAGTACAATGATGGTAGACTGAAAAAGTTTGACTTTCAAACAGACAATGTATACGTTTCGCTCATCATCAACAAAGATTACTTTGCCATTGACGAGGCAGTAAACGACATCAGCCAACTCATTTATGAAGTGTTAGCCCTAAAATAAGGCAATCACTTTCACCAACAGCAAAGGCGAAACCCGTGGGCTTCGCCTTTGCTGTCGTGGTCCCACTAGGGCTTGAACCTAGGACCTACTGATTATGAGTCAGTTGCTCTAACCAACTGCGCTATGGGACCGCAAAAAAACAAAAATACCAAGCAGATTTATGCCTTTTTTCTTGCTTTTTGCGCTGCAAATTTACAACTTTGCACCGAATTAAACCGAAATTTTTACAAAAATGAGCACAAAAATCAAGAATATCATCTTCGACCTCGGCGGCGTCATCCTCGACATCGACGAAAATATCGTGTACAAAGAACTCGAAAAAATGGGCGTCAACATCGCAGAACTCGCTCATTCCAAAGACTTTATCGACATCATGAGCAAATTCGACACGGGCATCTACACCGCACCCACCTTCCGCCGCAAGATGAAAGCCCTCGTCGGACAAGACAAGATGACCGACCAAAGATTCGACGCCATCTGGAACGCCATGCTCCTCGACATCCCCCGCGAACGCATCGAAGCCATCGAACAGGTGAAGAAACACTACAAGATCTTCCTCATGAGCAACACCAACGAGATCCACTACGACCTCTACGTGCGCGACCTGCAGCTGCGCTTCGGCTACAACGAGTTCGACGCCCTGTTCAACAAGTCGTACTTCTCGTTCGACATCCACCTCGAAAAGCCCGACCCGCGCTTCTTCGAACTCATCCTCGACCACGAAGGCCTGACACCCGAAGAGACACTCTTCATCGACGACACGGCTGCCAATATCAAGGTTGCCAAATCATTGGGAATCAACACATATCATATAAGCCGCGAAGAATTGGTGAGGAATTTGTTTGAGAATGGGGTTTTGAAGGAAGGGGTGGTTTCGTGAGGTTCCCTGCGGGAATTGAGTCTTATTTTTTTGTAAACAAATTCGGCAGGAGGTTCCCTGCGGGAATGGAGTCTTGTTTTTTTTGTAAACAGCGGCGGCAAAAGATGTCTGATAGTCGTAGACACCTCAAGCCGCCGCTCTGTTAGTCCATGGCACTACTCCATTCCCGAAGGGAATCTATAGCCATGGGCCATAGGCTATAGGCTATAGTAACCAAGAACTTCCTCCAAAATGGAATAAACCTCACTAACGGAAAGCGTCTCCATCAGCCTCATCTTGAACGGCTTGAAATTCGGCAGACCCTT
>CADAPW010000127.1 GCA_902789915.1 uncultured Bacteroidia bacterium | reverse complement strand
TTTGTCGACGCTCTTGGTGCTATGGCACTGGGCTTGTTCGCCTCGCTGCTCATCGGCACCATCTTCCAGACCTTGGGCGACAAGACGGGCATTGAAGCCTTCGCCACCATAGCGAAATACGCCAAAGCCGCCACAGGTGCCGCTATCGCTGTAGCCATCGCCTACACCTTGGGTTGCAAGGGCTTGGTGCTGTTCAGCGCCATCGCCGTCGGCATCGCGGGCAACGAATTGGGCGGGCCTATGGGCGCCTATGTCGCCGTCATCGTCGCCATCGAGCTGGGCAAGATGGTCTACAAGGAGACCCAAGTCGACATTCTCGTCACCCCTGCCGTGGTGATTATCAGTGGCGTGCTGATGGCCTACGCCGTGGGCGCGCCCATCCAAAAGGTGATGACCGCTCTTGGCGTCTTCATCGAGAACGCCACCACGATGCAGCCCTTCCTCATGGGCATCGTCGTTTCGGTGGTCATCGGCATGGTGCTCACCCTGCCCATCAGCTCGGCGGCCATCTGTCTCGCCATCGGCCTCGGTGGACTGGCGGGCGGTGCGGCCACAGCCGGCTGCTGTGCCCAGATGATTGGCTTCGCCATCCTGAGTTTCAAGGAAAACCGTTGGGGCGGACTCGTGGCACAAGGTCTCGGCACCTCCATGCTGCAAATGGGCAACATCGTGAAAAACCCAAGGATTTGGATTCCCGTACTGCTCACCGCCGCCATCACCGGCCCCATCTCCACCTGTGTCTTCCATTTGGAGAACATCCCCATTGGCTCTGGTATGGGCACCTGCGGCCTCGTCGGGCCTATCGGCATCTACACAGCCATGCCCGAAGGTGGTGCCAACATGTGGATTGGCATGGCCTTAGTTTGCTTCGTGCTTCCCGCCGTACTGACTTGGCTCTTCGGTCTCGTCTTCAGAAAGATCGGCTGGATCAAGGATGGCGACCTCAAAATCGACTGCTGATGGCAAAGCAAACTGACAAGCCGCTTACACCCGACCAAGTGTTGGACAAGATGGCCAAATATTGCGCCTATCAAGAACGTTGCGTGAAAGATGTCAAGGACAAACTGAAGACCTTTGACATACCCCAAGAAGAAAAAACAAAAATCCTTGATTATCTGTTAGACAACCGTTTCGTCAACGACGAGCGGTTTGCCAAAATCTTTGTACAAAGCAAAAGCAACCAAAACGATTGGGGGACGAACAAAATTCGTTATCACCTCATCCAGAAAGGCATCGCCAAAGACATCATTGACGAAGTTTTGGGGCAGACCGACGAGGAAGTCTATCGCCAACGACTTATTGAGATTCTGAAAACGAAAGCCAAGACCGTAAAAGCCGCCAACGATTTTGAGAAAAAGCGCAAACTGGCCGCCTACGCCATGCAGAAAGGTTTTGAAGGGGCTTTGATTTGGGATGTCTTGAAGGAATATTTTTGATAGTTATAAAACACGAATTATCAGAAATTTATCAAAAATTGTCATCAATTCCATTTTTGTCAAATTCATGTTTAATTCATGGTAATTCATGTTTATTTTATAATTTTGCCGCAAATTTTGAATCCACCCAATGAAATTCCCAAAACGCCTGATAACGCAAACGCCTGAGTGTCTGACAGAACCCATCGGTCAGGTGCTCAATGTCATTATCTCGACGCTGTTCGCATTGGTGTTTCTCACCGCATACGTCCCCTTCTCGGAAACGGCATGGTTCCAAGTGGGAAGAGGACACTATTTCTTCATTACCGCCGCTTTTGTAGGTGCAGGAACTATGTTTTTGGTCCTCAGCCGAATGCTGATGAACTGGGTCATCCGAAAAAGCCGGCATTTCCCTTTTTGGCTCTACCTGCTGTGGCTCTTTCTCGAAATCATGATCATCGCGGTGTGCCACACCCTCATCTCCTATTTTGAAATCCGGGCCACCGACCATAGTTTCGGCTATCTCTATGCCAAAAGTGTCCTCATCACCTTTATCGCATTGGCAGTACCATACGCCGTCACGATTCTGGCCATCCTGTTGAAAGACACGCAACGCCGCCTCATGCTCACCAAGAGCGACACGGTGGAGTCCGACAACGAGGTAATGCCCGAGCACACCGAGATCATCAACCTAATGGACAACAACGGTAACCTGAAGTTGTCCGTCAAGCTCGACAACCTTTATTATATCAAAGCCGAGGATAACTATATCAATGTCTTCTACCAACGCAGCGGTGCCATCGCGAGTTACATGCTGCGCTGCAAGATGCAGACCATCGCCGACAACTGCGTGGATTCCAGCAGTTTGATGCGCTGCCACCGCTCCTACATCGTCAATATCAAGAAAGTGAGCGTACTCCACAACGAAGCCGACGGCTTCGTCATCGACTTTGAGCGGGAGGGATTGGAATCTGTTCCTGTTTCAAAGACCTATTCCGCGAAAGTGTTGGAGGCGTTTAATAAGAAGTAAAAACTCTGATTCCAGAAGAATTTCTGGTAATAACATCATTTTATTTTTCTGGAATTGATAATTCTTATATCGTTCTAGAAAAATAAAACCGCTTTTCAAGAAAAATAGTTTCGTTAGACCACTTGTTTTGAGCTAAGTTCAAGCCGAAACTTCTGGTATGTGTTTTATCGAAATGTTGACGAAAACGGGCATGGATTACGAAAAAAAGCGTATTTTTGCAGGTGCAATAACAACAGAAAGTCATGTCAGAGAAAGAAATCAACGCCTACCGCTTGACTTCGTTGGAAGAACCGACGGACGAGATGCTGGCGTATATCATGCGCGAGGTGGCGGAGGAAGCAAAACAAAGCAACGAAGAGGCCTTGGAAAAGTTTTTCGATGAAATCAGCCTGATGTATCAACAACAATACGGCAACAACTAATGCGCACGGAGGGCAGAAAACCGGTTTTAATTGTAATTGCTGGACCCAACGGAAGTGGAAAAACTTCCGTAACCAGCAAAATCCTTCAACATGAATGGATGGAGGATTCGGTTTACATCAATCCTGACATTGTTGCACAAGAAAAATTCGGCGATTGGAACTCCATGGAGGCGATTAAAAAAGCAGTGGTTTATTGCGAAGAATGGCGAGAAAAGTGCTTGGTTGAACGTAAAAGCCTGATTTTTGAAACGGTTTTATCTGCCAAAGACAAAATCGACTACATTGAAAGGGCAAAAGAAGCAGATTTCTTCGTCAGGTTGTTTTTCGTCTGCACAAAATCACCTGCCATCAATGCCTCACGCATTGCCCAACGGGTGATGAAAGGTGGACACGATGTGCCAATTACCAAGGTTATCTCGCGTTATCAAAAGTCCATCCTCAACTGCAAGTACATTGCAACCAAGGTTGACCGTACCTATTTATATGACAACTCTGTTGATGATGCCGAGCAGCAATTGCTCATCCGCCTTTCCGACGGCATCATTGCGAAAAAATATGTGGAGCAACTGCCTGAATGGGCAAGACAAATAATTGAATAAAAAACCTAACCCAACAGATAAAAACAAAGACAAGTAAACCACCCTAACATAACATAACCCCTGAGCTTTACGCTCTTGTTCTCACTTAGTAAAATCGCCAAAATTTAACGAACACGAGAATAAGTAAGCGGAAAGTTTGCGTTTTTAAGGCGCAAACTTTTTCGTGCTTATTAGTGTTCGAGGCGTTTGGCGATGCCTACTAAGTTAATAAGCAACAAACGAAAGGTGAGCGCCTTTCTTCATGGCTTGCAGGCAAGGGCGAAAGCCCTCCCCTAACCCTCCAACACCATGAAAATGAAAACGTCACTATCACCAACCGACTTCCATCTCGGCCAACGCATCAAGGCGGAACTCGCCCGCCAAGGCCGCACCGCCACCTGGCTCGCCAAGCAAGTTCACTGCACTCCCGAAAACATCTACAAAGCCTACCGCTCCCAATGGATTTCCATGCCCCTGCTCTTCGAAATCTGCAAGGCATTGGATTATGACTTCTTTAAGGACTGTTCTGCGTATTTGGAGGCGGAGAAAACGAAATAATGGTTGTTATTTTGTGGTAAAATCTTTCAGTTTTTGTGGTAAAATGAGTTAGGTGGAAAATGCTGATATGGAATGGATTGTATTTAATTATGCTGCCGATAACTAATTACTTAAACAAAACGATATGACAAAGACATTAAGAAAGCAAGTATTTACAAAGGTTGTTCTTTTATTCATGATAGTGATAGCCTTTAACTCATGCGCCACCGTACGTGAAAATCGCCTTATGGGCGATGTCATAGGCTTTAGTGATGATGTTCAAACAAGTTTCACTTATGAGCCTGGATTTTTCAAGAATTGGAAAACTCAATCTGCGCCATACGACCTTCTTACTCCAATAGGAAGAAGTGATATGGATAATTATATCCGACATATTCCTGATGGTCAAAACACTGTAGGCTATTATGCGTTAGATATGGCGTTAGACAGAATAAAATATGTAAGAAAAAAGGTTATGCATAAAGATCCTGAAACAAAATACTATATTGTTTTGCTTACTGACGGATTGGACAATGGATCAACTGTAGCTGCCCGAAACAGCCATCAAGGGCGGTATAAAGATATTGAAAGCTATATCTCCAAGTTGAATAAAAAGAAAGCCAAAGTAATGGGATGGAAAAAGAAACAAGACTATTTCCAAATCTATCCTATTTTGTTTACAGCAGGTGATTTGGAAGAAATGAGAAGAAACAATAATATGGATGACGCTACATTTAACAAGTATGTGATGAACATGATGGAAGGTTACAGAGGATCTTCAAAAGGTGTAGAGAAACCAGCGCCGATTTACGGCAATAATCTTGATAAACTCGTGAAAGAATTCGAAGAACAGTTTTCTATCCAAGGTTTTGAGTTTCTGGTACCGAAAGGTTATTTAAATAAACGCATTCGAATGACAATGGAAGATTTGGATGGTAACAAAGCTAGTATAGAAGGCACATTCGCAAAACAATCATTCAGGTATGTATTCAAGGATATTTCATTTAGTGAAGGCCTTATTTCGGAATCGATACCATCAGGAGGTATGGTTAAGTCAAAAAACCAGAGTGAACAAGGGAGTATTCTGTCTGTTTTTATGATAGACAACCTTAAATTGAACGGCAAACCATTTAAAATCAACACTGACATTAGTACGATAAAACAGGAATACATGGATTATGGTTATTTTGTGACAAATTCGGAATACCAATCCCAAGCAGAATCAAGGAAAAACGCTTATGTGATTATGATTATTGACGGAAGCAAATCGTTTAAAGAAAATTCAAGACTTGCCAAAGAAAAAGCAATCGAAATGAGAAAAATCGTTACCAAATAACAAAATAGTACCTCTCTCTCTTCCAAAAATTGGAAAAACGGAAGAACTCTAATATGTTGCGTTGCACTGTTTCCGATTCAAGACATTCGGAGCCTTCTCACACACAATTCCCAAGTTACCAAAAGTCTTCTCGTTTCCTCTTACAAGAAAATCTTCGCGCATATTGAGAAACGGATAACGGAAGCAAGCCTCAACTTATAATCTGCTCAATTTGCCATTTTTCACCCAAATTGATTATATTATAAATCAGAAAAGCCCCGCCCATCGGCGAGGCTTTTCTTTCTGCTATCGTTTTCAATAAAATTCAAAATTGCCTTCTTGACGCAGCCATAGATCCCTTGCTCCGCACAAACCAGCGCAGGGATGACATGGCTGCTGCGGTTTCGCGTCCGTTTAGCAATTCATGCCGCCACAGCAGTGGATGACCTGACCCGTGACATAAGAGCTGAGGTCGGAAGCGAGGAAGAGGGCCACGTTGGCCACATCTTCGGGAGTGCCACCGCGACGCAGCGGAATCAGGCTTTCCCATTGTTTGCGGACGTCCTCTGGCAGGGCGTTGGTCATGGCGGTGATGATGAAGCCAGGAGCGATGGCGTTGTGGCGGATGTTGCGCACACCCATCTCCTTGGCTGCGCTCTTGGTAAAGCCGATGATACCAGCCTTCGAAGCACTGTAATTGCATTGGTTGGCATTGCCCGAAACACCTACAACGGAGCTCATGTTGATTACACTACCACCAGCTTGCTTCCACATGATAGGCTGCACCGCCTTGGTGAAGTTGAACACCGACTTGAGGTTCACGTTGATGACGGCATCCCACTGTTCCTCAGTCATGCGCTTCAGCGCGGTGTCCTTGGTGATGCCAGCATTGTTGACGAGGATGTCGATGCGACCGAAGTCCTTGACGATTTCGTCGACGACCTGGTGCGTCTCCTCAAAGTTGGCAGCGTTGGAAGCATAAGCCTTGACCTTAACGCCAAGGGCTGTCAGTTCCTTTTCCGTTTCCATGACGACATCGTTCAAAGCGATATCGGTGAGCGATATCGGTGAAGGCGATGTTGCAGCCTTCTTGGGCAAAACGCAGGGCAATGGCCTTGCCGATGCCACGACCGGCTCCCGTAATCAGAGCCACTTTATTTTCTAGTAATCTCATTTCAGATTCAAAGATTTAAAGATTCAAAATTCAAAAATTATTTCTTTGTGTATTTTTCAATCAGATGATACAAGTCTCCGACGGTCTTGACCTTAGCCGTTTCTTCCTCTCTGAACTTCACGTTGAATTCACGCTCCAAGGTCACACAAAGCTCCACAAAGTCAAGCGAATCGGCTCCCAAGTCGTTGAAAAAATGCTTGTCCTCCGTGATTTCGTCCTCGGAAATCTTCAGTGCTGTAGAAATCAGCGCTTTAGTCTTGTCTTGAATTGTTGCCATCTCAAATTTAAAATTTAAAATTCAAGATTCATTGTTTGTTCCTTGTGTCGGGAAGCAGGGCAAACGACAGTTCGCCTTTGACGCACATCTTTCCACCCACGCTAAGCACGGCGGAGCAGATGTAAATGTTGGCACGATGATAGGTCAGCGTGGCTTCCACCTCGACGGTGTCGCCTGGACGGACACTATTCTTGAAGCGCACCTTGTCGATGCCTGTGTAGAAGGTCAGCTTGCCGATGAGGTCGTCCTTCATCAGCAGGGCGCACGACTGGGCCATGATTTCGCAAAGGATGACGCCAGGCACCACGGGTTCGCCCGGGAAATGGCCTTGCAGGAAGAACTCCTCACCCGTCACATGGTATTTGGAGTGGGCCACATGGTTTTCGTCAAGGGTCATCTCGTCGACCAGGAGCATAGGCTCGCGGTGCGGGAGGTACTGTTTGATTTCGTCTCTGTTCATTGTATGTTGTTTAATAGTTGATTGTTTAATCGTTGAATTGTTAGTTGAAGGCCCTTCGACAGGCTCAGGAACCTGCAAAAGCTAAGGTCGTTGAGCCTGTCGAAACGCCGACTTTACTATTCACCTTACCTTACGGATAGCTAGACAAGCATTGTGTCCGCCGAAGCCCAAGGAATTGGAGATGGCGATGTCCAAATCCACTTTTAGGGGCGTGTTGGGCGTGTAGTCGAGATCGCAATCGGGGTCGGGATTGTCCAAATTGATGGTCGGGGGAACGATGCCGTTGTTCAGAGCCATAACACTAATAATCAGTTCAATTGCACCTGCTGCGCCGAGGGCGTGACCCATCTCCGACTTGGTGGAGCTGATGTGGGCCTTGTAAGCCTCATCGCCCATCGCAATCTTGATAGCGCGAGTCTCACCGCTGTCGTTCATCGGGGTACCTGTACCGTGTGCGTTGATGTAGATGCTCTCACCCGCCTTGAAATTGGCTTCATCAAGTGCCTGCTTGATGGCCAGACTCTGCGTAGTGCCATCGGGACGCGGAGCAGTGCTATGGTAAGCGTCGCATGAGTTGCCGTAGCCACAAAGCTCAGCGTAAATCTTAGCGCCACGTTTCTTGGCGTGTTCGTACTCTTCGAGGAGTACGATGCCAGAGCCTTCAGCGATGACGAAGCCCGCCCTATCCTTGTTGAACGGCAAGGAGGCGTGTTTCGGGTCTTCAGCCTTGGTAAGGGCCTTGCAGTTGGCAAAGCCACCGATGGACACAGGGTTGATGCCAGCCTCAGAGCCACCCGTGATGATGGCGTCGGCATAGCCGTGCTTGATGGCGCGGTAAGCCTCGCCGATGCTGTGGGTACCCGTGGCGCAGGCCGTCACGATGGGCACGCAGGGGCCTTGGGCGTTGTAGCGGATGGCCACGCTACCCGAAGCCTGGTTGCCAATCATGGTGGGGATCATCATGGGCGAAATCCAACGCGCACCTTCTTCATAATAGGTCTTGACGCCTTTCATGATGGTGTCGAAGCCTCCGATGCCGGAGCCTACATACACGCCCAAACGTTCGGGACTCATCTGCAGGTCTTCGTTATCCTTCATGGCCTGATAGGCGGCAGCAAGCGTATAAACGGCGAAACGGTCGTTGCGCTTGACAAAAGCTTTCTCGACGCCGCAAGCCTCAGGATCGAAATCCTTCAACTCAGCGGCAATCTTCACGGGGAGGTCGCTGGCATCAAACGACTTGATGAAGTCGATGCCACAATAGCCCTTCATCAGGTTATCCCAAATGGTCGGCAGGTCGTTGCCAATCGGCGAGACGGCGCCCATGCCTGTTATAACTACTCTTCTTTTATCAGTATTCATATATTGTAAGTTTTTCTTCTTTGTAAACAATTTCTTAATGCTGAATTCGGAATGCTGAATGCTGAATAGGAGCAAAGCCCAGCTTCGCATTGCGATTTTAACTTCGTTGAATCTGCGATTTCAGCATTCGGCATTCATCATTCCACATTCAATTAAAATTCCCAGTCCCAAAGGCAAGCAGCCGACACGAATCCGGCGCCAAAAGCACTCATGATAATCTTGTCACCTTGCTTTATCTTATTGTCTTTCAACATCTCATCAAGCATAATCGGGATGCTGGCCGATGAGGTGTTGCCGTACTTCTCGATGACGGTGGGGTACTTCTCCTCGGGCCCACCGACGATATGGCGGATGCCCTCGATGATTCGCTTGTTGGCCTGATGGAGCATGAACCATGTGATATCTTCGTGGGTCAGATGGTTGTTCTCCAAAACATTCTGGATGTCTTTGGCTGATTCGGTGACAGCGGTCTTGAACAGCTCCTTGCCTTTCATCACCAAAGGCTGGCCTTTGACATAGTGTTGCTCGAAAGGCGTAGTTTCCATGCCACGCTCATAATACAACACGTCGCGATCACTGATCATGGTGAGTTTCACGTCTTTGAAGGCATTGCCTTCGGTGAGCACCACGGCACCGGCACCGTCGCCAAACAGCACACTGCAGTCGCGTTCATGCCAGTTGCAGTATTTGGTAGGCTCTTCGGCGCACAAAATCAAGATGTTCTTCGCATGGCCGGCTTTCATCATGCCGTCGGCGAGCATCAGCGCATTGACGAAACCCGCACAGGCCACGTTGATGTCGAGACCGGCGCAGCTGAGGCCGATACGTTTCTGCACGATGCAACTCAGTCCCGGGGTGATGTGGCGGTTGGCCACATTCGAGACCAAGAGGAAATCGATCTGGTCGGGACGCAGCCCAGCGGCCTTGATGGCTTTGGTGGCGGCGGCGACGGCCAAGTCATACAAATCTTCAGTAGATAAAAGGTGGCGTTCCTGGATGCCCGTTCTGGTCGTAATCCAATTGTCGTTGGTGTCCAAAAATGTCGCCAAGTCATCGTTGGTGACGGTGAGGGACGGCAACGCACTTCCAGTTCCAATAATTTTCATTTTGTTTCGATTAAAAAAATAAACTCGTTTTCGGTTTCGATTAAAAACGCTGCAAAAGTACAACGCCCAACCATGCCGCGGGGAAAATGTGTCCAAAAACGGGCTTTTGTGGCGAAAATCGACTATTTGTGGCGAAATTTGGGCTTTTTTGTGGCGAAATTTCCCGATTTTGATGTTTCATTTTGTGAATTTTGGCCAATTCTAAAGCAAAAGGTCATACTCTAATAGGGATTCCCTACGGGAATGGAGTGCATTTCATAGTTAGTCAGCGGCGGCAAATAACGCTTACAAATCTAAACGTCACATGCCGCCGCTGAAAACATTAATGACATTATCCATTCCCGAAGGGAATCTCGTTTTACATCCCGCCCATGCCTTGAGGTGAAGAGCCTGACTCTCCTTCGCCTTGACGAGCCCTCTGCTCCAGTTCCATCTTGCCGAAACGGAAGGTCAAGCCGACGGAAACGCTGCGGCTGTTGTACTTCGAATTGGAGGTGGACTGCACATACGGGCTGTTGCTCGTATTGCCCCAACTGTTCCAGTTAAAGATGTCGTTGGCGTTGACATACACTGACAGCTTGCGGTCGAAGAAGTCGGCGCGAAGGCCGGCATTGATGCCATAGCGGGCATGGCGCTCGCTGAACAGGGATTGCGTCGGGGAACTGTAATAGCCCGAAGCCGTCACCTCAAGTTTGTTCCACAGCTTGGCCCAGAGATTCAGACGGAAACTGTACGACCACTTGTTGGACTCGTAAGGGTTGCCGTTATATTCGGTGTAAATGTAGGAATCGTAAAGGTTGGCATAGAAGCGCAGGTTAAAGAAACCACTCGGGCGATACATCACGTTGGCCTCCAAGCCCGTGCTGTGGCTCTTGCCCACGTTGACCGGATATGAATACTGTACCACTCGGTTGTAGAGCCAATGGTATTCCGACAAAGATATCGTGTTGACATCGTTGGTCTTGCCTCGATAGTAAACCGACAAGCCCACCGAACCGAACTTGTCCCAGTATTTGGTCCAGCCCGCCTCAACGGAATGGGTGTAGATGCGCTCCAAGTCGGGGTTACCCGTGCTGTAATCATCTTCGTGATACATGGGGAACTTGCTCAATTGCGCTGCTTCGGGAGCGGCAATGCGCATCGTGTAACTCAACCTGAAGTTGTGCATCGACTTGGTACGATACGACAAGTGCAACGACGGCCTGACGCTGAAGAAATGCTTGTTGAAATCGTAATCGGTCGTGTCGTTGGGGAAATTGGAGAGGTATTTTCCGCTCACCAACTCACTGACGAAACGCACACCTGGCTTGATTGTAAAGCCACCGAACTTGTGCTGCACGGTGATGAAAGCCTCGTTGTTCAGTTTGCTGAACCTGGCCTCATAGGAACGGTAAACGTCGTTTTCCCAATTGTAAGGGCCGATGAAATCCGGGTTGGTTACGGTGTCGGTAACGAGTAATTCCGTCTCAGGGTCGTAGCCAATCGTGTAGCCGACCGAAATCTCTCCGTTCTCGGAATAAGGGCGGTTATAGATGATTTCGCCCTCCCCGCCTATAGAACGATCACCTCCGTCCTGCCGCATCACCTTTTCGTAGGCCAATGGTGAGGTGAATTCCCTTGTAATCGTTCCTGCATTGCGATAGCCCCAGCCCATGCCGTTGACGCTAACGGAAAGATTGTGGCCTTTGTTATCGAACTTATGCTGGTAATACAAGCCACCGTTGGCAAAGAAACTGCGGCTTCGCGCACTGCTGTTTTCGTGTATGTTGGTCAACAAAGTGTCGGGGAAAAACTCTTCCCTCATCATCCACGCATCGTTGGTCTGGGTGCTCCAATTGGGCCATCCGCCGAGCCAGAGATTCAGACTGTTGGCCGTATCTATCTCATAATCGAGGCTGAAAAATCCGCCCACGTTGTATCCCGGGTTGTTGTATTTCGACGAGTCAATCTCGTGGCTGGCCAACACACCTTCATCTGTGAATAAGGATTGATCTACAGAATTATGGCCTTTCCAAACGGAGTAGCCACCGTTGACGTAAGCGTTCACCGTCAGTTTTTCGTTCGACCAGACGTA
>CADAPW010000126.1 GCA_902789915.1 uncultured Bacteroidia bacterium | reverse complement strand
CTGCTCAACGACGGTCCTGTGACAATAATAATGGACTCGAAACGGCGCGAATAGAGATTTTTCCCTATTTTTGCACTTGCATTCCAATGTGCTGAAAAAGCCATGGATTGCTCCCAAACAAGCAAAAGACTATGCTATGAAAATCACAGTGGTGGGAGCCACCGGATTGGTCGGCTCAAAGATGCTACAAGTGCTTGATGAACAGCACGTTCACATTGATGAATTGATTGTCGCCGCTTCGGAACGCTCCGTGGGCAAGGAAATCGTCTTCCAAGGCAAGACCCATAAGGTCGTCAGCGTGGAAGAAGCCATCGACAAGCGCCCTGACATCGCCATCTTTTCGGCAGGCGGTGCGGCTTCCAAGCAATACGCGCCTCGTTTCGCCGCGAATGGCACCTTCGTCATCGACAACAGCTCGGCTTGGCGTATGGAGAAAGACGTGCCTTTGGTTGTCCCCGAAATCAATGCCGACACCATCACACCCGACACCCATATCATCGCCAACCCCAACTGCTCCACCATACAGATGGTGATGGCATTGGCCCCCATCCACAAGGCGTATGGAATTAAGCGCTTGGTGATTTCGACTTACCAAAGTGTGAGCGGTAGCGGATTGAAGGGAATTAATCAATTGAACTGTGAGGAAATGTTGATTGGTAGAGACAGTGCATGCACCGTCTCTACAACAACAAAACCTGCCTATCCCCATCAAATCTACCGTAACGTCCTCCCCCATGGCGGCGATTTCTGCGACAATGACTACACCACCGAGGAAGAAAAACTGGTGAACGAAACCCGTAAAATCCTCCGTGACCCCGACATCGCCATCACCGCCACGGTGTGCCGCGTGCCCGTCACGGGAGGCCACAGCGAGGCCGTCAACGTGGAGACGCTAAGACCTTTCGAGATTAAAGAAGTGCGCAGACTGCTGGAAAACATGCCAGGTGTGGTGGTGCAAGACGACCCTGCCAACAACCTCTACCCCATGGCCATCACTTCTTTCGACAAGGACGAAGTTTTTGTTGGCCGCATCCGCCGCGACCATAGCATCGCCAACGGCATGAACCTCTGGATCGTCAGCGACAATATCCGCAAAGGCGCCGCCACCAACGCTGTGCAGATAGCAAAACACTTAATTGAAACAAATCTTGTTAATTAGGAATGCTGAATGTAGAATGCTGAATGATGTTCCAACATTTGCATTCAGCATTCAGCATTCAGCATTCAGCATTCAAAGATGAAAGTCTACAGAAACATCATAGAAGCCCGCAACATTCCCCACGCCGTGGTCACCATCGGCACCTTCGATGGCGTCCATGTTGGCCACCAAGCCATCTTCAACAAAATGAAGGCGTTGGCCCAGGACATCGGCGGTGAGACCGTTGTGGTCACCTTTGAGCCACATCCGCGTCAGGTGCTCAACATTGACGGCTCAAACCTGCGTTTTCTTTGCACGCCCGAAGAAAAACTGAAAAAAATCGAGGAGTTCGGCATCGACAATGTGGTCGTCATCAACTTCACCAAGGAGTTTTCGCGCACACCATCCGAAGTGTTCATCAAAGATTGCATCATCGACAACATCAAGCCTGCTTATATTGTGGTAGGCTACGACCATCATTTCGGCAAGAACCGCATGGGCGACTTCGACCTGCTCAACGACATGATGAAGAAGTACAATTTCAAAGTGGAACGCGTTGAAGCACAAAATGTTGAAAACATCGCTGTAAGTTCAACGAAAATCCGTAACGCCCTAGCTACCGGCAACGTAAAAGGCGCCAACCGCCTATTAGGTTACACCTATTCTATCACCGCCGAGGTCGTGGTGGGCAACAAGATTGGACGCACCTTGGGCTTCCCTACCGCCAACCTTGAGTTGCCGCGCGAATACATGCTCATCAGCAACCGTGGCGTGTATGCCTGCCTCGTCGACTACGAAGGCAAAACCTATAAGGCCATGGCCAACATCGGACATCGTCCCACTATAGGCGATCGCAGAGAAGACAACCCGCTCGTCGAGGTGAACCTCTTCGACTTTGACGGCGACCTCTACGGCAAGCACATCCGTGTGCGTTTCATCGACCGCATCCGCGACGAGGAGAAGTTTGAAGGGCTTGACGAGTTGAAGGCACAGTTGGAACAAGACCGAGATAAAGTTTATAAACTATTAGAAAACATAAAGTTATAATAATATCACAAAACATACAAAACCCACAAAACATCATTTTAGTAGTGGCGGCACGCAACCGCTTGCCGCCGGGAAGAAGCCAGTTGGCGTGCTTCCTCGACCCAAGAAAAAAGTTTTGATAGTTTTGTGGGTTTTGTGACAGAAAAAATGAAAATCCTGCTTTTGGTCATAGGAAAAACGGATGAAGACTATCTCATCACCGGCATCAAGAAATATGTCGGGCGAATAGGGCATTACGCCTCGTTTGAGATGAAAGAAATCCCTGACCCTCGGAACCGCAAGACACTCAGCGAAGACCAACAGAAAAAAGCGGAAAGTTTCTTGCTACTGCAACAGCTGCAAGCAGGAGATTATGTCATCCTTCTGGACGAAAACGGGAAGCAGTTTACCTCGGTGGAGTTTTCGGAAAGTCTTGAAAAACAGATGGCCTCTGGTGCCAAGAGGCTGGTGTTCATCATCGGCGGGCCATACGGCTTCGCCCAAGAAGTGTACGACCGCGCCAACACCAAGATGTCGCTCTCACCCATGACTTTCAGCCACCAGATGGTGCGTCTCATCTTTGTGGAACAACTCTATCGTGCCTTCACGATTTTGAAGGGCGAGCCTTACCATCACCAATAATAAAACGATTCACCTTTCGATAACAATTCAAACAATATCCTATGAAAACAATAAAAACCATATTTATCCTATGCGTGGCCCTTTGTTTCGCCACTTCCTGCAAAAAAGAGGTCGACATGACCCTTGTGCAGAAGACCGTCCTAGAGAACGCCAACATCCGACAAATCGAAGTCTCCGATGCCTGGGAGGTGACGGTGGTAGCCGACAGCAACACCTTTGTTGAACTGGAGTATTCCGCCTATTTGGAGAGCAATCTGAAAACCAAAACGGAAGGCACAAAACTGGAAATCGGTTTCTCAGGCTATGTCTATCCTGCCATCAACTCCGTTTTCCGTGCCACCATCCACACACCCCAAATAGAAACCGTGGAAGCCGACGATGCAGCACAGATACAATGCAACGGCGAATTTGCCGGACAGCATATCAACATTGCTTTGAATGATGCTTCTCGATGCAACGGCCTCGTCTTTTCGGGTGAAAGCTGCAAAATCACCTTGGAAAGCGCCTCTGTGATGACGGGCTTCCGATTCATTGGAAACAGTTGCTCTGCCGTGTTGGAAGACGCGTCACAATGTAACAGCGAAATCGACGCCTCCGAGTCCATCCAAATCCATTTGAGCGACGCCTCACGTTTTGTGAATAAAGGCGGCACCACTGAACAAGCCGACATTCACTTAGATAGTGCAAGCCTGCTGAACATGGTCGAAACTGAAGTCAAAACGATGGAAGTGGAACTCACGGGCGCATCGGAAGCCACGGTGCGTGTCACCGAAATGTTGAGCGGCACACTGAAAGAAGCTTCCACCTTATATTATAAGGGTCATCCGCAAACAAACGTCGACTGTTCCGAAGGCTCGCGTCTCATCCCGTTCTGATTTTGGTCTGATATTTGCTATTTTCTTCCCCTGTTACGCCGAAGTAACATGAATTATTACTAATTTTGTCAAAAATTTCATCACAATGAGAAGAATTGCCATGCTCTTTGTCGCCGTATTGTTTGCGACAGTCACCTTTGCCCAAACCGAAAACCAATCCAAATTGCCCATCGACCCGAAAACGGAAAAGATTACTTTCCGCAAGGTCATCCAAACCGTAGGCTCTGAGGATGAAGTGTTTAACCGCATTTACGGCCAGTTCATGAACACCTATTACAAGAGTCCGTCCACCATTCTCCAGCAGAATGACGGCCGCACCCTGAAAGGCAAGCATCAGTTCCAGCTCGACAACGGCGATGCCGTGAAGTCAAAATGGCCTTGGATTACCTATTATTTCACTATTGAGGTGCGTCCCGGCCGTGTGCGCTACACCCTCACCGACTTCATGCAAAAGACGCAATCGAACCATCCCTGCGAGGAATGGATGGACAAGGAAGACCCTCTGTACAATCCTATCTGGGACAGGTTTCTGGACCAAATCGCAACTTTTGCAGAAGATTGGGGACAAAAATTTGAAGAGAGCCTCGTGCCTGAAAAAGTCTTTGAAGAAGAGGAATGGTAAACCCCTATGGCTACTCGCGAACGCATAAAAAAGGGCTTTTCGAAGCTTCTCAAGGAAGAGAAGCTAAAGCTGATTGCCAACTATTTCGAGAACCCGGGCGAAGTCGTCAACCTGCTGAAAAGCTATTGGCACCCCGACTCGAAACAGCAGCAGCTTTTTGACGAGTTCAGCGAGAACACCATCACCAATTTCTATATCCCTTACGGCATCTCACCCAACGTGACCATCAACGGCAAGGACTACATCGTGCCGATGGTCATCGAGGAAAGCTCCGTGGTGGCTGCAGCTTCGGCGGCAGCCAAGTTCTGGGGCGAACGCGGTGGCTTCCATGCCGAAGTCATCGACGTGCGCAAGGTCGGACAGGTGCATTTCGGCTGGAGCGGCAATAAGGAGACGCTGTTTACGTTGTTTCCCGCCATCGAAAAACGCCTCCTTGCCGACACCGACGCCATGACGGAAAAAATGCGGAAACGCGGTGGCGGCATCCTTGGGATGCGCCTCATCGACTACACGGCACAAATCCCTGACTATTACCAAATCCGTGTCGAGTTCGGCACCGGTGATGCCATGGGCGCCAACTTCATCAACTCCGTCTTGGAGCAGTTCGGCCACAGCTTGCAGGACTTCTTCGCCGAGCAAAACGGCCTTTCCGAAGACCTCCGCAAGGTGGAGATTATCATGACCATCCTGTCGAACAACACCCCTGACTGCCGCGTGAAGGTCTGGGTAGAATGCCCTGTGGAACAGCTTGACGGCATCGACGAACACTTATCGGGAGCCGAATATGCCAAAAAATTCAAGAAGGCCGTTGACATTGCCCACATCGACATCGACCGTGCCACCACGCACAACAAGGGCATCTACAACGGCATCGACGCAGTGGTCATCGCCACGGGCAACGACTTCCGCGCTGTGGAGGCCGCGGGACACACCTTCGCCTCGCGAAACGGACGATACGAGAGTCTTTCGAACGTGACCCTTGAAAACGGCATCTTCCACTTCGAGTTGGAGGTGCCGATGGCCTTGGGAACCGTAGGTGGCTTGACCAGCCTGCATCCGCTTGCCAAGAAAACCTTGGAACTCTTAGGCAACCCCACCGCCCCTGAACTGATGATGGTGGCGGCCACGATGGGCTTGGCCAACAACTTCTCCGCCGTGCGCTCGCTGACCACCAAAGGCATCCAAGCCGGCCACATGAAGATGCACTTGAACAACATCTTGAACCAATTGAACGCCACGGAAGAGGAGAAAAAACAAGCGCGTGAATATTTCAAGGACAAGACCGTGTCGTATGCAGGCGTGGAACAATTCTTAGACTCCTTGAAAAAATGAGCCAATTTCAAGCCCACGGAAAATTCCTAATGACAGGCGAATATCTTGTCCTGAATGGGGCTTTGGCCTTGGCAATACCGTTGAAACTGGGGCAGACATTGTCTGTAGAGACGTGCCATGGCGCGTCTCTACAATGGAATGCCTACAAACCAGACGGCCCTTGGTTTTCGGTCACCTTGAACCCTGAAAATCTTGACATCATTGATTGCGACAACCAACCCAAAGCCGTAAAACTATCACAGATCCTAAAGGCTGTAAAACAACTGAATCCTACTGCGTTTAAAGATGGCTTATGTTTTGAAACCCGTTTGGACTTCGACCCAAACTGGGGTCTCGGCAGCAGCTCCACCTTGATTGCCAACTTGGCACGATGGGCGAATGTGAATCCTTACGAACTGCTGAAGTTGACCTTTGGAGGCTCGGGCTACGACATTGCTTGCGCCACGGCGGAAGGGCCAATTTATTATCAACTTGTTGATACTGGGTCGGCCCTTCGACAGGCTCAGGGACCTCAGGGACCTAAGGTCGTTGAGCCTGTCGAAACGCCGAAACCAACGGCAGAACCTATTGACTTCAACCCGCCTTTCACCGAGCATCTCTTTTTCGTCTACCAAGGACAAAAGCAAAGCTCTTCAAAAGAAGTCAAAGCTTTTTTGGAGAAGACAAATCCCGTTGATTTGCAGAAAGATATTGAAGCCATTTCGGAAATCAGTCGTGCTATGCCGAAATGCCATGAGCGCATCATCGCCCGCTGCATCGGGCAGGAACCCGTGCAAAAGCGTTTCCCCGACTTCGAGGGCGTTTTGAAATCGTTAGGGGCTTGGGGTGGCGATTTTATCTTAGCCGCAACGGAATGGGATAAAAGCCAAGTGGAAGCCTATTTCAAAAAGAAAGGTTTGGAGGTAGTTTTCGGCTACAAAGAGATGGTTTTGTGAAGAGATTTCGTATTTTCGCGGCATCAAATACATTAAAAATGGAGAACAAATGGTTGAGTGAGGCCTTCAGAGGCGAAGTGCCCGACTTTCACGGTCGCGTGGGCTGGCAATGTCCATCGAACATCGCCTTGGTGAAATATTGGGGTAAAAAGGGAAAGCAAATTCCTCAGAATCCGTCGATTAGTTTCACTTTATCGAAATGTTGCACCGAGACTTTCGTCGAGTTTGAAAAAGCCGACCGATTCGGATTCAGCTTCTTTTTTGAAGGCAAGGAAAACCCCGCTTTTGGTGTGAAAATCGAGAAGTTTTTGATAGACAACCAAGCGTTTTTCCCGTTCATCAACCAATTGAACCTGAAAGTCGAGAGCCGCAACACTTTCCCTCATTCCTCTGGCATTGCGTCCTCGGCTTCGTCAATGAGTGCTTTTGTGATGTGTTTGCTTGACATTGAATACCAATTTGCTGGAATTGAACATCAACGTGCTGGAAATTTCTCTATCGTTCCACAAAAGGCTTCCTATTTCTCACGGTTAGCCTCGGGTAGTGCGGCACGCTCGGTGTTCCCTGCAATGGCACTTTGGGGCAAAACGGAGGCCTACGAAGGCAGTTCCGACGAATATGCCGTTTCGTTGGCCGATGACATCCATCCTATTTTCAAGACTTTTCACGATGCCATCTTGATTGTCAGCGGCGAGACCAAATCCGTTTCAAGTCGTGCAGGTCATGCCTTGATGGAAAGCAATCCCTACGCCTCAGCGCGTTATGCACAAGCCAATGAAAACATTAAAAACTTGCTTGCCGCTTTGAGATCGGGTGACTTGGACACCTTTATTAATATTACCGAAAGCGAAGCCTTGCAACTCCACGCTTTGATGATGTGTTCCAATCCATCATTTATCCTGATGAAACCCAACACTTTGAACATCATTAATGAGATTAGGACTTTTCGAAATGAAACCAAGATTCCGCTTTGTTTCACCTTGGATGCGGGTCCGAATGTGCATCTGCTCTATCCTGATAGTGAAGCCAAGCAAGTGGTAAAATTTATCAAGAAGACTTTATCAAATTATTGTGTTGGAAACCAATGGATTGACGATAAAGTTGGGGGCTGGCCAAAACTATTGTGGTGATGAGAGACCGTTATTATAGCAAAGTCATCCTTTTCGGTGAGTATTCGATGATCTTCGACGCTACCGCGCTGATGATTCCGCTCAAACGGTTTTCGGCGCAATGGCAGTTGCCGCTCAGTTTTAACCGAGCCGCCTCGCTACCCTCCAACCAAAGCTTGAAACGTTTTTGCCAATATCTTTCTGAAAACGAAGAGTTATCAAATCTATTTGACTTTCAAACTTTAAGAAAGGATTTGGAGGAAGGTCTTTTCCTTGCCTCCAATGTG
>CADAPW010000125.1 GCA_902789915.1 uncultured Bacteroidia bacterium | reverse complement strand
GCAACCGCCAATAACGGCGGCGATGAGCAATGCTCCTACAATGGATAAAACTTTTTTCATAATAATTCCTATTTACTAATTCCACCCTTCTACAAGGATTTCATAATTTTCGAAAACAATGATTTCACCAGCGGTGATCTTCGCCCGCTTGCGGGTCTCCACCTCGCCGTTGCGGAGCACCATGCCTGCACTGACGACCTCTTGGGCCTCTGCGCCGGAATACACCACGTCGCAGGCTTTCAATAACGAAATCAAAGGGATGAAGTCTTCGCCCTCGCGAAGCGTGAATTCGATTCTATTCAGTTTTCTTGCCATGGCTGTCGTATTTTCCGCAAAAATAGCAAAAAAGGGACAAAAACTTGTTTTTCTCGATAAAGCATTCCGAAAATGAACGAAAACGAAGAGAAACTCATCTTCCCGCAGAACTTCGACATCAAGGTCATCGTGGCGGCCGTCATCCCCATCGAGGAGAGCAAGGCCAACATCAGCCGCGTGTTCAGCGCATGTCGCTGCGTACACAGTTTTGTGAGCGCCCGAGCCAGCGCCAAAGGCACTTACATCACCTACACCTACAACATCGACCTTGAAAGCCAGGAGCAGATGAATGCCGTTTACGACGGCCTGAAGACCGTGCCCGAAATCAAGTTTGCCCTATGACAAAAGCCTACGACATAAGGATTTACGGACATGTTTTCAACGTGGGATGCAATGTGGTGGGCTACGTGGAGAACGACTACGCTGACGACTGCGTCCACATCGTGGCGGAAGGCGAAGAAACCGACCTCGACCGCTTCACGCTGCTTTGCGGCGAAGGCACACCTTATTCATATATAACCGACATGAAGATTGAGGCGGTGGCGGTGACGGGGAAATATGATGAATTTATGGAAATACGATAATATTTCAAAAGAGACGCGATAAATCGACGTCTCTACAACAATTAAATGATTCAACAATGAAAGCAAATGGCCAATGGCTCGTGGCTGTCTCTCTCATTGAAGGAGATCGCGGATCAAGTCCGCGATGACACCTTTGGGTGAAACAAGCCATAGGCCATAACAACCGAATAACTAAAAAATGACAGACTTCTCCAAAACCCTCTTCCTCGACATCGAGACCGTCTCGCAAGAGAAAACCTACGACCAACTCAGCGAACGGATGCAAAAACTATGGGACAAGAAAGCAGACCAACTCAACCGCGACAACGACGACCTCTCCCCTGCCGACATCTACGACCGCGCGGGCATTTATGCCGAGTTTGGCAAAATTGTCTGCATCTCCGTCGGCTTCTTCAACGGTGAACGTTTCCGCCTGAAGTCGTTTTACAGCCACGATGAGAAGGCGCTGCTTGCCGACTTCGCCGACATGCTGAACAAGCACTACGATTCACCTTACGCCCAACTTTGTGCCCACAACGGCAAGGAGTTCGACTTCCCATACATCGCCCGCCGCATGATGATTAACGGCATACAAATTCCTCGCATACTGCAAGTTGCAGGCAAGAAACCCTGGGAGACCAACTTCATCGACACCATGGAGTTGTGGAAGTTCGGAGACTACAAGAGCTACACCTCTTTGGACTTGCACCTACTGCCAGAAGGACGTGCTCGCCATCGCCCAACTCATGCGCCGCTTCAACTACCTACCGCTCATCGACGAGAGTCAAGTGGACTACACCAACTGATTATGCATATCCTCTCCAAATCGACCTATATCAAGGGCTTACAATGCGAAAAGGCATTGTATATGCAGAAAAAGCATCCTTACCTGCGTGACAAGCTCAGCATCGAGCAACGGGCCAAGTTCCAACGTGGCACCGACGTGGGTGTGCTGGCGCATGAAGTCTTTCCCGGAGGAATCGACATGTCGCCCAACGCGCCGTCACAATTCCCGAAGAAAGCGGCGGAAACCCTGGCCAACCTCAGCAACCCCGAGGTTAATGTGATGTATGAGGCCATATTCCAATACAATGACACACTTATCATGCTGGACATCCTTGTCCGGGATGGTGACAAGTGGCTGGCCGTGGAGGTGAAGAGTTCCATGCGTCTCAGCGACACCTATTATAATGATGCCGCCTTGCAATACTATGTGCTGCACGGTTGTGGGGTACCGCTCAGCGACTTCCGCTTGATGTACCTCAACGGTGACTATGTGAAAGATGGTCCCATCGACGTGCAACAGCTCTTCAAAATGGAGTCGGTGATGGACTATGTCGTTGAGAGAGAGGCTTTTGTCGCAAAGAATGTGGAACGACTGAAAGCTGTGGTAGCCCTACCCCATTCCCCCGTCGTCAACATCGGGACACAATGCCACAACCCCTACCCATGTGATTTCCAGGGCCATTGCTGGAAACTCATCCCGAAAAACAGTTTCCTATTCACCACCGCAATGGACGATGAAAGGTTGTTCCAATGCTATTTCAACGGTGTGAACACCAACGCCAAAATGCTGCAGCAAATTGAACCTGATTCAAAGGAGGCACATCAGATTGAAGCCTTAGAGACAAACTCGTATTATGTTGATTACAAGACACTTTACTCGTTGGCACCACAGCCCAAGCCTAAGTCGGTGGCCTTTCTTAACTTGCTTCTCAACCGTCCCGCCGTGCCCGAATTGGATGGCACGAGGCCTTACGAGGAGATGATTCTGGCTTTTGCGCTGCAAGGTGAACATGAATTTGACGCAGCCATAGATTCCAAGCTCCCCACATGCCAACGCAGGAATGACATGGCTGCTGTTAGAGGCCAGCGTGGGGATGCCACAGCCGTTGGAAAGAAGCCATTGACTTGCTTATTGAAAAACTCTCTCATTATGAGTTGGTTGTGTGTTTTACACCACAAAATCTTACCACTACCCTTTTGCGTCACGAAATCATCCAAAACCAAACAGTGGGCTATAAGGTCTTCAACCTCTATGAAGTGCTCCAACAAGCCAGGTTTTACCATCCTGCCATCAAGCGCGGGATGACTTTGCAGCGCCTCGAAACGGCCCTTTTCGGCGATGCTAAACTCTTTGAACACAGCCGGATTCTCATCGAAGCCACCAACAATGACCTCATAGGTTATCAACAGGCACGAGAAGACCTAATCGTTGAAAATGAAATCGTTGCGAAAACTTATCAACTCCTTTTCAAGTAGTTGATAACTTCGCCGAAAGAGTTTCATAGGGGCGGTTTTTAATTCGTACTTTTGCCATCCCAAACAAAAGAACAATCTGAAATTTTATGCCTAACGATACCTCCACCCGCCGTCCTTTCGGCGATGCCGCAAAACGCAATTTATTAACCCCTGAGCAAGTCTTTGCCAATCAGGGACGTATCCCACCCCAAGCCACCGACCTTGAAGAGGTCGTTCTAGGTGCTCTCATGTTGGAAAAGGAAGCTGTCAACGAAGTCATTGACATCCTCACTCCTGAGGCATTTTATCTCGACAAGCACCAGAAAATCTTCGCCGCCATCAAGTCACTGTTCGGAAAATCAGAGCCAATTGATATTCTTACTGTTACCAATGAATTAAAACAACGAGGCGAATTGGAGATGGTCGGGGGAGCTTATTATATCTCGAAACTCACTAACCGTGTCGTATCAGCCGCTAACATCGAGTACCACGCCCGTATCATCATGCAGAAACACATTCAGCGTCAGCTGATTCTGATTTCATCCGACATGATTCACGAGGCCTTCGAAGACACTTCCGATGTATTCGACTTGCTCGACAAAGCCGAGAACAACCTTTTCCAAATCAGCGAGAACAACCTGCGCCGCAGCTATGACTCGATGCAGGACTTGGTCAGCAAGGCCATCAAGGAAATCCAGAACGCCAAAAACGCCGACGACAAGTTGCGTGGCGTGCCTTCAGGCTACACCGAGCTTGACCGCATCACGCAAGGCTGGCAAAAGTCGGACCTCATCATTCTGGCGGCACGTCCCAGTATGGGTAAAACCGCTTTCGCCTTGAATTTGGCCCGCAACGCTGCCGTCAACTTCAACCGTCCTGTCGCCTTCTTCTCATTGGAGATGTCGTCAGTTCAGCTAGTTACACGTCTGATTTCCACCGAGACCTCGCTCACCGCAGACAAGTTGCGCTCAGGCGACTTGGCCGAATACGAGTGGCAACAGCTGAACACCAAAGTCACACCCTTGACCGATGCGCCCATCTTCATAGACGACACGCCTCAGCTCTCCATCTTCGAGTTGCGCGCCAAATGTCGTCGTTTGAAACAACAACACGACATCCAGATGATTTTCATCGACTACCTGCAGCTAATGACCGCTAAAGGTGGCGACAAAGGCCTCAATCGCGAGCAGGAAATCAGCACCATTTCGCGCTCGCTGAAGAGTCTGGCCAAGGAGTTGGAAATTCCCGTATTGGCTCTCTCGCAGCTGAGCCGTAGCGTAGAACAGCGTCCTGGCTCCAAGAAACCCATCCTCTCCGACTTACGTGAGTCGGGTGCCATCGAGCAGGACGCCGACATGGTGATGTTCATTTATCGTCCCGAGTATTACAAAGACGGAGCCGATGCCGAGGATAAGCCCAAGGGTTATTCCATCATTGACATCGCCAAGCACCGTAACGGAAAACTGGGCGAAGTGGAGCTGAGGTTTGTCGGCCAATACGCTCGTTTCGAGGAGTTTGAACAAGGTTTTGACAACAGCAGTTTCACCACCATAGGCCCCAACAACCAATTTGACAGCCAACCTCAGGTTTACAGCTCAAAGATGAACGACGACGACAGCATGACGCCCTATCAACCCTCCATCACCTCCGACGATCCCGTCCCGTTTTAATTCAAAATTCAAAATTTAAAATTCAACATTGCGCAAAGCGACTCAAAATCTTAAATCTTTAAATGAAAAACAATAAAGCCACACATTCTAAAAGTAACCCACTGAAATTCAACGTGACGGAGCCGACACAACTGATGGATTTCCTGATGAAAAAGATGGATGGCATCAGCCGCAACAAGGTCAAAAGGATGTTAGCCAACAAAAACATATCGGTCGACGGCAAGCGCACCACGCAGTTCGACTTCGCCCTTGAACCCGGCATGATGGTGGAAATCGGCAAGCCCACCGCCAAGGAACGCTTTCGCAACCCTTGGCTGAGCATCGTCTACGAAGACAAATACCTCCTCGTCATTGACAAAAAGGAAGGCCTGCTCACCAACAGTCCCACCAAGGAAAAAGACACGGCGCAGAGCATCTTAAATGACTATTTCATCTACACGCAACAACGCTGCAGAGCCCACACCATACATCGCCTCGACCGTGACACCAGCGGCCTGATGCTCTTCGCCAAGAGCAAAGAAGTGGCCTTGATGTTTGAAGAAGATTGGAAAAACACCGTATACGACCGCCGTTATGTGGCAGTGGTGTGCGGCTGCATGGAGAAAAAGGAAGGCATGGTGGCGTCGTGGCTGAAAGACAACAAGGCTTTCATCACCTACTCCAGCCCTACCGACAACGGCGGCAAGTACGCCGAGACCTACTACGAGACTCTCTACTCCAATCCAAGGTATTCCTTGGTTGAGCTACAGTTGGAAACCGGTCGCAAGAACCAAATCCGTGTCCACATGGCCGACATCGGGCATCCCGTGGTGGGCGACCCGAAATATGGCAAGTCAGACTCAGGAGCCTATGACAATTCACTAGGTCGCCTTTGCCTGCACGCCTACAAACTTTGCTTCCACCATCCCATCAAGAAGAAAGACATGGAGTTTGAAACTCCATTCCCGAGAGTGTTTTCAAAACCTTTCCCGGGAATGGAGAGGGAATAATCCTACATTTTTATAGTTCAAAATAGCCGAAGCCGGCGATGGCCGTCAGCATCTGATCCACGTAGTCCCACGAGGTGGGCGACCAACGGAATCCGAGTCGATACAGCACTTGCGTGGTGTATTGGTTTTCAGCTGGGATTATCATGGCTTTTTGTCCATGTGCCATGTCTTGGTAGGCCAACAGACTGGAGAGGCGCTTGGCCTTTTCGGGGTCTTGCTTGGCGGTTTCCAAAGCCTCGTTGAAGGCTTCGGCCTCCACTTGACGCGGGCCTTGTGTGACCTTCGAAAGTTCCTCCAGAACATCACCGAAGTGGACATAGTGGTTGTTGTAAGGATGGAACAGGCAGCAAGACTGCGGTGTTTCCGAAAGCGTCACGATGGCTTTTGCCACCTCGTTGATGGGCGAAAACTCCATCGGTGCATCTGTAATGTCGTAGGGATAGCAGCCCAACATCTGATAGACACGGATGCGGCCCATGGCGCTGTTGGTCTGGAAGTTGATCTGGAACTCACCATCGGAAGAACGCGGTGCCAGGTTGCCCACACGCATCACCTTGGCGTTGAGCTTGTGCAAGGCCACGGCATCGAGGACGACACGCTCGGAGATAAACTTCGAGTGTACGTATTGGTTGTCAAGGTTCTGACCAAAATAGAGTTTTTGCTCGGTGTAAACCGTGTCCTCAGGCGGCATCCCATTGATGGACATACCCGCAGTGCTGTAAGTAGACACATGTATCAGGCGGGCATTGTTCAGCAAGCAGAATTTGACACAGTGCGCTGCGCCGCCAACATTGACATCCTCTATCTCGGTGCCTTTGGAGAAGTGTTTCACCACGGCAGCGCAATTGAAGACGGTGTCGACTTTGCCATCCACCTTGATTTCTTGTGTCACATCGCCGTTGATGACACGCAAACGACTGCCAAACAAATCATTATAGTTGTTGCTAAAGTAGTAATACAGCATTCCTTTCAGGCGGCGTTCCGCCTTTTCTTCATTCTCTGCCCTCACCATGCACCAAATGGTCGGCACATCCTCGCGGTCGATGAGTTCCTTGAGGACATGGATACCCAAGAAACCTGTGGCTCCAGTAAGCAACACATTTCCAATGGTTTGACGCTCGCCATTACGGAAAGCATTGAGGGTATTGCCTTCAAGGATATGGTTGATGGGGCCGTAGTTGTAGTTACGGGCCTCTTCGTCCTCGTCGACAGCGCCACCGGTGAGGAAGTTGGCTAACATTCGCGGTGTCGGGTTGGCAAACACGTCTCCGTAGGCGATATGATGCCCAGCCTTGTCAGCCTCGATGATGACGCGAGTCACCATGAGCGAGGTGCCACCCAACTCAAAGAAGTTGTCGGTCGCGCCAATCTTGTCCATGGAGAGGATGTCGCTGTAAATCTTGCAGAAGAGTTTTTCGACGTCGTTGACAGGCTCCACATATTCGTGGTCAGCCGCTTGAATGACGGGTGCAGGCAATGCCTTGCGGTTCACCTTCTGGTTCTGGTTCAGCGGAATGGCGTCGATTTGCATTGTGGCTGCAGGAATCATGTAAGGCGGTTTCTGCTGCCCGATGAAGGCGTTCAGTTCCTTGATGTCCACCTTCTGGTCACTAACAATGTAGGCGGCGATGAACTTTCCACCATTCTCGTAATCAAAGGCTTGCACGGTAGCATCCTTGATACCCGGGAATTGGCGAATAACGGCCTCCACTTCCTTCAACTCAATGCGGAAGCCACGAATCTTCACCTGACCGTCCTTACGTCCCACAAACTGGATGTTGCCATCGGGGAGGTAGCGTACGATGTCACCGGTACGATACACACGACTGTGCTTCGGGTCATCGCTGAAAGGATTCTTTATGTAGGTCTCAGCAGTCTTTTCGGGGCGGTTCAGGTAGCCACGGCTCACTTGCGGTCCCGTGACCCACAACTCGCCCATGGCACCGATGGGCAGTCTATTGAATTGCTTGTCAACGATATAGAGTCTCAGATTGTCCAATGGCTTGCCGATGGGGATGTCCAATTCGTAATCCTTCACCCAGTAATTCGTGGTGAAAATGGTGCATTCCGTCGGGCCATAGCCGTTGTACATCTTGTAGTTGGTCGGCGGGTTGAGTGCCGAGAGTTTCTCACCACCCACAGCGAAGCAACGTAATGAATGGTTGTCGACATTGGTCGCGAATTGGTAACCGACCTGTGTCGTTATAAATGAATGGGTTATGCCATTTGAGTTGAAGTAATCATTCAAATCTGGTAAGTTCAAGCGGATGTCCTCACCGATGATGTAGACGCAAGCGCCGCAGGTGAGGGCAGGGTAGAGGTCCATCATGCAGGCGTCGAAGCCGTAACTGGCGTAGGCGGCCACCTTGTCGTTGGCAGTCAGGCCATAATGATTCTGGTACCAATGGCAGAAAGCCACAAGGTTGCCATGTTCGAGTTGGCAGCCCTTGGGCGTGCCCGTCGAACCCGAAGTGTAAAGCATGATAAAGAGGCTCGAAGGAGTGATGTCAGCCTTTACGGGTTCACCCATAGGCAGCGAATCGATGTCTTTCATCAGTAGCACTTCACCTTGGTATTCATCGACGATGGGTCGCAATTCTTCATCAGCAATGAGCAACTTGGCGTTGGCATCCTTCATCATGAAGTTCAGACGCTCGGCAGGATAACTCGGATCTAAAGGCTGATAAGCGCAACCGGCCTTCAGCACACCCAGCGAGGCAATGGCCATCCACTCGCAGCGCGGAATGAGCACCGAGACAACATCCTCATTGCCAAGGCCTTGTTTCACAAGGTAATTGGCGATACGTTCCGAAATGGCATCCACTTCTTTGTAAGTATAATGCTTGTCATGGTACACCACTGCCATATTGTCGGGTGTTTGCTCCACTTGCTTGCGGAACAGCGAGATGATGGTCTGGGTGTCGTCGTAAGGCACATCGGTTTGGTTGAAGCTGTCGAGGATGGTGGTTTGTTCGGCATCCAACAGCTTCACTTGCTGCAACTTCATCTCCGGCTGACGGATGAATGCCTTCGCAGCGTTGCAGATCGACTGAGCCAAACTTTGCATCAGGTCATGGCTGTAACGGCCATTGTCGTATTCGACACACACACTCGGCTTACCCGCCTTGTCGTTCATGATATAGAAAGCGATGCGGAACTTGGGTGTGTCTGACTCCAGATTGTCAATGGCCAGCGTCTGACCTTTGAACTTATGCTCATCGATAACGCCCATCTGGTAGGCAAACATGATTTCGGCGGAAAGGTCATAGTCGGCAGCGATTTGTGCGAAAGGATATTTCTCGTGCCGCAGCGTCTCATCGAACTGCTTGCTGGTCTCGTTCAGGAACTCAAGCACAGTCTGTTCGCCGATAGTGGAACTCAATGCCAGCGTGTTGACGAACATACCGGTAGTGTTGCTGATGCGCAGGTCGGAACGTCCGTTGCTGATGGTGGTGATACACAGTTGCTCGTTGTTGGTGAAACGCGAAAGTGCGTAGAAGGTGGCAGCGAGGGTGAGATGTGCCGGAGTGATGTTGTGCTGACGGCAGAAGCTCTCTATGGC
>CADAPW010000124.1 GCA_902789915.1 uncultured Bacteroidia bacterium | reverse complement strand
ATCTTTATGTTAGGCAACATGCTCTTCAAGAAGCACAAGGCTGGCAAGACTTTCGCCTGCTATCTCGGCATCGGTTATCTGCTTTCCACGATTTTTGGCGCGACAATGGTTGCCAATTCAAAGCGTATAGAGCTGTGGATGGAACGCTTTGAGGATTATTCTCCCGAAGAAGTGGTCCAACTATGGCACAATGCGACCATCTGGGGCATGATTATTGGAATTATCATCACTTGCGTGCTGCTTGCGTGCTGCTCTACTTCACCTATCGTAAAATCAAAACCCAAAAATACTAAACCATGGAATTTAACGCACACAAACCCATATACTTGCAGATTTGCTCGCAGCTCTATGAGCAAATCCTGCGTGGCGAGCTGAAGGCCGACGACCGCATCCCCTCGGTGCGCGACTACGGCATCCAACTCGGCGTGAACCCCAACACCATCATGCGCTCTTACGAGACCATGACGGCAGTGGGCATCATCTACAACAAACGTGGCATCGGCTATTTCATCTCCGCTGAGGCCAAAGACATTGTTCTCAAGCAAATGCGCGAGGAGTTCCTTGAAAAGGAACTGCCCGAAGTCATTAAGAAAATGAAATTGCTTGGCATAGGGCTGGATGAGATAAGACTGTAGGAGATTTCCTGCAGGAACCTAAAAAACACACTAGACTGTAACTTTTTCACCTATTCTTCGTATTACTACAAATCAATTAAAACTTAATACAATGAAAAGACACATCATAATCATTGCAGCCGTCATCATCGGCATGACACTCAATGCCTGTACTATCAATGTTGATGGCGAATCGTTTGGCTTTAAAACCGTCAAAGGCGACGGGAATGTTGTCACTCGAGACTACGACGTGGCTGCGTTCAACGCCATCTCGACTTCGTTGCCGGCAACGGTCAACTTCACCATTGCTGACAGTTATTCCTGCACCGTCAGCGTGGACGAGAACCTTTTCGACTATCTTGACATCAAAGTGAAAGACAATGAATTGCTGATGGGCAAACGACAGGAAGACAAAAACACCAGCCTAAAAGCCACACAGTTCGTCATCGAGGTGACGGCTCCGAGTTTGGAGGACCTTAACCTTGCGGGCAGCGGTTATTTCAACGCGCTTAGCCCGTTGCAAGGAGAGACAATGGAAGTCAACTTGGCTGGCTCGGGCGACGTTGTTTTGAGCAAAACGGTCAGCGTCCAAAAAATGAGTCTGAATGTTGCTGGTTCGGGCGATTTGGGCTGTGCCGAATTGTTTGCTGACGAGTTGGACGTTAACGTTGCCGGTTCAGGCGACATCAAAGTCTCTAATGGCAAGGTGCGCAAGGCGGAGGCTGATGTGGCTGGTTCTGGTGATATTGTCCTTTTATGTGACAATGAGAGTCTTGAAGCCAACATTGCCGGTTCAGGCGACATCAAGGCTCGGGTTAGCGGCAAACTCACGTATGGCATCTTCGGATCTGGCGATATTGGTTACTACGGCAACCCTGTCGTGGAAGGCGACAAAGTGGGAGGCGGGGTCAAGCGCCTTGGCGACTGATTTCAACGAAAGTAAATCACTTTTTCATACCTTGTAAACGCAGAGCGGCTGACCTTCAGGCCAGCCGCTCTGTCATCTTCTAACTGTTAACTATCAATCGTATTCTCCCCACTTCATGCAAGCTCCCTTCAAGGGTTTCTTCAACGGGAAGAGGATGGAAAGCTTCACGGAGGCATCGGTGTTGAAACGCTTTTGCATCAGATACGGGTCGATGTAAGAGGCACCGATGACGTTTTCGGAATCGCCGTTGATTTCCTCCTTGGAGAACGAATTGATCAGAGCGGCATGGCCTGAGAGGTCGAGCTTGAAAAGAAGGTAATAGTTGCTGATTCTGAGTCTGTAGCGAACACCGACGCCAGCCACAAGACCCACATTCCAACGACGCATGTTTTGCGCGGTCATCTCCACGGTCTCGTGGACGGCACCGTCTTCGCTGTAATGTTGGTTTTCCGTTCCGTAATCGATGATTTCCATCTTTTGCCACTCCATATTTCCCGACAAGGGGAGGGTGAAGCGTGGCGCAACGAAAACGTAAGGCCTAAAGTCGCCTTGACCAAAATAATAAGTCAACGGCACCTGTATTGCCACTTCCATGTAATCCACGTCATACTGGCGATAGAAGTCCTTGTTGACATTGATGGCAACGGGGAAGTTGAGCACGTTGTAATTCAAATGGGTGTTGCGCATGGCGAACAGTCCTTCCACGGCGATGGATGAGTTGGAGTTGAACATCCGCTCAACAGTGAGACCTGCGATGGGGCCGAAATTGAAAGGTTGATGGTATTTCGTTTCCGTGCCGGCAAAATGGACCCAATATGTAGAGGTCAAACCTCCCGTGATGCCGATGTTGTACCGGGCTTCATTGGCGCCGATTGTGTTTTGTGATTGCAAAGGTTTCCTAAACCTTCCTTGTGCCATGGCGTTGTTGCCAATAAGGAGTAAGGTGAAGAATACTATTAGGCTTGCTTTTTTCATGCTGCGATAGGTCTTTTTTGTTGCTTATTCTGAAAATACGGCAGAATGCGTGTCGGAATTGTTGCGGAGCATTATGATGTCGCCAGGAGTGGGCAGGAAGCCCAGACGGATGATTTGGCTGATGCTGGCGCTTTCTTGGTGATACATCATGGTCTGCATGCCCCATTTCAGGTTTTTGATGACAGGCTTGACGATAGTGTCGGTGGTGTGGCTGACAGTGTCGGTCACGATTTGGATTTCTTTGTCCATCTTACCAGTGAAGATGACTGCATTCATCGGTTCGCCTTTTGACTTGATGTCTCTGACTTCATAGTAGAACACAGTGAAATATGGGTCTTCGCCCATGATATACACAGTGTTGAAATCTCTGGACTCAAGTTTGCCCAACTTGAAATAGATGGGGGAGATGGTGTCTTCAACAAATCTGTTTGTATTGTGTCTCATGACAGAATCGGTCCTGTCGGTGCTCGATTGCTCAAGGAAATAGTCGTATTGCCCGACTTGCCCCTTGGGACTTTTGAACCTCATCTTGGCAATGCCCTTGTGTTGTTCGTAGAACTCGAAATACTGGGGGTTGGGTATGGAATTGTGGGCGGGTTGCATCCATGCGCTTGAAGGAACGGTGTCTACATCAGTGACCCAAACGTCGTCTGCAACGAAAAGCCCCTCAATCTTGGGCGGCTCGTCGCCGAAATGCAGGTTCTCATTGCCAAAGGCATACAAGAGCCGCTGGGGCATGAATTCATTGATGTTCGGGATTTGCTGGTAAGCGTAATAGATTGTCGCATTGTTCTTAGGGTCGTTTTTCAGGCAGGAGCCTAAAAGCAACGTTCCGCATAAGAATAGGATGGCCCTGAATAAGTGCTTCTTCATTTGTCTTTATTTTTTGAAGAGGTGCTACGGATTGACGATAATATTCGGCAAATGTAAGTAATTTAGTTTATTGTTTAACTTCAAAAACTTACTTTTTTTTGTTATATTTTCTTTGTTTGTTGATATTCAGTGTATTGCGTGAAAAATTTCTGGTATGGTTTAATGGATGACAATTACTTTTTTCGTTAGGATGCCGTCTTTTCCGGAAACGACGAAGAAATAGATGCCTTCATCGACAGGTCGCATCGTGTAACGGAAACTGCTGGAAGTGGTGCCGTTATGGGTCTCGAAATGGTCGATCAGCGAGCCTCTCATGTCGTACACTTTGACGTCGGTCCTCCCTTCGAAGCGGTCGAAGAAGAGTTCCATGTTACCGTTGTTGGGATTGGGGACGACATCGAATTGGGCCTTGGCGTTGTTTTCGTCAAGGCTGTAGAAGGAGCAAAGTAACCAGTAGCGGCGCTCAATGCCTTCGGGATAACATCTGTTGTAAACGGTGGCGTGCATCCAAATCGTGTCGGGCAGTGAGTTCAGCACTGTGAGTGTGCATGTCTTTCCAGGAGGCTGGGCGTTCATGTCAGGTTCAATGAGCCAATGGGCTTCGGGCGTGTCCAATGCCCACTGGACGGAGTCCCAAGTGCATTTGGGATTGTGGTCTTCCAAGGTGAAGTCGTAGGAATTGATTTGGAATTCAGCGGCAGTGATGACCCAGTGGGGAGATAGGTTGTTGGTGTCGGCAGGCATGATTTCGGTGGGGTTGGGGGTGTATTCCATATCTAGGTTGAGGAATAGGACGCTGTCGCAACCCATATAGGAGGGGAAGACTTTCGTGAAGATGCCTGATTCGGTGTATTCGACTTCATACCATGTGTAGGAGTCGCACGCGCTTGCCGTGGTTGTGGCGCCTTCTACGGCAGCCCCAACGGTCAGGTGGCATGTCACAGTGCTGTCGCAGCCGTCGTAGGAATCAAAGACTTGGATGTAGTCGCCTGAGATGCCATATTCTTGGCCGTTCCAAATGAAGGTGTCGCACGAAAGGGTGTCGAACTCCATCTCCTTGTTGGTGCCAACGGTAAGGTGCAAGGTGACGAGGCTATCGCAACCTTGTGGCGTTGTGTATTGGTTACTGTATGTTCCTGCTGCTGTATAGGTCTCGCCGTCCCAGACATAGCTCCCGCTACATTCGTGATGGCTGAATTCGTATGTGATGCGGTCCGCCACGGTGAGGTGCAGGTAGACGGTGCTGTCGCAACCATTGACCGTGCTGAGTTCCAACTGCCTGTCGTATTCTCCAGGACTGTTGAATTCGAAACTGAAGCCGTAGCCGTCGTAGATGCCTGGTTGTCCCTGCCAGCAACGGCTGTCGTTGATGGGGATGTGGTAGCTCTGGTGAGCCGTGAGGTAGACAATCAGGCTGTCTTTGCACACGGGGATATCAGGGTTGTCGACCAACCGTGTCAAGATGGTGTCGTTGTTGACCAACACATTCTCGAAGCCATAGCCAGAATAGAAGTCACCCATGCATGTCTCGTCATCCTCGATAACATAATGCTGTGCCAAGTCGACATAGAAGGTTGAGGTTTGTGACGCAGAACTCCAACATTCGTTTTCGTCGGTGGTGATGGTCATTGTGACGGGATAGACGGTCTGGTTGTGGAAGGTATGGGTGGCAGGGTTGGTAGTGCTGGTAGTGCCGTCGCCGAAGTTCCATTCGATGGAATAGTTTTCGGAGTTGACTTCGGCAAGGAAAGTCATGCTTTCTTCGGGGCAATAGGAGTAGGTCTCATTGGGCTTGACAGGGACATCGTTGATGGTGATGCTGGTGCTGAGGTCGATGGCGTTGGAGCCTACCAGATAAGCGTATCCTCTGGCGCGGCCGAAGCCGTAGACGTGGGCGTTGAAGCCATTGGCGCAGGAAATGTGGTGCGAGCCATGCGAGATGTTCTTCCTCGCAAAACTGTATCCACTGTTGCCCGTGACGGGATGGAACTCGTCCGGTGAGATGCGTTGGCCATCCAAATACACATTATTAATATCATCCGTGTCCACGATGATGTTGATGCTGTGAACAGTGATGCTGGTGGTTTGGTGGTTGAAGGTGGAGAAGGTCACTTCGTCGATTCTCTGCTCGACAGGGGCAATCCATACCATGGAGGGGTCGCCTAGATTGTTAAAGAAAGTGCCGTCGTTACAGGAGTTGTTGTATAGGAATACGGCACTGGGATGTGTGGCTTGTAGGAAGCAGGATTCGTCAGATTCCCTAAGCGTAAAGACATGGGATTGTCCTGCGTTCAAAGTCGTCAATAGCGTTCCATTTTTGTAGATTTCGTTGTTGTCGGCGCTGGAGGTGATTTTGACGAAGTCGCGGACACGGTTCAGCGAACTGGTGACAATGAAGCGTTTTCCCCATGAGCGCAAGGGCATGGCCTGCTCGAAGACATGGTCGAAGCCGTCGTCCATGGTGGTGGGGATGCAGGTGAGGGTGTTGCCGTTGAAGACGGCGATTTTTTTACAGTCGCTGGCCGTTACCCGAGTGCCGCTGAGGTCGCGTCTGTTGCCCGACTTCACCGACTTGACATGATAGGTCTCGCCGGCATTCATGGTGACCTGGTAGGTCTCGCCAGCAGGTCTTCCGTCCAAGGTCGCACAAGCGGGGGTGATGTCGACGACGGTGTTGTTTTCCGTGGCGACGATGGCGAAAGCACTGGTTTGGTAATTGTTGACGGCGCCTTCTGGGGCAACTACCGCAGATTGGTCGTAGCATTGTATGATATAGTCGTTGCCAAGGCTTTCAACGGGCAACACGAAGGAGGCATCGAAAGAGACGTAGGCAATATTGGAGCAATACACCGAAATGGTGTCGGTCGACTCCACAAAGATGGCTTTGTTGGAGATGATGCCGTAGTTGGAAGAGCCATGGTAGCCTTGCTCTATAGGAATGTCAATGGTGGTGATGTTGTTGGCGTTGACGGTGAAACTCTGTCTCCATCCCGTATTTGGGTTGGTGACGATGCCGGAACAGTTTCTTTTGGCACTGATGAGCACTTGGTTGGTTACCCAGCCGCCCATGGAATGCTCTTCATACCCGTTTTGCATGAAGGTAAGCCAAAATTCCTTGCCTTGAGTTGATGTGGTTTGTGCTAATGTGGGATTAGGCAAGGCCAAATATAATCCCACAACAAGCAATAGAGCCTTGATGAGTTTCATGAGTTAATATGTTGGTTGTTATTGGTGCTGTCACGGTTACCGTTTTATAATCACTTTCTTAGCTACAGTGCCTTCCTTGCCGGTGGCGACAAAGAAGTAGATGCCGTCGACGCGGTTCTTCATCTGGTAGGTGTAGGCGTAGGAGTCCATGGCGTTGTAGGTCTCGAAGTCGTCGAGGAGAGCGCCTTTCATGTCGTACACCTTGACCTTGATCTTACCGGTGAGGTTCTCGAAGTTGAGCGTCATCTGTCCGTTGTTGGGGTTGGGCACGACG
>CADAPW010000123.1 GCA_902789915.1 uncultured Bacteroidia bacterium | reverse complement strand
TATTGCTTTGGAGAACTACAAGCGCCTCTTCCCCGACATGCCCGTCCGAGATATGGCTTTGGAAACCACCCGTGCCTTCGATGAAATCATTCGCAAGACAGTCATTGTCGATGGTTCCATCCTGGTGGATTGGCAATCGAAAAGCGATATCATCGGCCGTTTGAAAATCGAACTGGAAGACGAGCTCATCGACAACATCAAACGCAAATACGGCTTGAATTTCGCATTCAGCGATATGGACATCATCATTGACGGCTGCGTCGACGTGGCAAAAATCTGGATCCGATGACAAAAGACAGCATCCAATACGGTGCCACCCTTATCGAATATGACATCGAATTTGTCGACCGAAAAACACTTGGCATCAAAGTGCTTCCCAATGGCATCGTTTCCTTGAAAGCACCTATCAATGCAACGCTTGATGACATCCGCAACAAAGTGCATCACAGAGCCGCTTGGATCCTTCGTCAGAAGCGCTATTTTGAATCTTTTGGCACACCGACTATCGAAAGACAATACATCAGTGGCGAGTCGCATCTCTATCTGGGACGGCAATATATGTTGAGAATCAAGGAAGGAAAGAGCAATGCGGTGCATTACCAAAACAATATCTTGGAAGTTGTATGCCAAAACAAAAAAGAAGCGGCTAAAGTGTTACAACTTTGGTATCTTGAACGGGCACATATCAAGTTTCCGGAATATGCCAAGCCCATTATTGAGCAATTCGCCGCATACGGAGTGCAGCCGAAAAACGTTGGCATAAGAAAGATGGAAAAACGATGGGGATATTGTACTACTGACGGCAACATCTACTTGAATCCCAGACTCATCTGCGCACCCAGGTGCTGTATAGAATACGTCATCACCCATGAGTTGTGCCATTTGGTGCATCGCAACCACACCAAAGAATTCTATGCCTTGCTCAGCAAGGAGATGCCGCATTGGGAAAAATGGAAGAACAAATTGGAGCGAATGATGATTTAAAGTCTCATACCAACCTCACAATCTCCCCAACTATCGCCCTAGAATAAGCATTCGCCACCTCAGCGATAAACTTCCCGAAGTCGACGCGGGCATTGTGGTCGGCGGTATCACTAATGGTACGAATGACGGTGAAGGGCGTGCCAAACTCCAAACAGACCTGTGCCACGGCGGCGCCCTCCATCTCGACACAGAGCACATCGGGCAACAAACCGAGGATTTCATTGCGCTTTTCGCTGCTGTTGATGAACTGGTCGCCGCTGGCGATGTCACCGAAATGCAAGGTCGGCGCCAAGCCAAATTCCTTGACGGCCTCCTCGCCCACCATGTTTTCAACACCTTTACTTAATACGTTGGTCACGGCCTTGCCTGCCAGTTCGGTCAATTCCGGGTTGCTGTCAACATAAACACGGTTCAGCAAAGGTAGCTCAAAACGCGAGATGATGGGACGGGCGTCCAAGTCATGTTGTACCAACCGCTTGGAAATCACGATGTCGCCCACCTTCAAGCCATCGGCCAAGGCACCTGCCGTGCCGATGAAAATCAAGTCCGTCACTGCGAACTCTTGTATTAACAAGGTCGCAGTAATTGTTGCTGCCACCTTGCCCCATTTGGAGAAAGCCACCACGCAACGCACGTTGCCGATTTTGCCCACCACGAATTCGCGGTTCGCAATTTTCACGATAGTCTTTTCCGTCAAAAGGGCTTTCACCTCATCGATTTCTTGCGCCATAGCGCCAAGGATGCCTATATTTCGGATCATAGATTCAAAGATTTAAAGATTCAAGATTTTAGAAATTTGCACGGCAAAAATAAAAAATACTACCTTTGCAAAAAATTATCGAATGAAGAAAATCTGCATTTTTTGTGGCAGCAGCATGGGCTTTGACCCGATTTATAGGGAAAAAGCGGCAGAACTGGGCCATGTCTTGGCTGACAATGGCTGCGAACTGCTCTATGGTGGCGGCAATGTTGGCTTGATGAATGTCATCGCTGAAGAGATGAAACAACGCCATTGCAAAATCGTAGGCACAATCACACAGCACCTGTTGGACATGCGCGTGGGTCGCCCCGACATCGACGAGCTGATTGTGGTGGAGACCATGGCCGAGCGCAAGAAAATCCTTGAGGACATGGCCGATGCCTTCATCGCCATGCCGGGCGGTGTGGGCACCATGGACGAGTTCTTCGAGGTGATGGTGCTCAGCCAACTGCGCGTCTTCGACAAGCCCGTGGCCCTCTTCAACGTGAACGGCTACTACGACCATATCGTCAGTTTCCTCGACCGCGCCACCCGCGATGGTTTCATCCACCGTGAACATGCCGACAACCTCATCGTCAGCGACAACCCAAAGACATTGTTGGAAGGGATTGAAAACTTTAAACCCGTGGAACTGAAGAAATGGGTGAGTGAAATCAAAGAACAAGTCAGATAGTTTAGAGTTGAGAGTTAATTCAGTCCCGTAGGGACGAAAGGTTATTAAGCAGGCGACGTGAGTCCCTGCTCTTACAAAGAAACAGACAAACACCACACATCATGATCATCATAGGAATCACAGGCACCCTGGGTGCGGGCAAAGGCACCATCGTCGACTACCTCGTCAAGGAAAAGGGCTTCGTACACTACTCGGTGCGGGCCTACATCACTGAAGAATGCCAACGTCGTGGCCTCGAAGTGAACCGCGACACGCTGACCATGGTCGGCAACGACCTGCGCGCCGCGCATTGTCCCAGCTACATCACCGACCAACTCTTCGAACGCGCCAAGGCCGAAGGCAAAAATGCCGTCATCGAGAGCGTGCGCACACCTGGCGAAATCCACTCACTGCGCGAGAAGGGCGAGTTTTACCTCTTCGCCGTCGATGCCGACCGTCGCATCCGCTACGACCGCATCTACCTGCGTGGTTCGGAGACCGACCACATCGACTTCGAGACCTTCGTGAGCAACGAGGAGCGCGAGATGACCGCCACTGACCCAAACAAGCAAAACCTCGGCGCTTGCATCAAGGAAGCTGACTTCGTGTTTATGAACGATGGCTCCATCCCACAGTTGCACCAACAGGTGGAAAAGGTGCTGACGCAACTGCATGTTCGCCCATCGTGGGACGACTATTTCCTCAACCTGGCCGACACCGTCAGCGAGCGTGCCACTTGTAACCGTGGCCGCAGCGGCTGCGTCATCGTCAAAGACAAGCAAATCCTGGTGACAGGCTATGTCGGCTCGCCCAAAGGTCTCCCCCACTGCGACGATGTAGGGCACCTGTTCCGCAAGGTCATCCACGACGACGGCAGCGTCACCCAACACTGCGTACGCACCGTCCACGCCGAACAGAACGCCATCTGCCAAGCCGCCAGAAGAGGCATCGCCTTGGATGGCAGCACCTTATATTGCCGCATGACACCTTGCCGCACCTGCGCCATGCTCATCATCAATTGCGGCATCGAGCGTGTGGTATGCGAACGCCGCTACCATGACGGCGCCGAGACCGAGGAGATGTTCAAGCAAGTTGGAATCAAACTGGAGTACAAATACGACGAAGTGCAGCAGTACGAAGGACAACGCTGCGACAATACCGATCCAATCAAATAACAACAAACACATAATGCTATGAAAAAACAACTTATCCTTTTCTTTGCCTTGGCCTTGGCGATGCCCAACGCTATCCAAGCCCAAGCGTCACGTGACATGTGGGACCTCGTTACCTCATTCACTTGCTCCACAGGCCGCCAACACGGTGTGGTCTACGACGGCGAGTACATCTACACCAGCGCTTGGGGCAAGTCCTCAACAGTGCTGTCGATGTTCTACAAATACGACCTCAACGGCAACCTCATCGAAGAATTCGACGTTCCTGGAATCAGCAACTCCGACAACTACATGCGCGACATGACCTTTGACGGACAGTATTTCTACGGTTGCGACGCCCATTCCGGAAAGATTTGGTGCTATGACCTGCACAACAAGACGTTGGTCGGACAAATCAACACGACCTTAAATGAACTGGGCACTTGCACCTACGACCCCGATCACGATGCCTTCTGGGTGGGCGAGAGAGCCGCGGGTGACAGTCCCAACCTCCTTCTTGACCTTAAACTCGTCGACCGCAACGGCAATGTCATCAGTTCGGCGACAGCTCACAACCTTAACGGGCATACGGTGCATGGCACTGGCCGTTTCGTTGACGAGGACGGCACGCCACACCTTTATCTCTTTGCCGTAGAAGGCTTCACCGCCCATGTCTTCGACTACAACATTGAGGACGACAGCATGAACCCCAACTACATTTTCGACTTCGCCAATACCCCTGGCTGGAGCTATGCCTGTAGCGCCGGCGGTGCCTACATCGGCGAATGCAACGGCTCGATTTGTTTCTTTGGCGACGTAGACAAAAGCCCCAACCTCATTGGCATCTATGCCTTGGGTGAATACACGCCCCCCACTCCTCCCACACCACCTGAGGGCGACCTCTTCTTCGATTTCAACGACGGCATCATGCAGTGGACCACCATCGATGCCGATGGCGACGGCTTCTGCTGGGAGATGCGCCAAAACTGGGGCAATCCCGAAAACCCGTACAGTGTCACTTCTGCTTCGCAAAGCACCGCCTACGGCCCGTTGACGCCTGAAAACTATTTGGTGTCGCCTTACAAACTTGATTGTGAGGAGATCACATTCATCGCCTGTGCCCAAGACGCCCAATACGCGGCAGAACATTTCGGCGTGGCCGTCTCAACAACGGGCAACACCGACGCTAACGACTTCACCATCGTTTGGGAAGCCGACATGACCGCAAAAGCAGCAGGAAGCTGGCATTTCTGCGATGTAGACCTTAGGGATTACCAAGGGCAAGACATCTATGTGGCCATCGTACACTTCAACTGCACCGACCAGTTTATGCTGAACATTGACAACATCAGGCTTTATAGGACTTACGACGCGGTGAGCGACAACACGGAAGCTAAACTCTCCATCTATCCCAACCCCTCCGAAGGCGCCGTTGTCATCGAAGGTACGGGGATGCTTAGCGTCACGAACGCCCTTGGCCAGCGGATGCTTACCCGTGACATCAAGGACAGAACCACATTGGACCTGCCTACCGGATTGTATTTCATCAGCTTAGAGAACGAAAAAGGCGTTTCTGTGAACAAGCTCATCGTGAAGTGATTTGTGCAAAGCATTTTGGTCTGATTTTTGCACTTATATTCTATTTAGCATAAACTTATAGATAAACACATCAAACCATGAAAAAAACACTGATTATCGCATTGTGCTGCTTTGCAGTGGCATTTGCGTCGTGCAAGAAAAAACCCGTGGATCCGACTCCTGTCGACCCTACACCTTCTGAAGATGTGAACTATGCTCCCAACTATGTTGGCAGCTACAACGGTAGCTACACCTTTGCCATCACTTCGATGAACAACCAGCCCCAAACGTTGAGTTTCCTCATGGACAACATCGTCATGAACATCGCGGAAGGTTCGGAGAACAACAACATCACAGCCACGGTGACCGTCGACAACGAGACCCGCCAAACCACTGGAACGACCACAAAAGAAAAAATCGACTTCGATTTTGTCCACCTGACCATCGACAAACCTGACCAAGGCTACAAGTTCGCGTTAGACCTCAAGATGGAAGGCACCAAGGCAGAGGGTAACACATTGAACGTCAATGGCAACTTCACTGGCAACGGCGAATTCTTCTTCAATGGTGTCACCAACATCCTTGACGAAGTGTCTGGTACCCTCAGCGGAAAACTAGTAAAACAATAACCAAATCTATAACAAAATGAAAAAAACCACATTATTCATGGCTTGCTGCATCGGTCTGATGCTGTTCGCAAGCTGCAAGAAAGACACCCAACCCACCCTCACCGTTGTCTCCGACCCTGGATACATAAGCCAAGGTTCCGAAGTGTTCTCTGGTGATCAACTGCTTGTCGGTTTCAATGGCCCTCTTCACGTACTCAGAAAACCTTGACAACGTGGCAAGCTATTCCTTCTCAAAGACCTTCACCCTTGATGCCACTGGCACCGTCACTATCAGAGGAACGGTCACCGACGCCAAGGGCAAAACCGCCACAAAGAGCTTCGACATCCACATGAACGAGAAGCCCAACGCCAAGTTTGTGGGACATTACGAAGGCAACATCCTCTTCTCCGGCACCGCCAACCTCAACGTCAGCGGCATGGACCCCATGAGTGAAACCTTGGAAAACGAGCCTTTCCCCGCCATTGTTGACATTGTCCCTGGCGAGAGCATCATCGAAGTGCAAGCCACCCTTACCATCAACGGTCAGGAGAACACGGTAAAAGGCACCGTCGAAGGCGACAAAGTAGTCTTTGAAGCCGTCAACGACACGTTCACCTACACCTACGATTACCAAGGCTTCAGCATTCCCATCCCACTTGACATGACATACGCCATCACTGGTCTGCTCAACGGCAACCAGCTCGGCATTGACGGCACCTGCAGGGGCAATGGTGAAATCAGTCTCCTTATTTACACCGGCACCGTCGATATGGAAGGTACGCTTGGCGGCAGCTTGAATAAGACAAGATAAATCCGCATCATATTGGTATAGACGCGCCATGGCGCGTCTATACCAAATAGACCAAACCCTAATGAAAAGATCCGTTTTTCTTTTAGTTTGTTGCGGCCTGTTGTTTTTCGCCAGCTGCAAGAAAGGTCCAGTATTACCCTGCATCAGCATCCTACACAATGAGGGCTGCGTGATAGAAGACTCTCAGGTGTATTATGGCGGTGAAATCACGGTAGGCTTCAGCTGCACAGGCAAAAGCCTAACCCAGATTGATGTCGTCCTTACGCAAAACGACAGCATTTTAGCCAGTCATTCCGACACCATCGGCAATGCAAAGTACGAACCAGTGCCACCTTATATCTATAAGCATCCCTTCACCCTTGAAACACTTGGCATCGTCACTGTTACCGGCACCTTGACCGATGCGCAAGGGCAGGTGGCCACGGTTAGTTTCGACATCAACTACAACGAAACGCCCAACATGAAGTTTGTGGGGCATTATGAAGGCGACCTATTCATCTGCGGCAACTATACTGCCGACGTCACAGTCATCGGGCAACAGGACGGAGACCTGGACAGCATCCCATTCTATACCATTGTTGATATAGCGACAAGCGACAACATGAACGAAGTGGTGGCCACCCTAACCCTCGGCGACCAGCCTAACATCGTGAGAGGCGTAGTGGACGGCGACAACATCGTCTTTGACGAAATCAACAGCACATTCGTCTTTGATTACACCTACGAAGGCTTCTTTAACATCAATGTCCCGATTACGCTCGACGCCACCTATTCCATACATGGCACGCTCAACGACGGGCGCCTTGACATGGAAGGCACTTGCAATGGCGATGGAGAAATCAGCATTATGAGCGGCATGATCCATGGCCCTATGGAGATGCAAGGCACCCTCGGCGGGAGCTTGACAAAGAACTGGAAACGGTAGAATGAGGAGTACTCCTTTCTGTCGTAATCCTTTCGGGAGGGCTTACAAAATAAAAACGAGCAGGGCTATCGTCCTGCTCGTTTTGGTATTGTAGCGGGGGGAGGATTCGAACCTCCGACCTCCGGGTTATGAGCCCGACGAGCTGCCTCTGCTCTACCCCGCATCGTGTCAAAAATCTCGGTCAGCAAAATAATTTCGTCCCGAAATCGGCTGCAAAAATAATAATTTTGTTTCTTTGCAAGGCGAAAATCAGGAAAAATTTTTCATCATGACCCATAAAGCAGGCTATGTCAACATTATAGGGCGTCCCAACGTGGGCAAGTCCACCCTTATGAATCAGCTCGTTGGAGAGAAAATCTCCATCATCACCTCAAAAGCGCAAACCACGCGCCACCGCATCCTTGGCATCGTCAACGGCGACGACTTCCAAATCGTCTTCTCCGACACCCCTGGCATCATCAAAGACCCTGCCTACAAGATGCACGAGGTGATGAACCAGTTCGTCAACGTCGCCCTCATCGACGCCGACCTTATCCTCTTTGTCGTCGACATCACCGACAAGAAAATCGAAGAAAAGACTGTGGAACGCCTGAAAACCATAGACATACCTGTCTTCGTGCTCATCAACAAAATCGACCTTTCCACGCAGGAACAAGTCGAACAAGCCGTTGAGCAATGGCGCGAGATACTACCCAGTGCCACCGTGTTCCCGCTGTCGGCGCAGTACAACGCCAACGTGGAGTTCATCTTCAAGCAAATCCTCGAAAAACTACCCGAGTGCCCGCCTTATTTCCCCAAGGACGAACTCACCGACCGTTCAATGCGTTTCTTCATCACCGAAATCATCCGAGAGAAGATTCTGCTCAACTACCAACAGGAAATACCCTACTCCGTGCAGGTCGAGGTGGAAAGTTATGAAGAAACCGAGCATCGCATCCACATCCGCAGCGTCATCTATGTGGCCCGCGACTCACAGAAAGCCATCATCATCGGCAAGGGCGGCAGCGCCATCAAGAAACTCGGCATGCAGGCCCGCGCCGACATTGAGGAGTTTACGGGAAAGAAGATTTTCCTCGAATTGTTTGTGAAAGTCGATAAAGACTGGCGCGACAACGAAGCCGAGCTGAAACGCTTTGGCTACGAAGCTTAACTTGGGCAATTAGCTTTTACCGTTAGCTATTAGCTTAGCTGTTGCCGAGCTAATTGTTAACAGCCAGTGGCTGAATTTCATCTCACCACAATCTTCTGAGTCTTCACCTTTTCGCCGCTGACGAGGCGGAGCAGGTAGAGACCAGGTGTGGCATCGATGCCAACGGAGCAACTTCCGATTACCGTCTCACTGCTGACGATACGCCCAGCGACATCGACTAGCTGGAGGATGCTTTCGCCCTCGTTGGCGACGATAAGTCGACCATTGCTGAAGAAAGCAAAGTTCTCATCGGACGCTGAGTCTGTCGAAGCATCTTTTGCACAAAACACCAACTTAAACCTTGAGGCGTAGTCCTCTTTCTTGGCCTTGAAGCTATAATCAGGTTGGGCAAGCAGGTCAACATCGTCACCTGTGAGGTTATCAACAAGATGGAGGTAGCCAAAGTTCATGTTTTCGGTGTTGAAACACAAGGTATAGTCACCATTGTTCGCCGCCTCGAAGCAGATCGGCATCTCACCCATGGCCTCGGCATTCACGGCTGCAAAATCCTTACCGTCGACGGGGACATACACCTTGCAGCCATCCTTACGGAAGCTCACCTTGGGGAGCATGTTGCCTTCACCGAAGCGCAGCATGACATTGTCGATACGGCTGGAGCCTTGAAGGAGACTCATGCACAGGCTGTTGCTCTTGGCTGCGGGAGCGTTGCGGCTGACGGTGAAGCTTTGTCCGGCTGCGGTGGAATACACCAAAAAGCCTTCCATCGGGTTAACGGGGCCATCGCTGACCACGAAGCCAGAACCTTCATCGTTCATGACATAGAATGCCAATGCCATGCCTTCCTCCATGGTGAGGTAAGCATCGCAGACAAAGGGGTTGCCGTAAAGGGAAAAGGCATCCAAGCTACCGTCTTCGCTAAATAGAGGCTCAAAAGACACATCCTCGTCGTTGGCCATAGCGACACCACTGAAGGTCACAAGACGGTCTTCTCGTGCCGCATAGAGATAGCCCTGCCCATTATTCATGTCGAAATTGGCACTCCGGTAGTTTCTCCACTCCTTATCGCAATTGCCATTCCAATGATAAAAATCGAAATGGTATTCGCCGTCTGTGATGCCATTGTAGTTGTCAACGACGAGATTCTCCACATGGTTGGAGGAAGCTGACGTATAGCCCGTTGCACCCTCCAAAGGCGTGGCGATGAGCCGCCAACCATCTCTGCCATTCTCCCAGTCGGGAGCTGCGGAGACTTGTTTTTCAGCAATAACAGCCACATCAGTGTTGGTATAAAGTTGTCCTCCGTCGTCGATGGTGATGGTGGCGGCATTGTCAAAGCCGATGGCATTCGCCTTTGCTATATATCCGTTCGGGATGGTGACATCAGCGATGACATAGATGTCGTCTCCATTATCTGGTGTCACACCATGCGTCCATTTTGAAGCCTCATTCCAGTTGCCTTCGGCAAAGAAAACATTGGCGTTGGTGGGCAGATAGACGATGTTGTTGAAATAGCCCCAGCCGTCGGCTGTAGTCCAGCCCAAAGAGGTATTGGTGAAATTGGCATGACGGTAGGTATTCATGCTCCCTATCGGAACATGGAGCGTGACTTGGTTGGTGTGGTAGCTTTGGCTGTCGCCGATGCCGCCATTGTGGAAGCAAAATACATCGTTGTACTCCCAAACAGGTGGCGTGGCAGATTTAACGACAACATCTTGCAGACTTGTCAAATCGATGAAGGCACCAGCGCCGATGGTGATGAGTGTAGCGGGTAGGGTGGCTTTCTGCAACGACGGGCAGCTCGCAAACGCAAAATCACCGATGCGTGTAACGCCCTCGGGAAGGACGACTTCCGTTATAAGGCTGCACATTCTAAAAGCAAAAGTCGAGACCTCGGTGACGGGATAGGAGGTGTTGTTGACGATGATACTTGCTGGCACCACAACCTTGCCACTTGAATACTGCGAGATGCATGCGTTATAGCCGGAACCTAATCGAACTGTTGTGCCACTGAGGTAGTATTCCGCTGCAATCGTTTGATTGTTAAGCGTCACGGTGCCTTGCACGACGCCATCGGCCATGGTCGCCAAGGGAAGCAACCATAAGAGACTTAATATGAGATATATGCGTTTTTTCATGGCGTTTCGTTTTAATCCAATTCGCTACTCGAGAAATTGCCTCTCAAGTTGACGGCATCTTGAATGGTTTGATGGATGGGTGCACCCGCCAAAGCCCTGACTGCTTTGTTTTCACTGGTACCCATAAAATACTGTATTCCCGTGGTCACATGATCAAACTGCAAATCGCCGAAGCTGGCGTGTAGCTTGATGACCCAATTACCGAAAGCATCGCCTACGCTTCGGCGGTTTGACTCGGGCACCACATTATCGTCATAACTGTGATACAGCAAAATCGCATGTTGTGGTGACCAACCTTTGGTCAGGTTGTTGCTCTCCAAGGCAAAATGGAGGTCTTCCATCACGCCACGGTGTGTGGGCAACGGGATATTCGTGCAACTGGAGTTAGAATGATAAAGGTTAGTTATATAGGCGTAAGCCGCAGGGGTAAGCACATCATTGAGATGAAGATTCAATTTTCCTCCACTGACATACGGTGTCGAAGCGTAATAGTCAAGCCAAGCATCTTCGATTTCGTCGGTGGTTTTTTCCTTTGCAACCAGCCAGTTGAGGATGCCGCTATTCAAGAAATTTTGGCTGAGATAGTCCGAAACATCATGGTTTTTCATGTAAGGGTTAAAGTCGCACATGCCTTTCAGTATAAGGGGCATCACGACTGGCATCGACAGCGGGGTGCCATTACTGCATTGTTGTGTATAGAAATAAAGTGTCGCCGTGGGGTCGTAAGGGCCATCACCGCACACCGAGCCTGAAAAATGCAACTCATCGGTAAGTCCGTTCTGCTCGATGAAGCGTTGTGTGGCCAAAGCCACAGCGCCACCTTGTGAATAGCCCAGGCAGATGCTACGCCAGCCACTGCGGAATGGGTGACGTATGCTGCTCGTTGCAGAGGACCTGTTGTAAAGGGCAATGCCATAACGCACGGCATCCACCACCTGACGAGCGGTAAGTTCTTCACAAATATAGGGATGAGCATGGCTGCGGGTGATACCGTAACCTTCGTAGTCAGGAAGGATGACGAGGTTGTAGTGAGCTTGGTCGCTTTCGGAGGCATGGATTGCCCCACTGCTGGAATGCATCATCATCAAGCCAACATCTGATGCCAGGCCTCCTCTATAATTATAGGACGTGGGGCATTGCTTGTTGCTTGTAATCGTGATATGGCAACCAATGATGACATTGTTGGTGTAGCTACAGTCATCATCGGGCATGCAAGCCAAGGAACTGAGGAGCAATGGTACACCCTCAGAATTGACGGAAGGATAGTTGTAACTGAACCAATACATATCATACCACCAACTATTGTCTCCATCGTAGAAGTCAGAGCCTTGAGGGTCACCTCCACGCTCGGCCATGCGGCGTTTGGCGGTACCTTTCTCGGTGTTCCATTCAATATTGGTCACGCTGCAAGTAGTATCGACACGACCTGTCAGTGCGTCCGTCACGATGCTTTTTGTCAAGGTCATCGTGGCGTGCCCCATATTGGTAATCGTGGCGTCGTTGAAATTGATTTCCTCGGGAATATCGTTGATGGCATTTTGCGCCCACGAAGCCGAAAAGCCCGCCATGACAAGCAACAAGGACAAAGCCATCCTTTTGATGCCTTGACGGGATAGTATGCGTTTTCTCATAATACCTATTGACTATAAATCGACCTAAAATGCCTATTTTTGCAGCCGATTTCAAATTCAAAGCATTATGTCAAACATTGTAGCAATAGTGGGGAGACCCAATGTGGGAAAATCGACGCTTTTCAACCGTTTGCTGAAGCAGCGCATGGCCATCGTGGAGGAGACCAGTGGCGTGACGCGTGACAGGCACTACGGCAAGAGCGACTGGAACGGAAAGGAATTCACCGTCATCGACACTGGCGGTTATGTGGTGGGGTCGGACGACATCTTTGAAGAAGAAATCCGCAAACAGGTGGACCTGGCCATCGAAGAGGCCGACGTCATCGTGTTTGTGGTGGACGGTCGCGAAGGCGTACATGTCCTTGACGAAGACGTGGCGGTCATCTTAAGGCAACAAAAGAAACCCGTCCTGCTGGCTGTCAACAAGATAGACGAGCCAAGCAAGGAAGTCTTAGCCAGCGAGTTTTATTCACTCGGTTTGGGTGAGCCTTTCCCGATGTCGGCCATGACCGGCACAGGTTCAGGCGAACTGCTGGACAAGGTTTGCGAGCTGCTGCCCTCCGACACCACAGACTTCGACACCGACCTGCCGAAATTTACTGTTGTGGGACGACCTAATGTCGGCAAGTCGTCTTTGATCAATGCTTTCCTTGGCACGGACAGACATATCGTCACTGACATTGCAGGCACGACGCGCGACGCCAACTACACCAAATACAAAGCCTTCGGCATGGAGTTCATGCTCGTCGACACGGCTGGTCTGCGCAAGAAGAGCAAAGTGGAGGAAGATATCGAGTTCTACAGCGTGCTACGCTCCATCCGCGCCATCGAGGACTGCGACGTGGCCATTCTCATGCTTGACGCCACCCAAGGCTTCGAGGCCCAAGACATGAACATCCTCCGCCTCATCGAAAAGAACAAGAAAGGCTTGGTGATGGTCGTCAACAAGTGGGATTTGGTCGAAAAGGATTCCAACACACACAAGGCTTACGAGGAGTTGATTCGTTCCAGAACAGCTCCCTTCACCGACTACCCCATCATCTTCACCTCAGCCATCAACAAGCAACGCATCTATAAGGTGTTGGAAACCGCTCACAAGGTTTATGAAAACCGTGAGCGCCGCATCCCTGTCCGCGAGCTGAACGACAAGATGCAGGAGCATATCAACTCCGTGCCGCTGCCAACGGCCTCGCGTGGACGTTTCCTGAAGATCAAGTACATCACCCAACTAAAGAGCATCGCGCCTCAGTTCATCTTCTTCTGCAACCTGCCCAAGGACGTGAAGGAGAACTACAAGCGCTTCTTGGAGAACAAGATCCGTGAGACTTGGGACTTCAACGGTGTGCCGATTCAGTTGATTTTCAAGGAGAAGTAGTCAATAGATTCCCTTCGGGAATGGAGTGCATTTTGGGTTCTTTATGGCGGCGGCTTGTGGTGTTTATGACTCGTAAAAACAACCAGCCGCCGCTGGAAACACCATCGGAATCTCCATTCCCGAAGGGAAACTCAAGCAAAACCAAATACAATGGAAAGCAAGGAGGATATCGTCCG
>CADAPW010000122.1 GCA_902789915.1 uncultured Bacteroidia bacterium | reverse complement strand
TCAACAATCAACAAAAACACTATCTTTGTGCCATCAAAACTCAAGATTATGCTAGTCATAGGAATCGCAGGCGGCTCGGGTTCAGGGAAGACCACCGTCGTCAAGGAACTGGTCAGGCAACTGCCAGAAAACTCAGTATCAGTCATTTCGCAGGACGCTTATTACTACGACAACGGCGACAAGTCGCCCGAGGAGAAGAAGCAAATCAACTTCGACCACCCCGACGCCATCGAGTGGGACCTGCTTATCGACCACATCGACCGTCTCAGGAACGGCGAGACCATCCCGATGCCCATCTACACATACGTCACCTGTGCCCGTTCGCAGGAGGTCATTTATGTGCATCCCACCGAGGTCATCATCGTGGAAGGCATTATGGTGTTGGTCAACGAAGAATTACGTAAACGCATGGATATCAAAGTGTTTGTGGATACCGACGGTGATGAGCGCCTGATGCGTATCATCCGCCGCGACATCGCCGAGCGTGGTCGCACCTGGGAAGATGTGTTGCGTCATTACCAGACTTTCGTCAAGCCCATGCACCAGCAGTTCATCGAACCCACCAAGCGCACTGCCGACATCATCCTGCCGCGCGGTTCCAGCCCCGTGGTGGTAGACATCCTGGCATCGAGGATAAGGATGCATTTAGGGAAGTAAAAACAAAAAGCCGAGCATCGCTCGGCTTTTTTTGTTTCGAACCTGGACTTTACTGATCCAGAGTCAGTCGTGTTGCCAATTACACCATTGGGCAATCGATTACGGCTGCAAAAATACGCTTTTTTTAAATGCTGCAAATAAAAAGAGGAAAAAATTTTCGGATTTTTTTGACCGTCAACGCTTCGAAGTGTATAATGCTCTCATTTTCAATATTTATTGAATCTTGAGCCGAAGTTATACGACAGCATGAAGGTGATGAAAAACCGCTTGTTGCGCTCCGAATCCATGATGGAGACACCCAAGGGAAAACATTCCGCGATGACGTCGACGTCGATGGTCTGGACCCGGGTGCGCGACTTGGCCACGTCGAAGCTGAAACCTAAGGAGGCGTTCACGCCTGGCGACACCTTGATTTGGCCGAAACCCTTGGTGAATGGCGCCCGTCCCAAGATGTTGAGACCTGGCTCAAAAGTCCGTTCCTCAATCGTCTCCACATATTCGCCAGAAGGGGAGGGCTGATAGGAGACCACATAGTAATAATAGGGCTTCAGCAAGGCCAACGATGCGCCCACGCTGTAGGTCCACCGCGTCTCGATGCCGCCCCAATAGGGCTTGCCGTAGATGAGACGGTCCTCGCCCCAGCCGAAACGGAGCACGTATGCATAGTTCAGCTTGCCGTAGATAAAAGACCTGGCATTATACTGCGAGATGGTCACGGCCCTGATTTCCTTGAGCGAACGCAGCGAGACGGCCTCTCCTTTCCAGTTGCGTGTGAGGTGGATGCTTTTGATTTTGCCCGACTTGAAACCCACTCCAAACCCTTGGGAATGGATGGCGACCTTGAAGGCGTTTTGGCGACTGTAGACCAAGCGTTCCTCGATGGGTTTGTCGCTTTCGCTTTGGATGTCAATGTTTTGCGCAGGCAACAAAAAAGCGCACGCTCCAAAAAGCGTGAGCAAGAGGATGCGCATAATCGACTGTCTGAGGGCAATCATTGTTATGCCTCCCAAAACCTTGTTGTTAATAGCGTGTTTCCCTGACGTACTTTGATGATTCACCGTAGGCCGGGCAACTCTTGCTTGAACCACATGAGGTCATGATAATGCCTGAAACAAAGGCGATTAACAGGGCGATGGCAAGTTTTTTCTTCATAGAAATCAATTTTGATTTGCAAAGTAACGCATTTTTTCCCGAATTATTACCATCTTTGCAGAGATTTTTATGAATAAATGACTTAAAGTCCCTGAGGTCCCTGAGCTTGTCGAAGGGTCGAAGGGCCGACAGCTAGAATGACGGTGCTTCGATACTTCGACAAGCTCAGTACTCAGCAACCTGTTTTAACTGAATAACTGAATAACTGCAAACTACAAACTACAAACTGCAAACTGAATAAGATGGAAGTAAAGAAACCAAATATCGATGAAAGCTGGTACCAAGTGCTGCGGCCGCAGTTCGAGGCACCGTATTTTGCCGACCTGAAGTCGTTTCTGGTGAGCGAGAAGCGGCAATATGCCGTCTATCCCCCCGGACCGCTGATTTTCAACGCCTTTAACCTCACGCCTTTTGACAAGGTGAAGGTCGTCATCTTGGGTCAGGACCCGTACCACGGCCCGGGACAGGCCCATGGCCTCTCGTTCTCGGTGCCCGATGGCGTGCCTTTCCCGCCCAGCCTGCAAAACATCTTCAAGGAGCTGCACGACGACCTCGGCGTGCCCATGGCGCGCTCGGGCAACCTCGAGAAGTGGGCGAGGGAAGGGGTGCTGCTTCTCAACGCCTCGCTGACGGTGCGCGCCGGACAAGCCGCCTCGCACTCGCGCCACGGCTGGGAACAGTTCACCGACGCCGCCATCCGTGCCCTGTCGGAGCAACGCGAGCATCTCGTCTTCATCCTCTGGGGCAACTACGCCATCGCCAAGCAGGCCTTGATCGACCCGTTCAAGCACCTGATACTGAAGTCGGTGCACCCATCGCCGCTCTCGGCCAGCCGCGGCTTCTTCGGGTGTCATCACTTCTCGCAAACGAACAATTACTTGATACAAAATGGAATAGAACCTATTGACTGGAGTTTATAATGGGATTGCTTCGCAAGAAATCTGAGGAAAATCTGTTTAAAAATCTATGAAAATCATTTTTGATAGATTTTTGTTTTGATTTTTGAACGATTTCTTGTCCGCAGGACAATTCCCACAACAAGAGAAAAATGAAACAGATCGTATTCGCCACTAACAATAAGAACAAGCTGCTCGAGATGCGCGAAATCATGGAGGGCCTCTACGAGGTCCTGAGTCTCGAAGACATCGGCTGTCATGAGGACATCGTCGAAGATGCCGACACCATCGAAGGCAACGCCAAAATCAAGGCGGACTTCGTCACCAACAAGTTCCATGTGAACTGCTTCGCCGACGACACAGGCCTCGAGGTGGAGGCCTTGGGCGGTGCCCCGGGCGTCTATTCGGCTCGTTTTGCCGGTGAGCATTGCAGCTATCAGGACAATGTCGACAAGATGCTCGCCTCCATGAAAGGGAAAACCAACCGCAAGGCCGCTTTCCGCACCTGCATCGCGCTGAACCTGGATGGAAAATCCTATTACTTCGAAGGCCGTTGTGACGGTCGCATCACCGAGGAGCAACGCGGCACCGAGGGCTTCGGCTACGACCCCATCTTTCAGCCCGACGGCTACGACCAGACCTTTGCCGAGTTGGGCCTCGAAGTGAAAAACGCCATCAGCCACCGTGGGCGCGCCACGCAGAAGCTGATCGCTTTTTTGAAGGACTTGGGTTGAGTCGTAAATACAAAAGAAGGCATCCGACATTCATAGTCAACCGGTCAGTAGTGCGCCGTGCGGCCTAAGCCGTACATTCGGATGACAACGTGCTGAGCCTGCGCCGTGCTGTTCATCGTGAACGGGTGCTGCCGGCTCCGGGCAACGATCAATGGTGGGGGTTCGGTTCGCCCTACAAATGCGGATGCCTTGTGGTTCAGACCAGCTCGGTCTGGAAGTTGAGTGCTTGTATCTCCATGTCGAGTTGGCGCAGCTGTGCTGAGCATTCGTCCACCTTCTTGCCGATGGCTTTCACGTCGACCACGGTCACCGTCTTGATCTCTGAGCGCGAGTAGCGGTCCTGTCCCGCCGAGGCGGTGTCGAAGATGCTGCGCAGGTTGCTGACGCGCATGGTCAGCACGTCCTTACGGGCCATGAGTTGGGTGAGAGTGACGCCCTGGGCATTGGTGGTATGCATATTGGTGGCGTTGATACGCCAGATGAGGTCTTCGAGCTGCGTGAGGCAGGCGTCGAGTTCCTTCATCAGCTCCGTGGGTTCTTCCGAAGGTGCGTCGCCTTCTTGTACCTTCACGTTGTTCTGTATGCGCTGTCCTAATTGTTGGATGCGCTTCTGCAGGTCTTTCCTGATGCTTAATGCTTCTGCGAGTTTCATAGTGGATGTATTTTGGTGGCAAGGATAAGAAAAAATGCGTTCTTGGTTTCGGTGGGCTCTGTTTAGCAGACATGCCATCCGTTGGCAAAGACCAGCAGCCATGTCATGCCAACGCGGGCATGTGCGACGGCGGGCATCTATGGCTGCGTCATTATTTCCTTATAGAGCGCAAGCCCTTTCGCCGTCAGCAGGTATTTTTGTCTGGGATGGCGTGGCTTGTCGGGATAAAGCAGATGGACGAAACCTTCGGAAATGGCGGGATTCAAATGGTATTCTAAGAAGTTTGGCCTGTGTTTTAATCCTGTCTTTTCCATCAATTGCGAAATAGACAGTTCTTCATGCCCCAGTACCTTTATCAATTCAATAACCAAGGGGTTGTTTGTATGTAATAAGTCATGAACTTGTTCGGGTACTTGTTCGGGTACTTGTTCGAGTGTTTGCCCAGAACTTTTTGGTTCAGCCAGATTAGGCTGCACACTCCATTCTTCCGTGGGGTGGACATGCAGATAACGGTTGCGGAGGTCCCATTGCTCGCGAAGGAGTAGGTTACGGAAAAAACGTTCCAAATAGATAGGGGAGTAGTCGATGCCTTTCACGGCATTCTTGTAGTTGGCGCGGACAAGGGCGTTGCGGAAGTACCACGAGTGTTTGGCAAACAGATCGTTCTCAACATCAAAGCCTATCGAGCGTAGGTATTGTATCGTGAACACTGCCGTGGTGCGGGTGTTGCCTTCACCGAAAGCGTGGATTTGCCAAAGTCCGGAGACGAAGCTGGCGATATGAGCGATAAGGTCGTCCTGTGCGAGGCCTTTATAGCTGAATTCGCGTTCTTGCTTGATGTCGTAGTCCAATGCCCGGCGTAGGTCTTCCCAGTTCAGGTAATTCACTGTGTCGCCTTCCAACACCCATTCCTTCTTGGTGATGTCGTAGTCGCGCAGTTGGCCGGCGTGTTTGAAGACGCCTTCGAAAATGCGGCGGTGCAGCGAGATAAAACCATTGGCAGTAAAGTCGACCGTCTTCACAGAGAGTATCTTCTTGATGTTTCTCGATGCCTTGTCGGCTTCATTCTTGTCGTCATCATGAGCCTCGCGCGCGGTCTTGCTTTCGTAATAGCTGTCGAGCAACGTGTCGACCTGATCCATGGTAAGTTCGCCTTCGATGTTGCGGCGCGCCAAGTCGTTGAGGTACTCGGAGGTCGTGAGCCCGTCGACTGCTTGCAGACCAATGGCCGTACTCCAAGCGTAGGCGGCCTCGCGCTGCGCGGGTTCTCCTTGCCGGATGTATTCATCGAAGTCTATGTAAGACTGTTCTTTGGCCATGGCGTGTCGTCGTAATCAGGCTTCAAAGATACGAAATTTTGGTGGATTGTGGGTGGCTTTTCTCGGTTTTTTCGAGACACAGCGGCCATGTCCTCCCTGCGTAGGCCTCTGGCAGCCCTTTCCCCCTAGCCGTCATTGCGGACTTGATCCGCAATCTCCTGATGTCGGCAGGGGTTCACACCACCTCCCTCCGCAATTGCTGTCGCCCCTTCAGGGCTGTGTTCGGCAGCCGTAAAAGTGAAAACCTAAAGCAGCAAATCACAGGGGGATGGCACGATTGGAAAAACCAGCTCCGCAGGGATGACCATCCCTGCGGAGCCGATTTATGAAAGATTTGTGTCAGATTTGTTTCTTAAATCCTCTCCCTCAGCATCTGCATCGCCTTCGGCAACCCGTCAGCATTGCGGCCACCCGCCACGCAGAGGGTCTTCTGTCCGCCGCCACCACCTTGGATTTCCTTGGCCACCTCGCGGATGAGCTTGGTGGCATCCAAGCCCTTGGCGTCGGCAAAGGCCTCGGGCAGCAACAGGCAGAGCGAAGGCTTGCCATCAGCAACGGAGCCGAGGATGGCGATGGTGCTCTCGTTCATCTGCTTGAGCAGCAGGGCGATGTTGCGCAACTGGTCACCAGCAACAGTCAGCTTTTCGACAATTAGTTTGCAGCCTTCGTGGTCTACGGCCTTACCAAGCAGTGTCTCGGCAGTGCTTTGGGCCTTTTCCTGCATCAGGTGTTCCACCTCTTTCTTCAACGAAGAATTCTGCTCGTTGAGCGAGGTGACGGCTTTCACCAGGTCAGGCGACTTGACGCACTCGCGCAGGCGACCGATGAGGTCGAGCTGCTCGTCGAGGTATTGCTCCACGGCTTCGCCGGTGATGGCCTCGACGCGGCGGATGCCCGCTGCGATGGCGCCCTCACTGACGATCTTGAACATGCCGATGTTGCCCGTGGCGCTGGTGTGACAGCCGCCGCAAAGCTCCATGGAGTAGTCCTTGTCGAAGACCACCACGCGCACCTTGTCGCCGTATTTCTCGCCAAACAACGCCGTGGCACCCATGGCCTTGGCCTCTTCGATGGGCATCTCGGCGTAGGTCACGTTCGGGATGTTCTCGCGAATCTTCTGGTTGACGATTTTCTCCACTTGACGAATCTCTTCCGGCGTCATCTTGGCGAAGTGGCTGAAGTCGAAGCGCAGACGCTGGTCGTCGACCAACGAGCCTTTTTGCTCCACGTGGTTACCCAGCACCTGCCTCAAGGCGGCGTGCATCAGGTGGGTGGCGCTGTGGTTGTTGGCGATGCGCTGACGGCGTTCCACGTCGACGGCGGCAGTGAATACCACCTCGGGGTTTTGCGGCAGCTGCTCGGTGATATGGATGACCAGATTGTTCTCCTTGACGGTGTTCACAATCTTGATGGTCTCGTTTTCGGAGGTCAGGGTGCCGGTGTCGCCCACCTCACCGCCCATCTCGGCATAGAACGGAGTCTTGTCGAGGACGATCTCGAAGTGGGTCTTCTTCTTGGCCACCACCTCGCGGAAACGCAGGATGTGGCTCTCGCAGCTCATGTCGGTGTAGCCGACGAACTCGGTAGGTTGCTCGCTCTCGTTCACCACCACCCAGTCGCCATTGGCTTTCTCGGCGGCCTTGCGAGAGCGGTTCTTTTGCTCTTCGAGGTTGGTCTTGAAGCCTTCCATGTCAACGCTAATGCCCTTCTCGGCGGCCATCAGCTGGGTGAGATCGATGGGGAAGCCGAAGGTGTCGAACAGCTCGAAGGCGAAGTTGCCGTCGATGTCCTGACCCTTGTGTTGTTCCACATAACCTTCAAAGCGCTTGATGCCTTGTGCCAAGGTACGCAGGAACGAGGCCTCCTCTTCGCGGATGACCTTGCCGACGAGTTCTTGCTGCGACTTGATCTCGGGATAGTTGTGTTCCATCTGCTGCACCAGGATGGGCAGGAGCTGGCACACAAACGGCTCTTCGAAGCCGAGGAAGGTGAAGCCGTAGCGCACGGC
>CADAPW010000121.1 GCA_902789915.1 uncultured Bacteroidia bacterium | reverse complement strand
CAAGTTTGTAATATCTTATAAAGTTTGCAGTTGTTCAGTTTGCAGTTGTCAGTTAATCGGACTGCGTAACTGAACAACTGAATAACTGAACAACTATGAAAAAAGGAAAACTTCTTATATTCAGTGCTCCTTCGGGTTCGGGCAAAACCACCTTGTTGAACCATGTCATGGCCAACATCCCCGAGATGGCCTTTTCGGTTTCGGCCACCACACGTCCGCCCCGTGGCGAGGAAGTAAACGGCCGCGAGTATTATTTCCTGACGATGGAAGACTTCAAGCAGCGTGTCGAAAACGGTGAGTTCCTCGAATGGGAAGAGGTGTATCCGGGCCGTTGTTACGGCACTTTGCTTTCTGTGGTTGCCCAGATGCAGGAAGAAGGTAAGCATGTGGCCTTCGATGTCGACGTCTGCGGTGGCGTGAACATCAAGAACCACTATGGCGACCAGGCGTTGTCGGTATTTATTCAGGCGCCTTCGGTGGAGGTGCTGCGCGAACGCCTCATCAACCGTCAGACCGACTCGATGGAGGAGATTGAAAAGCGTATCGCCAAGGCCGCTTGGGAGACTGAGTTCGCCCAAGGTAAGTTCGACCGCACCATCATCAACGACGACCTCGACACCGCCAAGCGCGAAATCCTCGAAGTTGTACAAGAGTTTTTAGATCTGTAGGCCATCAACTCTCAACTCATGAAAAGGATTGGTCTCTACTCCGGATCCTTCAACCCCATCCATCACGGCCATGTGATGCTGGCTAACTATCTCGTCGAGTTTTCCGACTTGGACGAGCTGTGGTTTGTGGTGACACCGCAAAACCCGTTGAAGAAGAAGGAAGACCTGCTCGACGATGACGAACGCCTGAAGATGGTGCAACTAGCCGTGGGCGACGACCCTCGTTTCTTTGTCAGCGACATCGAGATGCACCTGCCCACGCCGTCGTATACCATAAATACATTGACCGCCCTTTCGGAGCAGTACCCCGATTGTGAGTTTGTGTTCATTTGTGGCATGGACAGCCTACAAAACCTGAAAAACTGGCGTGAATACCAGAAAATCCTTGACAATTACGAGCTGTTGGTGTTTCCCCGCGAAGGCTACGATGGGGGAGAGCTTGTCAACTATCCTTCGGTGACCGTGTTGGAAACGCCCATTGTGGAGGTCTCGTCCACCTTTATCCGCAATTGCGTGAAAGAAGGCCGCGATGTGCGGCATTTCATGCCCGAAAAGGCGTTTCGCTACATGAAGGAACAGCATTTCTATGAATAACCTGTAGGGCTGCCACATTGTGGCAGCCGCGTCACATCGTGGCAGCCGTCAACCGTTTAGAAATCCAAATTGAACGACAGATAGTACCTCGGCCCTTTGATGAGGTGCCAGTCTTGTATGCCCCATGCCACGTCGCCACGGATGAAATAACCGAGTACCGTGGTGCGCAGTCCGAAGCCGATGCCGCCAACGATAGGTTCTTTCATCTCCGTCACGCTGATGTTGAGGTTGCCGTCAGTGATGTAGGTGTTGTAGAGCGAGTTGCTGGGGCTGTAGGGGTTCCATCCCGTCCAGGCGGTGCCGAGGTCGGCGAAGGCCACGATTTGGAAATCCCTGATAAACCGCATGTTGATGGGGCTGTTTGTGAAATAGCTGAACACGGGGAAGCGCAACTCGCTGTTGAGCACGACGAAGTTGTTGCCGTTGCGTATGTTTTGGCTGAAGCCGCGCATGTTGGTGGCTAGGGTCTGGTAAGCGTAGTTTTGCTCAAAGTCGATAGGTGTGCCAATGTCGAAGCGGGCTAAGATCCAGTTGTCGACGCCGCCCATATAGTAGATGAGTTTCTGATTCCCGAACGAGGTGCTGCCCGCGATGCGGTTGGCCCAGATGAAGTTGCGGCTGATGCGGGTGTAATGCCGGTAGTCGAAGCCCGCCACAACCATGTTGGTCGTGTTTTTCGCAATTTTCTGGTAGTATTCGGCGAACACCTTGCCTCTGCTGCCCACATGTAGGTTGGTACCGATTTTCTTTGAGTTGTCGTAGACGAGTTCGGCACGCAGCCCGGCCCAGTTGATATAAAGGTCTTTGTCGGCAAGGCTGTGGTCGTCGATGGCGAGGTTGACCCTGTGGTCGAGGCGGTAGATGACGGTGCCTCTCAGGCTGAGGATTTCGCTGAAGGGATAGCTCAAGGTGTAGAACGCCTCGTTGGTGAAGGTGCGGTAGTAATAGCTGGAATAGTCGTCGGTGACGAAGCGGTGCAGGGTGAGGCTCTTGTCGAGGCGTTTGCTGAAGTCGCTGAAACGCAGCATGTATTCGTTGTTTCGCAGTGTGGTGTTCAGCTTGACGCCAATTTCAATCTTGTAGTCCTCCATCAGGTCTTTCATCTTGGTGCCGAGGAAGACATTGAGGCCGGAATAGAGGTAAATAGGTGCAAAGCCGCCCGTGAAAGGTTGGTAGCTGTAGTTCATGCTGGTGAAGTCGATTTGGGTCATCAGCTGGTCGGCGAAAAGTTCCACATAGTAGTTGTTGAGCCGCTGGATGGTGTCTTTGGCTTTCGGTTTCGGGGCGGGAGCGTTGCCTTGTGCCGCGACTTGCGTTGAGTCGGTGCCGATAGCCCCGCTGATTTGGTGCTTGCGCCTTGGGTAACGGTAGCTGGCCGAGAAGCGGTGCTTCGAGATAGGCTCAACAATCGTGTCTTTCTCCTTTTGTATCAACTCGGTGAACAGCCTCTTTTGGGCGAAGGGACTGAGCTGACGGACATTGGTCTCGTGGCCACGCAGGATGGACGACAGGTAGAATTTCTCGCCGTTTTTGTCCGCCATCAGTAGGGCAGCCTTGTGGTCGCGGGGCATGTAGGAATAGTCGATGATGTTGGCGGAATAGTCCGTCAATTGTTCCTTCGTGCCGAAATAGCGGTAGTGGATGATGGTGTCGATATGGCTGATGGCACTATCGAAACGGATTTGGTATAGGTTATAATAACCGCTGGTGTCGTTCAGGTACAGCATGCTGCCGTCTTTCAGAGGCTCTGGGAGAATGCTGTTCGAGAAACGTTGGCAGGTCAGGTTTTGCAACACTTTACATTCCGCATTCCGCATTCCATATTCCACATTATATTTATAGGCATAGAGGTCAAACTGCTTATTTTGGAAGCCGATTTTCTCGTCCACCTTCAGCGTGTCGTTGTCGCGGTTTGAGCTGAACACGATTTGTCGGTCGTCGTAAGTGAAGACGGGATCAAGGTCAGTGTGCCAGTCGTTGGTGATTTGTTCCACGGTGTTCGAGAACAGGTTGTAGACAAAGATGTCGGGCTTGCCCATACGGGTGGCGGCGAGCACGAGTTTGCGGCTCTTGTGGGCGTAAGAGAATGAACTTACCTTTTGGAAGTCAAACAGATAAGTGCTGGCTTTCTTGCCGCTGCTGATGTCGAGGTTGTAGAGCTGGATTTTGCCTTTCTCTTCAATGATGAACGACAGGATGTTGCTGTTGGGATGCCAGGCGAGCAGCGGGAAGCTGGTGTCGATGTTTTCGTCGGAGTGGTAGCCCGCCTTGAAGAGTTGCTGGCGCTTGCCTGTTTGCAGGTCTTCGAGCCATAGGCGTATCTTGCCCTCGTCGTTGCTGACGTAGGCGATGTGTTTCCCGTTCGGGCTGATGCTGGGCTGCGTGAAGGTGCGGTATTTCTTGTATTTCAGAGCCATCACATCGTTCGGTTGGTTGACCAAAACGGTTTCGTAGCGTGCCTTGTAATAGTCGTACCATTCTTCCACCAGTTTTTTGTATTCTTTGCCCGTCACATAAAGCAAGGCCTTTCTGACGCTTTTCGTGTTCTCCGCCAAGGTCAGGATGTCGTTGAACGACTTGCTGCCGTACTTCTCGTCGATGAAGTTCCAAAACGAATACCCTGCAACTTGGGCGTCTTCATCGTGCAGGTGGTTGATTTTTTTGTAGTTGCCCGAAATGATGCCGCGTTGCAGCTGGGCTTCCTTGTGGCAGTCCCAGTTGCCCGCGATGAAGGCTGCCAAGCCATCGCGGAACCACTGCGGGATGTCGTAGCGGTAGCTGTTGCGGATCTGTGAACCTATGCTGATGCCGTTCATCACTTGGCTGAACAGTAGTCGGGCGATGCCTTCTCGGATTTGTGCCTCGAAATGGGTGTAGTCGCCATCGAAATAAAGGATGACCTTCGAGCCGATGATTTTGGTGATGCCGCCCGTGTTGCCGTTTTCTTCTTCTTCAAGGTTGATGTTGCTCTGCTTGAAGTCGCCCATGCTGTTGAACACGATGAACTGCACTTTCTTTTTGAACTGGCTGTTGAGGCGGGTCTCAAGGCGCGGGATTTGGTCTTTGGCGTAGGCTTGGGCGTACAAGGCCAGGTCGTTGCCGCCTTGGTAGAAATACACGTCGAAGTTGTCGTTTGTGTAGTACGACCAATGGAAGTCGCCCCACTGCACACGGTTCTTCCCGAAGGGCATGTTCATGCCGTTGTAGAATTGGGCATGCAACATCGGCGCCACGGCAAAAAGCAAGGCGAAGAAAAGCACGTATGTTTTTTTCGACGGCATCGAAATTTCGGATTAAGCGGACAAAGATAGGCAAAATCTTTAGAACACTATGGAAAAAACCTTATCTTTGCCCCGAAAAATAGTCTGTTTGCGGTCCCTGAGAGGGTTCCTGAGCCTGTCGAAGGAGCCGAAGGGCCGCCTTGACCCATTGAATTTTAAATTTTGAATCTTTAAATCTTAAATTCCTCCCGATGCTCCAACTCGAATCATTCATATTCAACCCCTTCAGCGAAAAAACATACGTCGTTTATGACGGCAACACAAAAGACTGCGTCATCATCGACCCGGGCTGCTCCACGCCTGGCGAGGAGAACGAGCTCTTTGGCTTTATCGACAGCCACAATCTCAAACCCTTGATGGCCATCAACACACACGGCCACATCGACCATATTGTGGGTAATGCTGCGGTCAAGAAACGCTATGGCATCCCTGTGGCGGCACATCCCAACGTGAAGGCTGATTTCCTCCGCTCGCGTGAGCAGGCTGCCATGTTTGGGATGGCGTTGGGCAACGGCGAACTGCCCGACCGTGACTTGGAGGATGGCGAAGTCATCAAAGTGGGGGAGAGCACTCTCGAAGTCATCAGCACGCCGGGCCACGCCGTGGGAAGCATCAGCTTGTATGCCGAGATAGAGGGCTGGGTTTTCACTGGCGACGCGCTCTTCTGCCGTAGTATCGGCCGCACCGATTTCCCTGGCGGCAGTTACGAACAGCTTCGCACGAACATCATTGAGCGCCTGTTCCGCCTTCCCGACGACACCGAGGTCTACCCCGGCCACGACCAAAGCACCACCATCTTCGACGAAAAGCGTTACAATATGTTTCTTTGATGAAGAGGCTGTTTAACATATTGGTTTTCTTGCTTTTGGCTTTAGTTGCCTTTGCTCAAGAGGAGATGCAAGTCATTGATAGCCTTGAGCGTGTGATGGCTAAACAGGAAGGAAGGGAAAGGGTAGAGACGATGATGGAGCTTTCAAAGGCTTTTGTTGACTTTTCTTTCGACGACTGCATCAACTGGGGCGAGAAAGCCATCAAGGAGGCAACAAGCCTGCAAGACGAAGAGTTGGTAGCCAAAGCCTATTGGAAAATCGGATTGCGCTATTTACACCATTATGAGTTTGATTTGGCTCACGACCAGTTTGTGACGGCATGGGATATTTTGAGGGACAAACAGGAAGCATCGGAACAACTCATGGATGTCCTGAACTACAAGGGTTATGTCGAATTGTATATGGGAGAGATAGACTCGGCCTTGACAACCTATCAGCAAACATTGAAGGTGTCGGAAATCCTTGGTGATGAAGCGAACTGTGCCGATGTCTATAATGGAATGGCTTACCTGCATTTCCAACAGGGCCGTTTCGACAAGGCGATGGAATGTTTTCTCAATGCCCGTAACAGATACGAACATCTTCAAGACACGCTTTCAGTGGCGCAGTGTGACAACAACATCAGCAACATCTATGTTGAGTGGCAAAAATTTGATGAGGCTTTGGCGTTATTGCAAAAAGTAATTCCCGTTTTCGAGCGGAATGAAGACGAGGCTTCCTTGGCTCATGCCTATCAAAACCTTGGTGCGATATATGCTACGGGTCATGTCAATATGGATTCGGCTTTGGTTTATCTGAACAAATCCATTGTCTGTGCCGAAAATGTTGGTGACCAAATGACTTTGATTGAAGACGAGTTGGAATTGGCTGGCGTTTTGCGACATATGGGCAGAGAAAAAGATGCCATTGGTTTATATCAGTCGGCACTTCATTCTTCGGAAACGATGGGCTATGTCATAGGTATGTTGGAAGCCTACAAGAATCTAGGCATCCACTATAATGAAACGGGCGATTTCACGACTTCAGCCATCTATTTGAAAAGATGCATGGATTTGGCCTCGGAGAAAGGTAATCAGTTATATGTCAATACAGTAAGGCCTTATCTGATAGCTGATTATGCCCGTTTGGGTCAGCTGATGGAGATGAAGCGAGAACTGGGCTTGATTCAAGACGACTACATGGGCATTGTCAACGAGAACAGCGCGTTGAGCGATGAATTGTCGCGCATACAATACAATGTGGAAGGTTTGTTAGGGCAATACGAATCCCAAATCAACCAAATCGAGACCCTCCAATCCCAGCGTAACCACTACCGCATGGCTTTTTATGGGCTGCCTATGCCTTGCCGCTGTGGTTTTGTACATAGCCTACAAAATTGTTCGGAAAAAACGCTCAAAAGTGTGAAATCTTGAAATAAAACCCTACCTTTGCAGTCCAAATTTTGAATCTTTAATTTTTAAATCTTTAAATTTTGAATACAATGATTGAAAAAATCACATCATCGCAACAAGCTATGGACCTGGAAGCCAAGTACGGTGCCCATAACTATCACCCGCTGCCGGTCGTCCTCGCCAAAGGTAAGGGCGCCAAGGTGTGGGACGTCGAAGGCAAAGAGTATTTCGACTTCCTGTCGGCTTATTCCGCCGTCAACCAAGGCCACTGCCACCCGAAAATCATCAAGGCCATGACCGACCAGGCCGAGCGCCTCACCCTCAGCAGCCGCGCCTTCTATAACGACGCACTCGGCGTGTGGGAGAAATATGTGACCGAATATTTCGGCTACGACAAGGTGCTGCCCATGAACTCGGGCGCCGAAGCCGA
>CADAPW010000120.1 GCA_902789915.1 uncultured Bacteroidia bacterium | reverse complement strand
GTGCCCAGGACAAGAGTCGAACTTGCATGCCGTAATCGGCACTACCCCCTCAAAGTAGCGTGTCTACCAATTTCACCACCTGGGCTTCAAATCGGCTGCAAAGATACAACTTTTTTCAATGCTGCAACCAATCGAAGAAATTTTTTGTTGTTTTTTTTCTTTGCATTACTTAATTTCTTATTTTTGAAGCGTTTAAAATCTTACTATTATGCTTACAGAAAAAGACCTTCAACAGCTTTCGGAACGCAACATCACCGAAAATCAAGTAATACAGCAAGTTGCCCAACTCAAGAGAGGCACGCAATATGTCCAACTCATGCGCCCCGCCACCCTCGGTGACGGCATCCTGCGCCTCGACGAGGAGCAGGTGAACATGATGACGGCCGTCTTCGACGCCGACAAGGAGTTCTACCAGTTCACCAAATTCGTCCCGGCCTCGGGCGCGGCTTCGCGCATGTTCAAAGACCTGTTCGCCTTTGCCGAAAGCGGTGAGGATACCAAGTTCACAGACATCTTTTTCGCCCACATCCACTGCTTCGCCTTCTTCGACGACCTCAACGAGGCCGCAAAACGGATGTACGGCAGCGACATTGACACCTTATTAAGGAATAATCGCAAGGTCGATGTGGTGAATGCCCTGCTTTTGGACGGCGGCCTGAACTACGGCAAGCTACCCAAGGCATTGCTGAAGTTCCACCACTACCCCACTTTCAACCGCCTCGCGCTGGAGGAGCATCTCGTGGAAGCCGCCCGCTATGCCACCGACAATGAAGGCTTGGCCAGGCTGCATTTCACCGTGTCGCCCGAGCATGAAGAACCCTTCAAGAAGACGGTCAGCGCATTGAAATCCGACTACGAGAAGAAGTATGGTGTGCGCTACGACATCACCTATTCCTGCCAAAAGCCCTCCACCGACACCGTTGCCATCGACGCCAACGGCGAGCTGTTCCGCGAGGCCAACGGCAAGATCCTGTTCCGCCCTGGCGGCCACGGCGCACTCATCGAGAACCTCAACGACCTCGGCGAGGAAATCGTCTTCGTGAAAAACATCGACAACATCGTGCCGGAGAGCAAGGCCGAGACCACCATCATATATAAAAAGGTGTTGGCGGGTCTCCTACTCCACCTGCAACAGCGCACCTTCGACTACCTCGAGATGCTGGACGAGGGCGCTGTCAACGAAGAAGAGCTTGACGAAATCATCGCCTTCGCCAAGGAACGGCTAATGGTTGAAATCCCAGACTTCGTAAGCGAATACAACGACATCGAAAAAATCGACTACCTCTATAACAAGCTCAACCGCCCGATGCGCATCTGCGGCATGGTGAAAAACGAAGGCGAGCCTGGTGGCGGTCCTTTCTGGGTGAAGAACCTAGACGACGAGGTGTCGCTTCAAATCATAGAATCATCGCAAATCGACCACAAGAACGCCCAGCAGGAAGCCATCTTCCAAGGCTCGACCCACTTCAACCCCGTCGACCTGGTGTGCGGCTGCTGGAACTACAAAGGCGAGGCCTTCAACCTGACAGACTATGTGGACGCCAACACCGGCTTCGTCTCCAACAAATCGAAGGACGGCCGCGAACTAAAAGCCCTCGAACTGCCTGGCCTATGGAACGGTGCCATGGCCGACTGGATCACGGTGTTCGTTGAAGTGCCTATCGAAACCTTCAACCCCGTGAAGACAGTGAACGACTTGCTGAAACCAATGCACAGCTAATATCTTGTTGAATTGTTGACTGTTGAACTGTTTAATTGTTTGACCGCCAACAATTCAACTATATACCTTATCGAAATATCAATTCAACAATTAAACGATTAAACATTTCAACAATTTATCGCTATGACACTTAACAAAGAAGAATTCAAAGCAATGGTCATGCTTTATGCAGCCAATATTGACGGAAACATACAATCCGAAGAAGTGAAAGTGATGCTCGAAAAGAGCGGTTTCGACACGGTGGAAAAAATCGAGAAAATGTTTGCCAAGATGAGTGATATGGAAGTCCTCAACTGCATCCGCGAGAACAAGGCTCAATACGCTGTCACCGAAGCCGACCGCCTCGATCTCATCCATGACATCTGCACCATCATCGAAGCCGATGAGAAATGCACCGTGATGGAGGAAACGATGGTGAACGCGATGAGGAGATTGTTGAATTAAGGGGGCAGCCATGGATAGCCAATATCATCCACACCCCATCGACACCTCTTCCGTTGAACTGCCCGAGGAGCTTCAACAACTCGTGGAGCATCTTGCGCGCAACGTCCACGAGAACTGGGCCCAAGGACGCATCGATGAAGGATGGGTCTACGGCCCCGAACGCAACGACGCACTGAAGCATCATCCCTGCCTCGTCGAATATGACGACCTCCCGGAAAACGAGAAGGACTACGACCGCCACACCGCCGTGGAGACGCTGAAAGCCATCCTGGTGTCAGGCTGGACCATCAACAACAAATGAATCCCCAAATCTGAAAGCCATGTCCCGTGATTTCTGCAACAAGACAAAAGCAAAACCGCTCTCAGCGGCCATCCAATGCATTGTCACCTTATCGTTTATCACCGTTCTGCTCTTCTCTTTCGTCAAAGGGCTATCCCCGTGGTTGAGGTGGGGCATCTTCGCCTTCGGATGCGTCTTGACCGTCATACAGCTTTTACGGCTGAAAAGCCCTTTGCTGATCATCGACAGGATCTTCGCCAACAACCCGAAGAAGCAGATTGTGTTAGCCTTGTTCGCTTTCATCATCACACTCGACATTGGCCTCTGCCTTTTCCCTTACGATGACATCAGAATCGCCATTGCAGATGTCGTCAACCCTTTCAAGCTCACCCAAATCCATAAGGAAAAAACATTGGAGATACAACTCAAGGACGATGGTGAAAGCAATTTGGATGACTATATGGCAGTCGGTAAAGCCTACGGGAACAAAGAGCGGAAGGATTATGCCAAGCACTGCCTGATTTATTTTTTGGGGTTAATCGTGTTCAACGGACTGCTCATCGCCACCATCAACCGTGTGATGACGACCCGTGCGGAACGTTATAAAAAAGGGGAAAGCACCTATAAGGTGGGCAACCATTATATCATCGTTGGCTACGGAAATTCGTGTGTACCTATCATCAAAAACATCCTCGATCGCCAAAACGACAGCGCATCCGACTGTTTTCTAATCCTCTCCAGCCAAGACACCGGCACCATCCGGCGTGACATCCTGACCCAGCTCCACGACTTGGAAGAGCGGGTCATCATCTACTCGGGCAACATCAACGCCAAGTCCCATTTGAAAAGGCTCTACATCGGAAAGGCGAAAGAAGTGTTTGTCATCGGCGAAGGTACAGACTCGGGCAGAGACTCCCTCAACCTGGAATGTGCCAAGGCCATCAAGGAAATCAGGGCGGAAGAGACGAAGGGGGATGCCGACATCCTGCAAGTCAACGTGCAATTCGACAAGCCCACCTCCTACTCCACCATCAAGAAAGTGTCGCTACCCGAGACGTACTACAAAGACGAGCGCCAAAAGGAGACGACCTACCTGCGCCCGTTCAACTTCTATGAAAACTGGGCCAGACTGCTATGGGGTTCCTATCAACTTGACGGCTACCAGACCTTGGACCGCGGCATGATGGTTGAGACTAATCCCAACGGCGAGACCGTCATGTCGGACAAGCACGTGCACCTCGTCATCGCTGGTTTCAGCGACATGGGCGTGGCCTTATTGCTTGAAGCCCTGCGCATCGCCCATTATCCCAACTATGACGAGACGACAGGGAAAAACAAGACCGTCATCACCATCATCGACCCGAAGATGGACGAGATGCTGCCACGTTTCAAGTCACAATATCCCTATCTGTGCCAAATCAGCGACATAGAGATAGCATTCAAAAACGGGCACCTCGAAGATAACGACAACCGCGAGATGCTGCAAAGCCTTTCGCAACGTGACGACGTGGTTCTCACCATTGCCACCTGCTTCTACGACCCCGACTACAGCCTCTCGGCTGCCTTGTGTCTCCCCGACGAATTGTTCTATAGCATGAAAGATGGGCAAATCGTCCCCAACACCAACACGCAAATCCTTGTCCGACAGGAAATCAGGACAGGACTGGCCGACTTGTTGGATAACAAAAACGGCAAATATTCCATCGTCAAGATTTTCGGCACCCTCGAAAAGGGCATCGACGACGAACTGCTGGACGACAACATGGCCATCTATATTGCCGCCAAATACCATTTCAAATACGACCTGCCAGAGGGCAAGGACTTCTTTGAGGAAGCTGAAAAAGACAGAGAAAACACGCTTGCCGAAGCTGCCCGCCATTGGATCGACATGAACGAAGACAGACGTTTTGCCAACCGCTACCAGGTGGAGATGTACAAGACCTACCAGACCTACCGCGAGCATCTTCAAAAGAACCCGGAGACGCTGTACCAGATGGAGCACCTGCGTTGGTGCGCCGAAAGAAGCATCGCCGGCTACAGGGACACCCACGAGCAAGGCATCAAATGCGGCAAGGACGATTTCCAGCTCCACAAACTCATCGTCCCCTATCACGACCTGCCGAAAAACGAGAAAGACAAAGACAAGGACGTGCTGGACAACATGGATAAGGTAATCAACCTGGCCAAGGTAACCCAAGACTTCAGAATCAAACACATTGCGAAAAAACCATAAAGCCAAACCTATGAAAAACGCCATAACATTCGCCATCGTCATGTTGCTTTGCATCGCGGCCTCTGCTCAAACGCAGCAAGGCTATGTGAAGACCAAAGGTCGCATGGTGAACGGTAAACTCGTCCCAGGGCAAGGCCTGAAAGGTGCCACCATTGCTGTCAGGGGAAGGACTACCGTGTTGGTAAATAGCGACGAAGGGGCGTTTTCGTTTCCCGCGCCTGACGGACAATATCATCTGGATTCCGTCAAGAAAAACGGATACCAACTGATTGACATGGACCTTTGTCCCCGATCCTACAAAACCTCCCCCAACCCACTTTACATCGTCATGGAGACACCCGAGCAGCAGTTGCAGGACAAACTCAACGCCGAACGCAAGATACGACGCAACCTGCAAAAACAGCTGCAAGAAAAAGAGGATGAGATTGAAGCACTAAAGGAAGACAATAAAATATCGCTGGAAGAATACCAAAAGTCGATGCAAAAGCTCTACGAGGAGCAGGAAAGCAACGAACAGCTTATTTCCGACATGGCCAAACGGTATTCGGCACTCGACTACGACCAATTGGACGAATTTTATCGCCAAGTATCCTACTTCATCGAAAGCGGAGAACTGGTGAAGGCCGACTCGATGCTCAACACCCGTGGCGACCTCGGCAGACAAGTGGAAGAGCAACTAAAGAAAGGACAAGCCATCCAAGAGCAAGAAGCCCAGTTGAACATGGCCAAGGATGTGCATGCCGCCGACCAGGAAGAGCTAGCGCGACGTTGCTACAGCTACTACGAGACTTTCGCCGCCCAGCATCTGAACGACACAGCAGCCTATTTCCTTGAATTAAGGGCCAGTTTGGACACCACCAACGTGGAATGGCAGAATGACGCAGGAGATTTTATCATAGTTTACACTGCGGATTATGACAAGGCTTCATCCTACTACCAAAAGGCGCTTAGACAAGCCAAAGCCCAGAACGAAGAGAACAACCTGCTTGTTGCAAAATGTTACTTTAACATAGGTTCCATACAGTCCGACCTCAACGCCTATCCCGAGGCGATGGAGAGTTTCGAAATGGCCTATAACACACTCAAGCCTGCAGTGGGAGAAATCCACGAAGGAATTGCCGATTATTACAACTGCATAGGCAATATCTATGATGAGTTGGGCGACTATCCCAAGGCCTTGGAGTGTTTCGAACAATCATTGGCCATCGCCATGTCACTTCCCGAGTCAACCCCCATCAGTCTGACCTATTACTACCATAATCTTGGATCGTTATACGGCATCATGGGCGACACCACCAAAGCATTGGAATATCTCAACAAGTCCCTCACCATACGAGAAGCCGTGCTTGACAAGAGCGACTTGGACTTGGCCTATTGTTACAACGCCGTTGGCATTGTTTACGACCGATCGAATGTCCTGGACAAAGCCATGTATTATTACACCAAAGAGTTAGAGGTATTGGAGACCGCTGTCGGTGAGAACCATCCTTTTACAGCCACTGACTATAATAACATTGGGGTGGTTTACGAAAAACAAGGCGACTACGCAAAGGCACTTGAGTATTACGAAAGGTCCTTGTCCATAAGGGAAACCTTTTGGGGCAGCAACCATTCACTGGTGGCGAATAGCTACTACAATATTGGCAACGTCTACCGAAAACAAGGCAATTATCAAGAGGCGCTGAACTACCACACCAAAGCCTTGAACATTAGAAAAAGGATATTTGGAGAAAACCATCCCGATGTAGGCACTTCATACAATGAGATCGCTTATACCTACTATCTAATGGGCGACTACACGAAGACCCTGGAGTATTTCCAGAAGGCTTCCAATTCATGGAAAGCGGTCTTTGGTGAAGATCACCCCTATATCGCTCTGTCATACAACAATATAGGGCATGCCTATTTCTATTTGGAAGACTACCCTGTTTCATTGGAATACTACCAAAAAAGCTATGCGCTTTACAAATCCTTGTTCGACGAAACGTATCCTGAATGTATCAAAATCAAGGAGAGAATCGAAAAAGTCAAAGAAAAGATGAAAAAACAATAGCAAACTATGAAAAGACTCCTACTCCTATCCTTCGCTATGATGCTCGGTTTCATGCTTCAAGCCCAGACGCAACAGGGCTATGTGAAGACCAAAGGCCGCATGGTGGATGGCAAACTCGTCCCAGGGCAAGGTCTGAAAGGCACCATGGTCTCCATCAAAGGAAGGATGGCCGTA
>CADAPW010000119.1 GCA_902789915.1 uncultured Bacteroidia bacterium | reverse complement strand
ATGAGAGGGGCTAGTCTGTGTTATCACGGGGGGAACATGCCTAAGCCCGCCCCTTACGTCTTGATAGTCCACTGGTTTTTCAATCCGTTGCCGCGACCAACTGCCTGCAAAAATACAAACTTTTCATAATCCCGCAAGTGGAATGAAAGAATTTCTTTTTGCTGTAAATGGCAACATGTTCCATTTTGGAACTTATTGGGAATAACTAAAGGCAAAAAATAGTTATTGTTTTCAAGGTTTTCATTATCTTTGCCATCGTTAAACCATTGTATAACCCATAAAACATTATTCCTATGAAACAGCCTATTAAAGTAACAGAAGCCATTTTTCCGATGCCCGTTTTGCTCGTGGCTACTTACAACGAAGACGGCACTATTGATGTGATGAACGCCGCGTGGGGCACCATGCTCGACCGCGACCGCGTGGCCCTCAACCTGACCGAAACCCACAAGACCGTGGAGAACATCAAACAACGCAAGGGCTTTGTGGTTCATATCGCCGATGCCGCCCATGTGGTGGAAGCCGACTATTTCGGTGTCGTGTCGGGCAAGACCGAAAAGGACAAGTTCACCAAGAGCGGTCTCACCGCGACCAAATCCTCATTGGTGGACGCTCCCGTCATCAACGAGCTGCCTATCGCCATGGAGTGCGAGTTCATTGAATACCAAAGCGACGACACGGGACTTGGCGTCATCGGCAAGGTGCTGCAGACCTCCGTCGAGGCAGACAAGATGAAGGACGGCAAAGTGGATGTGGAAGCCCTGCAAGCCATCACTTTCGACCCCTACACGCACGGCTATTATCAAGTCTCAAAGCGTGTCGGCGAGGCTTTCAAGGACGGGTTGAAACTGAAGTGATACACAGACCAGACCAAACGACACCATGCAAAAAAGCCTAATTCTTTTAGCCTTTATGATTCTTCCAGTATTGCAGTCCTTGGCCCAGATCGACCTCCACAGCCACGCCATCACTAAGGGCTACCTCGATTACATTAAGGCCAATGGTGCCGAGATGGACGAAGGTTTCCCCATTCCCGCTTGGGACGTGGAGCAACATATCGCCTTTATGGACAAGGCTGGCATTCAGACCGCCGTGCTGACTATGCCCGCACCACAACCTTGGTTTGGCGATGCGGAGGCTTCGGCAGCGGTGTGCCGTAGCTACAATGAAGAGTGCGCTGCATTCAAAGCACGCTATCCAGGACGTTTCATGTTTTGTGCAGCCTTGCCTTTGCCCGATGTGCCACACGCATTGGAAGAGGCTCACTATGCCTTGGAAGTCTTGGATGCAGATGGCATCAAATTAGCCACCAACAGCTACGGACAATACCTCGGCGACCCCGCTTTGGACACGCTGATGGCCTATCTCGACCAACAGAACGCCGTCGTCATCCTGCACCCGCACAAACCCTCGGCGGTCAATGCACAACTGGTTGCCGATGTGCCGTTGGCCAGTTATGAATACTTGGCCGAGACCACGCGCACGGTGCTCAACATGGTTGCACATGATGTAATGGTGCGCTATCCGAATCTGAAAGTCGTGGTGCCGCATTGCGGCTCGTTCCTGCCCAACGCCTTGCCCCGTTTCCGTTCGCTGATGCCCGTAATGGTGAAACAAGGCATGATGCAACCTGTGGATGTTGAGTCCAACCTTTCACGGCTCTATTACGACCTTGCCGGAGCACCTACCGATGAAGTCCTCGATGCACTCCTGACCATCACCACGCCTGACCACATCCTTTACGGCAGCGACTATCCGTATGTGGCCAAGCCAGTACTTATCAGTGGAAAGCAAGCTTTGGAAAGCCGTCTCGCCTCGCACGGATTGAATCCCAAAGATGTCTTCACCGACAACGCCCGACGTTTATTTGGGGAGAACCTGCCATTGCGACAATATGGAGAAAAGATCGTCCGCCTCGCCGAAATCGAAGTGGTGCCCGAGTATTTGGAGGAATACATGGCTTTCGCCAAGGAAGTCGGCGAGACCTCGGTGAAGGTGGAGCCTGGCGTGCTGACCCTCTTCTCGATGCAAACCAAGGAAGACCCCTGCAAGATTTACATCCTCGAAATCTATGCCGACCAAGAGGCCTACCAAAGCCATATCCAGACCACACATTTCAAGAAATACAAGGAAGGCACGGCCAAGATGGTGAGATCGCTGAAACTGATTGATGTCAACCCGCTGGCGGGGATGATTAAGTAATGATAAAAGTCTGAATAAATGACCTTTTTCATCGAATCTCTCATCGCGTGCGCCTTGTTCACGCTGTTTGTGTTCCTGATGTCGAGAAACCCCATCAAGACCATCTTCAACTATCCTCCCGCCATCATCGAGCGATGCGGCCAGTTAGGTTTGGTTGGCGCCAGCAACCGTCCAGGAGGGGCGTCTTTCTACATCAAAAAGATTGTGGCCATGATGGTCTTCGGTGTTTTGTTGGGCTTGTTGGTGAGGTATATCAACGGATGTGAGACTTTTTGGTGCGGCGCCTTGACGGCTTACGCCTTATGGGTGGTGGTCAATTGGTTTGATGCGCTGGTGCTCGACTGCCTCTGGTTCTGCCACGATAAGCATTTCGTTATTCCAGGCACAGAGGACATGACTGCCGCCTACCACGACTACTGGTTCCACATCAAAGGAGCACTTATCGGGATGCTTCTGGGCATTCCTGCTGCGCTGGTTGCTGGAGGAATTGTGACTTTATTATGATTATTACATAAAACTTGAAATGATACGATTAAACTGCTTTTTCCAGGCCAATGACGGTGAACAGTTCAAGACCGCACTGCAAGCAGCGGTAGCCCTTACCGAACATTCACAGAAACATGAAGGATGCATTGCATACGATGTGTTTCAGAGTGCCACCCGACAGGATGTGTTTTTAATCTGCGAGACATGGGAAGACCAAGCATCGCTCGACAAGCATTCCGCCACGCCGGAGTTCAAGAAATACTCTCCCATGATGCGCCATTGTGGCCAGATGAAGGTAGAGCGTTTTGAATTCTAATCCAATTATATATCATTCATTACCAATCCGGCAAGCATGAAGCCGTGCATCCTTAACCCTTAGGTTGCAGGCTCCGCCGATATTCACTAGGCGACTGTCCAAGGTGCTTGGTGCAATAGCGACTGAAATAACTCAACGAGGTGAAGTTCATGCGGTCGGCGATTTGGGTGAGCGAGAGGCGCTCGTCATCCAAAAAGCCTTTCAGGATGGGCACGGTGGCACGGTTGATATAACTGCTGACGCTGTGGCCCGTCACGCGTTTGACCGTGGCGGAGAGGTACTTCGGCGAAACGCTCAATCGCTCGGCATAGTAACTCACTTCGCGCTCGGTGCGACTGATGCCGGTGGCAAGCAGGTCGGTCAGCTGACGGACGATGTAGGCGGTGCGGTCGCTGTGGGTGTCGGTGGCATCACGTTGTGCGTGAGGCTCGAAGATGTCGTACATCATCGTCAGGCAAAGACTCCCCATCAGTTCGTTGTAGAACAGCAGGTGGCGGTCGTTGAGGCGATCACGGAGACGGTGGAAGTCGGCGAGCATGATAGCTGCCTGCTCATCAGTGAGTTTGATGACGGGATCTTGGTTGAGGGAGATGCTTCCTCCGATGCTGTAGTTATTCGAAGGCAACAAGTTTTGCAAAAACTTATAGTCGGCTGCAAACCACTCCACCTGCAAATCAGAATGGGCGGTGAGGTTATTTGCGCGGGTCGGATTTGGCATCACCACCAAATCGTTTTTTTCAATTTGGTAGCATTTCGTGTTAAACACAAAGCTGCCTTTGCCTTTCGTGCAGAGCAGATGCATACAAGTGTGACTCAATCTAGGGGCATTCATCCCGAGGAAATCCGTAGCGTACTGAAAATCAATTTTCATGGAGCAAAATTACAAATTATTTCTTTTCTCTTTCACCCATCCCGTTAACTTCGCTTTGATGGCTTGTTTTTTTGTAATTTTGCAGCCCTTAAAACACGGATTATTTACAGAGATTGCCATAAGTAATAAAATCAGTTATGAAAGTTGGACTCTTCATTGATACATGGTACCCCATGGTGGACGGGGTGATTAAAGTGGTGGACAATTACGCCCGCCGATTGGTGCAATATTGCGAGGTGGTGGTGTTTTGCCCAGAGACCAAAGGATTTGATGGCAAGGAGGATGCAAAGTTGCCGTACCATGTTATACGATGCTCATCGCTGCCGCTCATCACAAGCGATTACGAATTTCCTACGCCCGCTTTAGACCCTCGATTCGAAGCGCAGCTACTCAAGAGCGATATCGATATCATCCATATCCATTCTCCCTTTACGGTAGGTATGTCGGGAGTCCTGTATGCCAAAATACACAAGCTTCCCGTGGTTGCTACCCTGCATTCGCAGTACAAGCAGGATTTTGAGAGGTCGCTCAAACTCAAGTTAGCCTCTACCATGGCGATGGATACCATTATTCGTGTGTTCAACGCTTGCGACGAATGCTGGGCTGTGAATGGGGACATCAAGAACCTCTATGTCCAAGAATACGGTCTGACTGCTCCCTGCAAGGTGCGCCTTAACGCCACCGACCATCATCCTGTGTTGGATTCCGCCGTCGCAGCTCGTATTGTCAACGAGAAATACGGCATCCCTGCCGACGCCACGGTTTTTCTTTTCGTAGGAAGAATCAATTTCATCAAGAACATCGACTTCATCGTTCGTGCTTTAGCGAAAGCTAAGGCGATGGGTCTGCATAACTTTAGGATGCTGTTTGCCGGCAAAGGACAGGATGAGGAGAAACTCGCCGCTCTTGTGAAAGAAAAGGGTCTGACCGAAGAAGTGGTCATGTGCGGTCTGACAGAAAAAGAGATGCTGGAGAATCTCTATTCCCGTGCCAAGCTATTCCTGTTCCCATCGCTCTACGATGCCAACTCATTAGTACAGATTGAAGCTGCTTGTCAAGGTACACCCACCGTATTTTTGAGAGGCGCTCGTACAGCCGCTACTGTCACCCCTGGCGTCAATGGCTATGTATGCCCACCAGACGAGGACAGCTATGCTCGGATGATCATGGATATCATGGCCGACCCAGAGACATACGAACGTATCTCCACTGCTTCCCGCCGTGACCTTTACCTCAACTGGGATGATGTTGTACGAGACGTTTACGCAGACTATAACACTTTCATTGAGTCTAGGCCAAAAAAAAGTTGAATTTGTGAAAATGATAGTGTTTTTTGTGAAACTAATATCCCAGTAAGTCGCTGTATTTTTGCATCGTAATTCAAAACCTGACAACGATGCAAGAACAAAGAGTTGACCCCAGGCTGACCACAGCCGAAGAACACGCGGAAGGCGTGCGCCAAGCGCAAGTCCTTTTCAAACTGAACCACACGATGCCCTACACCGATGAGTACAACGCCCTCGTGCGTGAGCTTTTCGGCGACAACCTCGGTGAAGGCGGCTGGGTGATGCCAGGCCTCACTGGTGTTTGCTTTGACCGTGTTCACATCGGGAAGAACGTGATGATCATGAACAACTGCCTGATGATGGGGCGCGGCGGCATCACCATCGACGAGGGCGCGATGATTGCCGCCAATGCGCAACTCATCTCCAATAACCACGACCTCTACGACCGCCAAATCCTCCTCTGCAAGCCCGTCCACATCTGCGAAAACGCTTGGATTGGTGCGGGTGCCACCATCTTGCCAGGCGTGACCGTTGGCAAGAATGCCGTCGTAGCCGCTGGTGCCGTGGTCACCAAGGATGTAGCACCCAATACCATCGTAGGTGGAAATCCTGCAAAACTTATTAAAAACATTGTAGAACTATGAAAAGAATCATTACCGCAGTCTTGGCACTCCTCATAGCCACCAGCTGCAATGCACAAAACAAACAAGAAGTCAAATCATCAAATAAAAACAACATGAACAAATCCATCGTCATTTTCTTTTCCCATGCGGGCGACAACTACAGCGTGGGCAACATCGAGGTCGGCAACACCAAGATCGTGGCCGACTACATCACTGAAATCAAAGGTTCCGACCAATTTGAGATCGTCACCCACAAGTACGACGGCATGGCCTATATGCCCCTTATCGAATTGGCCAAGGAAGAGGCCAACAAGGGCGAACTTCCGCCATACGAAGGCACCGCCCCAGACCTCAGCCAGTACGACACCGTCTTCATCGGCGGTCCTGTGTGGTGGGGCACCTACCCGCAGGTGATGTTCACCCTCTTTAAAGACATCAACCTCGACGGCAAAACTGTCATTCCTTTCACTACTCACGAAGGCAGCGGCCTCGCCTCCTGCGCCAGCGACGTGAAAAAAGCTTTCCCGAAGGCCAAGGTCACCGGCGAGTTCAGCATCTATGGGCACGAAGTCCGCACGGGCAAGGCAAAGGTTGAGAAATGGCTGAAGGGCCTTTAATAAAGAATTAAACACTTGACAACATGAAAGTAAGAAGTCTTTTGGTTCTCACCGCTATGGCATTGGTGATGGCCAACACAAGCTGCCAAAACAAAAACGGCAATCCAACAACCGAACAACAGGAACAAACCGAACCAACAACACCCAACATGGAAAACACATCGAAAGTCTATTTCACTAGCGAAATCAGCCCTGAAGCACTCATTAGCATCTACAAGGCACTTGGCGTAGAAGCCGAAGGCCGTGTGGCCGTGAAAATCTCCACCGGTGAGGCCGGCAACAACAACCACTTGAAGGCCGACCTGATTGGGCCTTTGGTGCAGTTGGTGAACGGCAAGATTGTGGAATGTAACACTGCTTACGCCGGCAAGCGCATGCTCACCGAAGACCATCTGAAGGTCATCGAGGAACACGGCTTCAACACCATCGGTGGCGTGGACATCATGGATGCCGAAGGCGAAATCAAAATCCCTGTGCGCGACACCACCTACATGCGCTACAACATCGTGGGACAGAACATCCAAAACTATGATTTCATGATTAACCTCGCCCACTTCAAGGGACAC
>CADAPW010000118.1 GCA_902789915.1 uncultured Bacteroidia bacterium | reverse complement strand
CGCGATGGCCATCATGGTTTCGGTGGGTCGCGTGTATGCCGATGAAGGCATGTGGCTCCCGATGTTTGTCGAGCGCCTGAACTATGTTGACATGCAGAAAATGGGGCTGCAACTGACCCCTGAAGAGCTTTACAGCATCAACCACAGCAGTCTGAAGGACGCTATCGTGGGCTTGGGTAGCGATGCCATGCCGAGCATGTTCTTCTGCACCGGTGAAATCGTCAGCGAACACGGCTTGCTGTTCACCAACCACCACTGCGGCTACGGTGCCGTGCAAAAACTCAGCTCCGACGAGCACGATTACCTCCGCGACGGCTTCTGGGCCAAGAACTATGGCGAAGAAATTCCCGCTCCCGACATGACCGCCAGCTTCCTCGTTCGCATGGAAGATGTGACCAAGGACGTCCTTGGCGTGGTCACCGACGACATGGATTATGACGAGCAGGTAAGCGCCAAGCGTGCCAAGATGAAAGAGTTGGAAGCCGCTGCCTCCGAGAATGGCAAGTATTATCCCATGGTGAAGAGCTTCTACGAAGGCAACGAATATTACATGTTTGTCTATCAGGTGTTTCCCGATGTGCGTCTCGTGGGCGTGGCCAACGCTTCGATTGGTAAGTTCGGTGGCGACACCGACAACTGGATGTGGCCCCGTCACACTGGCGACTTCAGTATCTTCCGCGTCTATGCCGACAAGGACGGTAACCCCGCTGCCTACAGCAAGGACAATGTGCCGTTGACCCCCAAGCATCACCTGCCCATCAGCCTTGATGGCGTGCAGAAGGATGACTTCACCATGATTTGGGGTTTCCCCGGCAGCACCGAGCGTTATATGTCGAGCTACGGCATCGACTACAACGTTGACACCTTCTATCCCGCCATCATCGACATCTTCGGCACACAGCTCGAAGTGATGGAAGAATATATGAAGGTTGACGAACACATCAACCTGATGTATGCCGACAACCACGCTGGTTTGGCCAACACTTGGAAGAACTTCATCGGCCAGTGCAAGATGCTCCGCAAGAACAAGGTCAGCGAGACCAAGGTTGCTTTGGAGCGTGACTTCACCAGATGGGTCAATGACAACAACAAGACTGAATACAAGGACGCCCTGCCGAACCTGAGAAAAGCTTATCAGGACATGGGTGAAGTGGCCAAGTATATCTATTATCCTAACTTCGTTGCTCAGGCTGGCCCTGCCGGCATCGCTGCCCAGTTTGCCTCTTATTATCAGGCTTATCTTGAAAAGGACAAGGATGCTGAGGAAATGTCGCTGATGATGCTCCAAGCCATGAATGTTGATGACCTCTTCGCTGAGACGGACCAACAGGTCGAAAAGAAAACCTTCGCCGAGATGCTGAAGACCTACAAGGCCGCTTTCAAGAGTGAAGAACTGCCCGAAATCTACAACATCATAGACAAGAAGTTTGGTGGCGACATCGACGCTTTTGCTGACGACGTGTATGCCAACTCCATCTTTGGCAATGCCGATAACATCAAGGCTTTCATTGCCAAGCCCAACCCCAAGAAGATTGGCAAGGACTATGCCTACATCATGAACACTTCGATGATGGAAGTCATCATTAATCACATGGCTGAATACCGCAATGCCATGGCTGCCGTGAGCGAAAACGACCACGTCTTCGTGAAGGGTCTGCGTGAATACTATGCTGCCACCCAACCTGGCAAGAGCCTCTATCCCGATGCCAACTCGACCATGCGTATGAGCTATGGCTCGGTGCAGGACTACATGCCCGCCGATGCCGTGCATTACGACTATGTGTGCACCGCCAACGGTATCCTCGAGAAGTACATCCCTGGCGACTTCGAGTTTGATGCTCCCAAGCGCCTCATCGAACTCATCGAGAAGAAGGATTTCGGCACCTACGCCGATGAGAACGGCGAACTCGTCGTGTGCTTCCTTTCGACCAACGACATCACTGGTGGTAACTCTGGTAGCCCCATCATGAACGGCAAGGGCGAACTCATCGGCCTCGCTTTCGACGGCAACTGGGAAGCCATGAGTGGTGACGTCAACTTTGAGCCTAAACTCCAACGCACCATCAATGTGGACATCCGCTATGTGCTCTTTATCATCGACAAGTATGCCGGTGCCACCAACCTCATCGACGAACTCGACATTCGCCGTGGCGAACCCAAGCCGCTGCGCGTGGAAGAAGAGAAAATCTAACATAGGTCTATTATTTGTGGAAAGGCAGTGGCTTTGTGGCCTCTGCCTTTCTTTTTTTGTGTGAAGATGATAGACAATGGCAGAAAGTGCTGGTTTGCAATAATTTGATTTTTAATGATTTATTGTTTTAAATAGATAGACGAAACCTTTTCTTCATCTTCTATTGCATTTTATTGTGTATTTTTGCACTGATAATCAAGCTAGTTATTATGAAAAGATGTTTGTGGCTCATAGGATTTGTTTTGTTTACCGCGTTTTTTGCGCAGGCCCAAAACGACACGGTCATTTTTTCTGTCCCAGGCGGGTTTTATGAGGATGTGTTCCAATTGGAACTGTACAATTATTATCCGCAGAACCATATCCGTTACACCACCAATGGCAATCGGCCAACGGCGCAGTCACCTTTGTATGAAGGAGCTATGACATTGGATTACAGCAAGTATTCAACTTCTTGCATTTATACCATACAAATTTCTCCCGATGATTTGGTATATGTACCTGATTCCGTCCAGCATTGTATTGTGATTCGTGCTGCGGTTTTCAACGAAAATGATAGCTGCATTAGTAAGGTGATGACCAACAGCTATTTTATTCATACCTTGGGCTGTGATACGCATGGTTTGCCTGCCGTTTCACTTTGTGCCGATTCGCTGGATTTGTTCGGCTTTGAGCAAGGCATTATGGTGCCAGGTGCATTGTTCGACTCGCTTAATCCTGAACATACTGGGAATTACTACATACATGATCGGGAATGGGAGCGTTTGGCTCATGTCGAGTTTTATGAACGTGAAGACAATAGCGGCATCAATCAAGATTGTGGGTTGAGGACACATGGCAACCTTTCGCGGCGCTATCCTTCGAAAGGGTTGAAGATATATGCACGTAAGGAGTATGGAAAGAAAAGGTTCAAATACGATTTCTTCAATGACTCTATCGTGGGAGGTTACAAACATTTGGTATTTAAGCCATTCGCTTTAGGGTATCCCTTTGCGGGAACACAAGACTACACTAGCAATAAACTGGCTTTGAGACTTGGTTTGCCATCTTCGAATAGTCGTCCCTTTATCCTTTATCTGAATGGTGAATATTGGGGCATATATTTCCTTCAGGAGAAAATGGATGAGGACTTTTTGGAAGACCATTTTGAGACCAATCCCGACAACTGCAATATCATTGGAGATTGGCGTGGAACCGTGGAATGTGGCAACAATGTCAACTTCATGCAAATGATGAACTGGTTCCAAAACTTGACTTTGGTGGATGACGAAGCATATCAGCACGTTTGCGAGTTGATTGACATCGACAACTACATTGACTATATGGTGTTTGAAACGTTTATTGCCAACTGGGATTGGCCAGGCAATAACATGCGCTGTTGGCAAGAAGGCAACGGCAAATGGAGATGGATGTTTTTCGACGGCGATGCCGCTCTCATTTCTAGCGGATGGGATGTTTTTGGCAACGCTGCGGTCTATACTCCTCCTGAAACTTGGAGTAACTATCCTAATGCGAAGCTGATATTTGGTAAGCTGCTTGAAAACACGCAGTTTAAGGGAGAATTTGAGTCAAGAGCGATGGAATTATCCCAAGGATTGTTCAGTTATGAAAACACCTTCCCGATACATCATGACATCGTAGAGACATTGCGTCCCAATGTGAGAAGCCATATACATCGTTTCGGGATTCCTGAATCAATGAGTTTATGGAATGGGGGAAATGCCATCATCGATGGTTTTCTTTCTCGTCGATTTGAGACTTTTTGGAATGGCTGGGACGTTTTCGTGGGACTGCATCAGTATTCAGAGGAAACGCCCAGTGTTTTTCCCAATCCTTTCTTGGATGAGCTTCACCTGAGCATTAACACCGACAATTTTGGTGCAGACGAAATCACCATCTACGACATGATGGGCAGGAAAGTGTTCGCTCAACGTTGCGAGATGCATCAAGGCCAAAACGACATTGTGCTTCAACCTAATTTGAAAGCAGGCATTTATGTTCTAAAAATGGGGTGTCAAGTTGTTAAAGTTGTAAAGCAATGATAATTAAGAAAATAGTTCTTTGTGTATATTTGATGGCATGCTTTGTTGGGCAAGCCCAAAACGACACAGTGCTGTTTTCGGCCCAAGGCGGCTTTTATGAGGATGTGTTCCAATTGGAATTGTACAACTATTATCCTCAGAACCATATCCGTTACACCACCAACGGCAACCGTCCCACGGCGCAGTCGCCGCTATATGAGGGACCTTTGGTTTTGGATACTAGTAAATATTCAAAATCAAACATTTACACCATTTTGAATTGCCCTGAAGAGGAATTCTTTTTGCCTGACTCCATACAGCGTTGCATTGTCATCCGTGCCGCTGTTTTTGATGAAAACGACAGCTGCATCAGTGGGGTGAGAACCAATAGCTATTTTATCCGTGCTTTGGGGTGTGTCCCCCACGGACTACCTGTCATTTCGCTTTGCGCCGACTCGTTGGCTTTGTTCGATTATGAAACAGGTATTTTTGTGCCGGGTATTCATCAGGTATGGTGGAATCCTGGCAATACTGGAAATTATTTCCAGAAAGGGCGAGAATGGGAAAGACTGTGCAACATTGAGTTTTATGAGAGTGATAATACAGGAATCAATCAACAGGCGGGATTGAGAACTCATGGCGGTACCACACGCAGGTTGCAGCAAAAGAACCTTAAGGTTTTGGCTAGGGAAGAATACGGAAAAAAACGCTTTAAACATAAGTTCTTCCAAGAGATTCCATTAGAAAGTTTCAAACATTTAGTACTGAAACCATTCTGTTGTAGCCAAAATCTCGCAACTACGTCGGGAATACAGGATGCCCTTGCTCAACAGGTGGCACGCGGCCTTCATTTCGAGGTATTGGCGAACCGTTTAACGACACTTTTCATCAATGGGGAGTATTGGGGCATTTACGGCTTAGAGGAAACTCCTGATGAGCGTTATATTGAAGACCATTATGATTTTGACCCTGACGAGATTAACATCATCAAGGATTGGAAAGTACTGGATAATGGAGATAGCACCAATTGGATGAATCTATATTCATGGGTGCATGAAACCGACCTTTCGTTGGAAGAAAACTATGCGTTGATGGATGAATTCATTGATATGGACAATTTCATCGACTACATGATTTTTGAGATATATTCTTGCAACTTTGATTGGCCGATACACAATATTCGTTGTTGGCAAAGGGGTAATGGAAAATGGCGTTGGATTTTTTATGACGGTGATGCTTGTTTTTTATGGGATGTTGATCCCTTTGGCAATGCTGTAGATACAACTGCTAAAACCGCTAATGCAGAATCAACGTTGTTTTTCAGGAAGTTGATTGAGAATCCTGTTTTTTTGGATCATTTCAAAGAACGTTTTATTGAGTTGATGTCTGATCAATTGCAGTATTCTTATATCGCACCATATTTCAATATGTTACGAGAGGCCGTTAGGGATGAAATACCCAATCAGTGTAAGCGGTTTGGTTTTCCGACTGATGTAGAACATTGGGAAAATGACATGAACCATGTTAGATATTTCCTACTCTCCCTAAACGAGCGAATGCTGACAGGACTGCATGAGTTCTATGGGCAGTATTATGATGGGATGGAAGAAAGGCTTGTTTCTTTCCAATGCTATCCTAATCCATTCTCGGAAGAGATACGTCTCAGCTTCGATGTTAATGCTGTTGCAGTAACTGAAATCAGCATCTACGACATGATGGGAAGAAAGGTTTTCGTCACACCCTGCCAGTTTGACAATGCCAATCCTACCATTACCTTCAATCCACATCTGAATGCAGGAGTCTATATCCTTAAAATCGGTGAACTGACCCAGAGAATCGTGAGATATTAGGTAGTTGTTTGGTTTTATGGGAAAAAAATTATTGCTTTTCCATAATTATTTCTACATAAAAGTGATTGTTTTTAATTTTGTACGCTCAAAATAGAACATAGCTATGGAAAAAAGCAATAAAAAATACTGGTGGCTCTTGCTTTTGCTGGGCCTTATCCTGTTGAAAACAAACTATTTCCGCCCGATGTCGAACTTCGGACGCAGCAAGACGGTTACCCTCGACATGGACCTGGACAATGCCGTTTTGGAAGGCATCACTTTGCCGTCGGTGAATCAGACCAAAGATGGCTCGGGAATGTTTGAGTTCCGCTTTTTCACGCTGTCGAGAAAGTATAAATACTATAAGATTTACTACCAGAACGAAAGTTACAAGTTCGCTGATACCTTGCCGCTTGCCAATGAGAATTTCTATGGTAGTTGGGAGGACGTGAGCATCGGATTCAAACCCATTGAGCACCACCGCACGAAAGACGCCTTACGCATCGTGGGCAACCCACGCGACGAGAAGTGTTACTACGGCGCTGACCTCTCCGAAAACAGTTTCAGCCCTGAACATATCCAACAGGTCATTAATTCCATCCACAACGTGCCGGAATGGTACAACAGCATAGTGGAGAAGGCGAAGAATAATGGCTGTAGTGTGGACGAACAACTCTATCTGGATGCCCTTTGGGTCATCAGCGATAGCAGGAACAATGGTGACGTGAACCACCGCTGGAAACGTAATCCGCGCGTGGGCGAATACAGCTTTATCTTGGTGCTCTGCAAGGAGGAAGGCTTAAAAGAAATCCCTGATTATGTGCAGCATATTGGGCAGACCGACGAAAACGGCCAGTTTGTGAACCCTTACGGTTGGTTTGAGACGCATCCCTCGAAAAACATCAAGGTCATCCGCTCGAAACGGAAGCTGAAGACGCGGGCCGTCATTGCCGTCGACAAGGGCGT
>CADAPW010000117.1 GCA_902789915.1 uncultured Bacteroidia bacterium | reverse complement strand
TGGCCATATTTGGAACAACTACGGACAAGCAGGGCTTTTCGGCGACAATCAGGGTTTAGCCATGGAATGTGCGGAATTTGTTCCTACCGGACCCTGCCAGTTGGAAACAAACGTGATGGTAGGCTCCACTTCGACTGACATCATGGTGGATGCCCTCAACGCTTGGGTGGACATGCAGGAAAGCCCATCAATTTATAAACATTGGAAGCCAGTCTATGAGCCTTACTATATCCCGATGTTCGAGGACGGTATTGAGGCTGTTGGCGAAAATGGCGAGTGCGCTGTTTTATTGATGGTTTATCCCAATCCTGTCGGCGGGGTTGTTCGCATTGAGGGGGTTGAGGCTGATGAGGTTTGGGTTTATAATGCTTTGGGCCAGATGGTGAAGACTGTGCGGAACTCAAATGAAATCAGTGTGGAAGGTCTGTCGGAAGGCGTTTATCTGCTACGCATCTCGGATGCGGAGGGAAAAAGCCATGCGGCGCGGTTAGTGGTGAAAGAATAGGGGTTCCTTTTCAAAACGAGCAAAAGGCTGACTGCGGAAGTAGTTGGCCTTTTTTCGTTTCATAATGCAATTTTTTCTATTTTTGCAGGTTATTAATACCCCATTAATCCCAGAAAATGGCCGAAAACAAAAAAGATAGGACGATAACAATGGCAAGGCTGCGCAGGTGGCTCTCGCTCAAGAAGCTCAACCGCAAGTATGACTTCGCGATGTCGCATGACGAAACGGGGCATACCATGCTCAAATTCAGGCTTAACCTGCTCAATCTCATTTTGGTCATCCTCGGCATCGCTTTGTTACTCATTGTCATCACCACCTTCATCATCGCCTTTACGCCGCTGCGCGAATACATTCCCGGCTACACCGACACCAAGCTCAACCGTGAGGTGTACCAACTTAATCTCCGTGCCGACTCGCTCGAAAGGGAGATGATGAAGCGGGATGTCTACTTTGAAAACATGAAGAAAATCGTGGAAGGCTACGACTTTGCCGCCGATAGCGCTTTGGCCACGCTGAGCATTTATGAGCCCCTGCCAAAGGGTGTCACCGACACCATCACGTTGAAGAAATCGGTGCAAGACAGCCTACTGCGCGCCGAATATGAGGCCCAGGACCACTACAACCTGTTTGGCGACGACTACCTGCCGCCCACCAAGCCCAGCTCACTGGTGAAAAACTTCTTTGTCCCGCTCAACGGTACTGTCATCAATGCATACGGTCCCGACCGCGGCCATTATGGTGTCGACATTGCCTCCGACGGTGACCAGATTATCAACGCCACCTTGGACGGCACCGTGGTATTCTCTACTTGGAGCATCAACGATGGCTATTGCATTGGCATACAGCATGAGGACAGCTACTTCTCCATATACAAGCACAACGCCACCTTGTTGAAGAAAGAAGGTGACTACGTCAAGGCGGGCGAGGCCATCGCCATTTTGGGTGGCTCGGGCGACGCCGAAACGACAGAGCACCTGCATTTCGAACTGTGGCACAACGGCATCGCCATTAATCCCGCTGAATATATGACCCTAAATCATCCCGACGTCAACAATTAAACAGTTAAACAATAAACAATTCAACAGCAAACAATGACTATATTAATTAAGGTATTGCAATTTTTCCTCTCCCTCTCCATTCTGATATTTATCCACGAGTTGGGCCATTTCCTTGCGGCCAAGGCCTTCAAGACACGTGTCGAGAAGTTCTACCTCTTCTTCGATTGGGGTTTCTCGATTTTCCGCTGCAAAAAGGTGAACGGCAAGTGGCGCTTCAAGTTTTTCGCGAAAAACGACCCCGATAAATACACCGTCACAGAATATCGTGATGCGGCAGGCAAGAAACAGAAAAACTATGAACCTATCGATCTCAGCACCTTGCCTGAGGACGACTGGCGCCGCAGCGACAAGACGGAATATGGCATCGGATGGTTCCCGCTAGGCGGTTACAACAAGATTGCCGGCATGGTCGACGAGTCGATGGACAAGTCGCAGATGCAACAGCCGCCGCAGGAATGGGAGTTCCGCTCCAAACCTGCCTGGCAGCGTTTTATCATCATGATTGCGGGTGTGACTATGAATGTGCTCCTCGCTTTCGTTATCTACATCGGCCTGCTCACCAAGGAAGGCGAACAGTATCTGCCTACCTCCGAAGTGAACAAATTCGGTATCAGCGTCGATAGTTTGGGTTATGAATTCGGCCTCCGCGACGGCGACAAGATTTTGGCCATCGATGGCAATTACATTGAGAATTTCCAGGAAATCCCGATGCAGATTATCCTTGAAAAGGCTCAGACGATAGAGGTGGAGCGAAACGGGAAAGACACTTTGATTAATTTGCCCGAGGATGCCCTCACGAAACTGTTACAGAAACAGGATGCCAACTTCATCTCATATCGCTTCCCGTTCGTCGTCGAGGCAGTGATGGAAAACTCCGTCGCCGAGGCGGGCGGACTTCAGGAAGGCGATGCCATTATTGGCATTAATGAGATAGAAACGCCTTACTATCAAGATTTTGTAAAGAATATCAAACGGTTCAAGAATCAAGATATTGAGGTCAGGGTGTTGCGCGGCAACGACACGGTCGCCTTGGCCATGCATCTCACCGAAGAGGGCGTGATTGGTGCCTATTGCAGGACCTATCTGCCTGACTATTTTGAGATTGAAACAAAGGAATACACCTTCTTCCAGGCCATCCCTGCCGGTTTCTCCAAGACTTTTGACGAGTTGGGTGATTATTGGAAGCAGGTGAAACTCATCTTCACGCCCAAGACCAAGGCTTACGAGAGCGTGGGTGGCTTCATCAGCATCGGCAAGATATTCCCCGATCAATGGATTTGGAGCATCTTCTGGCGCATGACTGCCTTTCTCTCCATCGCCCTCGCCGTGATGAACATCCTGCCCATTCCGGCCTTGGACGGCGGTCACATCCTCTTCTTGCTGGTCGAAATCATTACGCGACGCAAACCCTCAGACAAGTTCATGGAAGTGGCTGAAACAGTGGGCTTGGTCATCGTTTTGGGTCTGGTCATCTTGGCCAACGGCAATGACATTATCAGGCTCTTCAGGTAAATTTTTCAAATTAATTTGTCCCGATAAATACTTATTTTGTATTTTAGCGGCTTCAATTCCGTCAATGATGTTGCAATTGAATAGCAAAATAAAGCATCTTCTCCTTGTGTTGGTCACGGTCGTGATGACGAGTAGTGCCTTTGCCCAGCAAGCACCAATTTTCACCAACTACACCAATTCCTACGCCTACGCCAATGCTGGTTTCTTGGGAATGAGCGAGGGCATTAATCTGATGGGATTGTATCGTCAGCAATGGGCTGGCTTCGTCGATGCCGATGGCAACAAAGTCGCCCCGCAAACTTTCCTATTGTCGGGCGATATGCCGCTTAGGGTGTTGCACGGCGGCCTTGGCTTTTCGGTGATGCAGGATCATATCGGATTCGAGAACGATGTCAATATAGGCTTGGGTTATTCTTTCCACCTTGATTTGGGCGGTTCCACTTTGGGTATTGGCTTGGCGGGTTCGTTGGTGAACCGTTCTGTCGACTTCTCCCAACTGCATCCTGGCAGCGAGGGTGATCCGTTACTTCAAGGATTGGGTGACGAGAGTGACCTGCTGTTCGATTTCAACGTGGGTGTTTTCTGGCAGATTCCCGAGTCGGTCTATGTGGGTTTCTCGGTTGTCAATGTGCTTGAGAGCATGACAAAGGCATTAAGCGACAACTCGGAAAGCAGCGCCAGTTTTGTCACCGATAGGACCTTATATCTGTTCGCAGGATGGCCCTTCCAGTTTGAGGATTTGCCGAGATTCACGTTTGTCCCTTCTGTGAGTGTGATGAGTGACATTGCCTCCACCCAAGTCAACGCCAGCGTGAAGTTTATCTACAACAACCTCTTCTCGTTCGGTGTCAACTACCGTCCTCAAGAGTCCGTTGGCCTGATGGCGGGAGTCACCTTTAAGGACATAACCATTGCATACGCGTACGATATTAATATTATGGGTCTGAATGTGCCAGGCTCACATGAAGTGGCATTGAGTTACTGTTTCAAGCTTGACCTCGACCGTAACCCGAGGGACTACCGGAGCGTAAGATATCTATGATGATTTTTGGGAAAAACATGGTCATTTTAATTCGGAATAAATCGCATTGAGAATAAAAAAATAGCAAAAAAGTAAAAAAAATAGGTTGCCGATACATAATATTTTCTAATTTTGGCGGTTTTTAATTCTAAACCGTCACAAGAAATAGACACTTTCGGTATGACGGAATTGAAGAGAGAATAAATAAATAAAAATAGTAATTATATCATTGTCAAGAAGATGAAAAAACTACTGTTCGTATTTTCCATAGCGCTGCTGCTTGCAAGCTGTGGTAATTCAAATCAAGGCGAGTTGGTTGGAGTGAGAAAGTCCAACAAAACCTTTAATCAGCCCGACCCTTACGGGATGGTCTTTGTTCCCCAAGGGAGTTTCACGATGGGTGTTGGTGGTGAGGACATTACAGGCTCTTACCTGAATGAACCCAAGACAGTGTCGGTATCGGCCTTCTTTATGGACGAAACTGAAATCACCAACAACGAATATCGCCAGTTCGTGTATTGGGTGAGAGACTCCATCGCAAGAAGAATTCTTGCCGATAATTTCCCGGAAAGATATGCCATCACCGAAAGCAAGACAGGTGAGGTGTACGATCCTCCGAGGCTGAACTGGAAGGAAAAACTCGATTGGAACAGCAAGGAGCAAGATATTCGTGAGGCCCTTGAGCCTATGTATCTGCCCGAAACCGAGAGATATTTCCGCAGAAAGGAAATTGACGCAAGAAAATTGTATTATTCATATTATTGGTTCGACATGGTTGCTGCCGCCAAGAAGGATTTTGCCGAAGATAAACTGACGGGCAATGACTATTCCATTGGCGAAGCCGACGCCGGCATTAATGTCGACAGAAAGGGCGCTTGGTCGAACCGTAAGCAGGGATACAGCGATCGTTCGGTCTATGCCCGTGCCGAGGTAATCAATGTCTACCCCGACACGCTTTGCTGGATCCACGACTACAGCTATTCATTCAACGACCCGATGACAGAACGTTACTTCTGGCATCCCGCCTACGACAACTATCCGGTGGTGGGTGTCACCTGGCAACAGGCTCGTGCTTTCTGCGTGTGGCGTACAGAATTGCTCAACGCTTACCTGCGCACGAGAAAGAACGCCGACGCTTCGGAGTTCCGTCTTCCCACCGAAACCGAATGGGAATGGGCGGCTCGTGGCGGCAAGATGCTGAATCCTTATCCGTGGGGTGGTCCTAACCCTGCCAACGCAAAGGGTTGCTTCCTTGCCAACTTCAAGCCGAGAAGAGGCAACTACCTCGCCGACGGTGGCCTGCGTACCCTCGTCGTGGGCTGCTACCCGCCCAATGGCTGGGGTCTCTACGACATGGCTGGAAATGTTGCCGAATGGACCAACACAGCTTACGACCCCAACTCCTACAACTTCACTTGGGACATGAACCCCAACTACACCTACAACGCAAAGATCGACGACCCGCCGGTCATGAAGCGTAAGGTTGTCCGTGGTGGTTCCTGGAAGGACATCTCCTACTATATGCAAGTCACCACCCGCGATTACCAATATCAGGATTCGGCCAACTGCTACACTGGCTTCCGCTGCATCCAACCTTATCTGGGCCGCAATAAGGGCGACAACCCGAGAATGTCAAGGGTTTATAGATAAATCATAAGAAATCAATTAATTAATAAAATAAAAAAATCATCTAAAATTCAAATTGTCATGGCAAAGAAAGAACTTAGCAAATTCCAACAATTCCTCACTTCGAGAAAGTTCAAAACCTTTATGGGATACCTCTATGGTTGGGGTGCATCCGTGGTTATGATCGGTGCTTACTTCAAGCTGACCCACATTCCTGGTGCTGACTTCATGTTGGCTCTCGGTCTGGGTATCGAAGCATTGATCTTCTTTATGTCGGCCTTCGAGCCTCAACATGTCGAATATGCTTGGGACAACGTTTTCGTTGAACTCGATGAGGAATGGGATGGAAAGACGCACACTCAGTTTGCCACTACTAATGGCGGTTCTTCTGCCAGCAATCTTACTAGCGCTGAAGATGCCATGCTGAGCAAGATGCTTGAAAAGATGAATGTCTCCGAAGATACCTTCAAGAAACTTGGAAGAGGCATCGACAAACTGGCTGAAAACGCTGGTCAGATGGCCGACATCTCCAACGCAATGGCCGCTACCACCAACTACGCCGCCGCTATGGATCGTGCCACGAAGTCCATCGCCGACTTCTCGAACGCCTATATCCAAACCAATCAGAAGTTGTCCGATTCCTTGGGCAAGCTCGACTTCAGCGCCCTCGATGGCAATACCATCAAGAAGGTGGCCAGCAGCATGACTTCACTCAACTCCATCTACGAGTTGCAGCTGCAGGGTGCCGAGCAGACTTCGGCTGCCAGCAAGAAGTTGACCGAAACTATGAACAAGTACATGGATAACCTCAACGCTTCCTCACAGAACGCCGGTCAACTCAACCAGCAGTTGACTCAGTTGTCACAGCGCTTGACCGCTTTGAACAACGTCTATGGTGGAATGTTGTCAGCAATGAATATCAAGGCATAATTCTACTACTCAAAGCGATTGTATAACTTAGAAAAGGAGTAAGAATTATGGCAGGCTACAAAGAAACCCCAAGACAGAAAATGATCGGTATGATGTACCTGGTCTATACTGCCTTGTTAGCAATGAATGTCTCGAAGGACATCCTCGATGCCTTCGACACTGTGAATACCGGTGTCCAAACCACCAATATTACACTCTCGAACCAGATTGCCCAGAAATATGCCGCTTTTGAAGAGCAGTATGGACTGGACGAGGAGAAGGGAGAAGAAGCCACGGAGTTCATCAACTACGTCGAAGCCCTGAAATGGGATTTGGTGAAGCAAGTTGAAATCCCTAAGGCTACTACCGATGAAGAAGCTGCCAGCGAGGCTCTCAATAGAGGTTTGTTGAAGAATGGTAATACCACGATGAACGGCCGTACCATTTACGACCTCAACACCTCAAAGGTGAAGTCGAGAGACGGTTACAATCAACCCACTGAAATCATGATGGGTAACCCCGAAGGTCCGGGCAATGGTGGTAAGGCTTACGAGCTTTCCGAGAAGATGAAGCATTTCCGCAATCAAGTGATTAAGGCCGCTGGTCCCGAACATCTTCATGAAATCGGCCTTTTGACCGATAGTATCTTCGGAACGAAGGAGTATCTGCAAGAAAATGGCTATACCGAGAACCAAATGAAGAAGCTTCCCTTTGAAGGCAACTACTATGGTGCAAAGATTAGCTATTATCCTGGCATGACCGATCCTGTTCAAGAC